>NZ_JACHVB010000020.1:0-300000 GCF_014230085.1 Ruficoccus amylovorans | reverse complement strand
AGGGAATTTCCGTACAGGTCGCGTTGCCAGCGGATGTGCGCGGGCTGCGGCGAAATGTCGAGGGTGCTGCTCTCAATGCGGACATCGTGGCCGACGCGGGGCCGGATCAGGAGCGTATGCGGGCCGAGACGGACCGGCTGCTGGAACTCGTACCGCGTGGTGTGGTGCAGGGAAAGACGTTTCATGAGAGAGGGACGACAGATGCCGATGTTGAGGAAATTATATCAACGCCCATGAACCTAGGCCGTTTTCGCCCCTGCGTCCAGAGCGTGACGCGGGATTGTCCACTTATGTCGTTTCTAAACTGAAATGAGACCTGTCTTCTAACCGCCTGACACAATCAAGGGATTTAAGAGCAAGGGCGGAAAGAACGAAAAGGAAGATCGAAGGCGTTTCTTTCCTTACTTTCCGGCCTTCCTGTTAAATCTTTTTTTGAGAATCAAACGGGGGAGAAATGGTATTCAATCTTGAGACGGGGCCTATCTAACCTGACGGGTTTGTTGAAGAAATAACAGGCGGGAAGGAGATGGGGGCATACGTGCTCAGGCCTCGACGGAGAGATCCTTGGGCATCTCGGTGTCGCTGAGCCGGGCCACGTCCGCGCCGAGGGAAGCGAGCTTTTCGTCGAACTTCTCGTAACCGCGGTCGAGGTGGTAAATGCGCTGGACCCAGGTTTCGCCGCTGGCGGCGAGACCGGCCAGGATCAGCGCCGCGCTGGCGCGCAGGTCGCTGGCCATGACGGGCGCGCCGGAGAGCGGACGCCCTCCCTTGATGACCGCGCTGGGGCCTTCGATGGAAATATCCGCGCCCATGCGGCCCAGCTCGGGGACGTGCATGAAGCGGTTCGGATAGACGCGCTCGGTGACGATGCTCAGGCCCGGGATGAGCGCCAGCAGGGCGCAGGTCTGGGCTTGCAGGTCGGTCGGAAAGCCGGGGTGGGGCAGGGTGATGACGTCCACCGGCCGCAGGTCCGACTGGTCGCCCCGGACGCGGATGGTGGCTGCGTCCACGATCTCAAAGACCAGTCCGGCCTCGGAAAGCTTGTCCAGAAATGCCGCCATGTGTTCGGCCTGGGCACCTTTTACCGTGATGTCGCTGTGGGTGATGGCCCCGGCCAGCAGGTAGGTGCCCGCCTCGATCCGGTCGTGCAGGACGCTGTAGTCCGCCCCGTGCAGGGCCTCGACGCCTTCGATGTGGATGGCGTGGCTGCCGACACCCTCGATTTTCGCGCCCATAGAAATGAGTAGGCGGCAAAGGTCAACGACTTCCGGCTCGCAGGCGGCGCTGTCGATGCGCGTGCGACCGGGGGTGAGCACGGCGGCCATCAGGATGTTGGCCGTGCCGGTGACGGTGCTGCCGTGGCGGCCACCGAGAAAGACTTCCCCCCCGCGCATGCGCGAGCCATCGAGCTTGACGTACCCGGCCTCGATTTCGACCCCACAGTTGAGCTTGGACAGCCCCTTGAGGTGCAGGTCGATGGGGCGCGGGCCGATCACGCAACCGCCCGGGAGAGAGACCTCCGCGCGCTTCATGCGGGCGACCATCGGCCCCATCAGGCAGACCGAAGCCCGCATCTTGCGGACCAGGTCGTAGGGGGCGCGGGTGGCCACCTGTGCGGCGGTGATGCGCCAGGTGTGCGGATCGAGCCGCTCAACGGTGGCCCCGAGCCGTTCGAGGATGTCCGCCATGAAGCGGACGTCGCTCAGGTCGGGGACGTTGCGGATGGTGACGGGCTCGGCGGTAAGCAGGCAGGCGGAAAATATCGGCAGGCAGGCGTTTTTCGCCCCGCCGATTTCAACCGTACCGGCCAGTCGCCGGCCACCCCTGATGCGGACGACGTCCATGCGGGCACTTCCGATTAATCGTTGGAGCGGTTTTCGCCACTGCCTTCGCGGCGGCGTCCGCCCCCGGAAGAGCGACGACGACGGCGACGGCGCGGCTGGTCACTGCCTTCGCCGCTGCCCCCTTCGGAGCGCGGCTGGCGGTTACCACCGTCACGCGAACGGCCACCATTCCCGCTGCCACCCTGGCGGCGGCGGTTGCCACCTTGGCGGTTACCCCCCTGACGGGGGCCGCGGCGGCGGGAATCGCTGTCGTCAGAAGATGTTTCCTTTTCGGCCTTGGCCGGGGTGGGCTCGGTGGAGCCACCGAAAATGGAACCGAGCACGGACTTGACGCGCCCGAACAGGCCGGTCGGCTTGCTGGCGGGAAGTTCTCGTGCGGCGGGCTTTTCCGCGCGGGCGGGACGGTCGTTACCGGAGCGGTCGCGGCCTTCTCCGCGACGGCGCGAACCGCCTTCGGAGCGCTGGCCATCTTCGGAACGCGGACTGCGCTCACCGCGTCCTCCACGGGAGCGGCGTTCACCGCGCTCACGGCCTTCGCCACGTTCGCGTCCTTCGCCACGTTCGCGTCCTTCGCGTTCCGGACGTTCGCCACGCTCGCGGCGGGGGCCGCGTTCGCGGTTGCCGGAAGCTTCGTCATCGCCGGAGCTTTCGCCCTCGGAACGGCGGCCTGAGCGGCGACGACGGCGGCGCTTGCGCGGGGCGGCTTCGTCGGAGGAATCCTCGTCAGAGGCCGATTGTGCGCGGGCTTCGCCGTCGGAGTCGTTATCCTCGTCGTCGTTATTGTCGTTCGCGTTGTCGGAGTCGTCCCGCTGGCGGGAGAATTCCATCGGGACATCGTCGTCCTCGTTCTCTTCGTCCTTGGCGTAAAAACGCTCCTTGGCGGGCGCGGCCTGCTCGTCGTCTTCGGAAAAGCTGCTTTCCTGCGTTTCGTCCCTGTCGGGCCTGCGCTCGCGGCGCGGGCGCTCGGGACGCTCCGGATAGCCGTTGGCGGCGTGTCCGCTGAGGGACTCGACCGCGCTGGTCGGGTCAACCTCGCCGGGCTGAGGGCCGGAGGCACCGTTTTTGCCCTTATTGGAAGGGGCCTTGGCGCGGGCGCGCAGGCTTACGTTGGCGGAGTCGTCGGTGGCGGGCGTGAAGCGACGCACGGAGCTCTGCGGGGCAGAGCCGTCGGTCGTAATCTGGCAGGGGGCGCGGGGGCCGGTTTCCAGCAGGGAGGCGAGAACTTCGTCGCCTTTTTCTTTTTCTTCCGCCAGTTCGCTCCAGGTGATGGCCTTGCGGTCTTCGTTCTCGTCGCGTTCTTCAGCCGGGACCTCGGGGAGTTCTGCTTTGGCGTTGCTTCCGGGCTGGTAGTTGGCTTCGTCACCGGGGACTTCCCGTTTCGAAGGGGTTTCGTATGAAGGCATTGTTTGCTTGGATTCTAGGAATGTCCCGGCGAGGATAATTATCGGTCGGCGCCGGGGTCGATCGGCGAGGGAGGGCAAGTTCATTTGCCACTGCGGTGGGCGTCGGCGGGGCCGGACGCTTTGTTACCTCGTAATGCGACGCTGTAAAAATCCGGCTCAAGCTCAAGCCAATTTTTGCCTGCCGGGCGAGTGGGGCGGGGAAAGCCGGTAAAATCGCTTGCCGCCGGGGCACGAACCACTATGGCTTGGCTGATGGACAAACTCGAGGAAATCTTTCGCCTGCAAGACGAACTGAACAAGCGCATCGGCGTGGACACCGGCGCCCTCGACGAGAAGGGCAAGGCCGAGTGGGTGCTCAACTACACCCGCGCCCTCCAGCAGGAGACCGCCGAACTGATTGACTCGGTGCCGTGGAAGTGGTGGGCCAAGTACCAGAAGTTCGACGAGCAGAACGCCCGTGTCGAAGTCGTGGACCTGTTTCACTTCCTGGTCTCGCTCGCTCAGGTGCTGGGCATGAGCGCGCAGGACGTGTACGACGCCTACGCCAAGAAAAACAAGGTCAACCACAACCGCCAGGACAGCGGCTACAGCGCCAAGAACGAAGACGACTCCCGCCATATCTGAGGCGGGGGCGCTTTCCTGTCTCGTGCTCGATTAACGGACTCTTTTGCGGTCCATCTCCCGCGCAATAATGTCTCGAACTTGCGCGGCGGGGCGTTAGCGTTAGCGGGATGATGCGCGTGCTTGCCCTCGTTTTCGCCGGTCTGCTCGGGGTGAACCTTACCCACGCCCAGGAGCCGGAGCGGGAAGTCGTTCCGCTCAGCCCGGAGCAGGCGGTCGAGGTCGGCGTGCGGCTCGGGATCGACCCACACAAGGAGCGACAGGGCCAGCAAATCTACCTCGTCGGCGTCGATGCGAAGGTCAGGAGCCGCCAGAAGACTTTCGACGGCTTCCGCATCGTCATTCAGAAACCCCGCAGCGAGGATGCCGAGCTGACCGCCCGCATGTGGAGCCAGGAGTGGCCGGAGGACGTTTTTTACACCAGCTTCGAGATCGAGGAATCGTTTCTGCCTTATTTATATATCCTCATCGACTACGGCAAGGCTCGCTACGAGGGTGCCTATACGTATAAGGTCCCGGTGCTCCCGTACTTGACCCGCCGTCCGGACAATTTGCCCGAAGGCCTGAAAAAAATGATGGCCGAGAACGCCCAAACAAACGAAGAAGGGGGCGCCTGATTTTTATCCATTCTCGCGGACTGCCGCGTCACCGATTATTTTTCTAAAAAAGACATGCCAGAAGGAGCCGCTATCAGCCGGATGTTTGCCGGTATCGCCGGACGCTATGACACCGCCAACCACCTGCTCAGCTTCGGGCAGGACTTTCGCTGGCGGCGTCGCCTTGCGCAGATGGTCAAGGCTCTGGAGCCCCGCGATGTGGTCGATCTGGCCACCGGCAGCGGCGATGTCGCCTTTACCCTGCGCCAGACGCTTCCTCCGTTTACGGCCATCACCGGGCTGGACTTCTGCCAACCGATGCTCGATCAGGCCGAGGCCAAAAAATCCCAGCGCCCCGGCACGGAGAACCTGCGCTTTGCTTTCGGTGACTGCATGAATCTTCCCCTTGGCGACGCCTCGGTGGACGCGGTGACGATTTCCTTCGGGCTGCGCAACTTCGAGGATCGCGCGCGCGGCATGGGCGAAATGCTCCGTGTCCTGCGGCCCGGCGGTGCGGCTTTCATCCTGGAGTTCTCTCAACCCTCGTGGTGGATGAAGCCCTTTTACTACGCCTATCTCAAGGGCATTCTCCCGCTCATGGCCCGCGTCGCCACCGGCAATCGCGACGCCTACGAGTACCTGGGCGACTCGATTGAAAAATTCCCGGCCCGCTCTGTCTTCTCGCAGCAGTTGCTCGACGCCGGTTTTGCCGAGGTCAAGGCCGTCCCCATGACCGGCGGCATCGTCGCCATCCACCAAGCCAGGGCATAGCCCTGGACCCGTGATGCTTCCGCATCACTGAGGGGCTTCGCCCCTACGGAGCCAGAAAGGCTTCTACCCTGGGAACTGTGCCTTGTCGGGGGAGGTGAGTGCGGTTAACTTCGGGCGAACATCTGGCGGGCGGCTTCAGGCTAGACGTGACGCCCGGACTCGACTAAGTTCGCCCGCATCCAAACTCTCAAACTCTTAAACTCATAAACTTCCTTTCCCATGCCTGTCACTTTTGACCATACCCGTATCCGCGTCAGCGATCTGCAAAAATCCATCGACTGGTACTGCAAGACCTGCGGCTTCGAAGTGCTCAAGCGCACCGACAAGTCACCCTCCGGTAACCAACTCGCGCACCTGAAAATCCCGGCCAGCGACCACCTGCTGGAACTGACTTATTCGCCCGACTACAAGGTGGAGTTCCCCGAGGACCTCGTCCACACCTGCATTCGCGTGGACGACATCGTGTCCTATTGCCAGATGCTCGAAGACGCGGGCATCGAAGTCTGGCCCGGCGACTGGAAGCAGAAATTTACATCCGCCGACGGCAAGCAGATGGCCTTCATCACCGACCCCGACGGCTACGAAGTTGAGATACTGCCGCATTGAGGTCCTTGCCCGCCCGGGGCGGAGCCCCTCTATGCCAGCGGGTGCTACCCGTTAGCTGAAGCTTTTGCCGCAGCCGCAGGTGTGGGTGGCGTTGGGATTAAAGATGTCAAATCCCTTGCCGGTGAGGCCGTCGTCGAAGTTGACCACGCAGCCATCGAGGTATTGGAGGCTGGCGGCATCCACGAGCAGGGTCACGCCGTTGCTTTCCATCTTCGTGTCGCCGTCTTTCTCGGCGTCGAAGGACATCCCGTACTCGAAGCCGGAGCAGCCGCCCGGCTCGACGAAGAGGCGCAGAAGCTTCGTGTCGTCGTTGAGCTTGGACTTGAGAGAGCGAATGCGCTCGACCGCGCTATCGGTGAGTTTAATCATGACAATAAGCGTATATATTAATCCCGGCGTCTGTCAACCAGCGGGAAGCAGGTTTCGTGCTCACCCGGTAAAAAACCGCTTGCGCAGGCGAAAATGTACCCTAAACTGCCGGGATTGTGGTAGCGTATAAACGACTCATAGACAACATGGAGTATGAACTCATCCGCAAAATCGCGGAGGGCGGCATGGGCATGGTCTATGAGGCACGCCAGATCGGGATCGACGACTTCCGCAAGGTCGTTGCGATCAAGGTCATTCGGGAGGAGTTTTCCGCCATCGACGAGTTCCGGGCAAACTTCATCGGCGAAGCCCGCCTCGTGGCTGACCTTATCCACACCAATATCGTCCAGACCTACCACCTCGGCACCGTGGACGGCCAGTACTTCATGGTCATGGAGTACGTCAACGGCATCAATACCGAGGAGTTCATCAACCGCCACATGGAGACCAATCAGCTCATCCCGGTCGAGCTGGCGGTGTTCATCGTTTCGCGTATTGCGCGCGGGCTGGCCTACGCCCACAACAAGCGCGACATGTACGGGCGGCCGTTGGGCATTGTCCACCGTGACGTCGGCCCGAAGAACATCATGCTCGCCTACGAGGGCGACGTGAAGCTGACCGACTTCGGCATCGCCAAGGCGCTCGACCTCATGTACAACGAGGAAGGCGAGGTCATCGCGGGCAAGGACGAGTATCTCTCGCCCGAGCAGGCGCGGAAGGAAATCACCGATGAGCGGGCGGACATCTTCCCCTGCGGCATCGTCCTGGCCGAGCTGCTTCTGGGCTACAACATTTTCGAAGGTGAACTGCCGGAGCAGACCCGGCACAAGATCCAGTACCTGGACTTGCCCGACTTCACCCGCATGCGTGAGGGTATTGACGAGAAACTCAACGACATCTTGCATCGCTGCCTCGCCCGCCCTCGCGAGGAGCGCTATCAGACCGCTTCCGAACTACTGACCGCGCTGGAGGTTTACCTCTACAGCGATGGCTATGGTCCCACCAATGAAAAGCTGGCTGTCTATCTCAAAGACCTCTACAGCGACAAGGGGGGCTCGGCCAGCACACGCTGGTTCACAGGAAGGGCCTGAGGCGCACGAATAAACCTTCACCTGGCGAGACCCCACGCCAATGATTACGACTACCATCGATGGCCAACCAAGGGTTTCAGCAGGTTCAGAAGCAGACGCAGTCGCTGGTGCTCGCGCCCCAGCTGCGCCAGTCGCTTAAGATTCTCCAGGCTCCCGCGCTGGAGCTGCGCAATACCATTCTCGAAGAGCTACAGGCCAATCCCACCCTGGAAGAGCTGCCCATGGAGGGCATCAGCCTCGAACAGCAGTCCGCCGACAACGACAGTTCCGGCTCCGAGGACGAGGACCGGCCCCGCGAGTTGGAGATGGGAGAGGACGACTACTCGGTCCTGAGCAATCTCAACGAGGAGTTTCGCGAATACTTCGCCCAGGAGAATGCCGCCAGTTCCTACACCCGCGACGACGACGAGAAGCGCCAGCACTTTTTTGATTCGCTCACCTCGGAGACCTCCTTGCAGGAGCACCTGCTGGGGCAGGCCGACCTCTCCGAGCTGGACGAGTTGGAGCGCTCGGCCATGGACTACCTCGTGGGCAGTCTCGATGACCGGGGCTTTCTCACGGCCAGTCTGTCGGACCTCGCGCTCATGGCCAACCTGCCGCTCGCCAGCGTGCAGAGCGCGGCGGAGATCCTGAAGACTTTCGACCCCGCCGGGATCGGTGCAAAAGACTTGCAGGACTGCCTGCTGACCCAGCTCAAGCTCCAGGGGCGTGTCAAGTCGCTGCCCGCGCGCATCATCAAGGACCACTACGACCTGTTGCTGCGCCGCCGCATCCCCGAGATCGCCCGCAAGGCCTCCGTCCCCATCGAGGACGTGCAGGAGGCGATGGAGGAGATTGCCATGCTCGATCCGGCACCGGGGCGCAAGTTCGGGGACGACTCGAACCGTGTCATCGTGCCCGACGTGCGGGTGGAGAAGGACGACGGCGAGTGGGTCATTCACCTGAACAACGACTACATCCCGCGCTTGCGCATCTCGCACGCCTACAAGGAGATGATCGCCCGCGGGATCGTCAACGGCAAGGACCGCGAGTACCTGCGGGAGAAAATCCGCTCGGGAAAGTTCCTCATCAACTCCATCGAGCAGCGGCAGCAGACCATCGAGCGCATCACGCGCGAAATCCTGCGGCTCCAGCATGACTTTTTCGAGGAGGGTGTCTCAAAGTTGCGCCCGCTGACCATGAACCAGGTGGCCGAACTGGTCGGTGTCCATGAGACGACCGTGAGCCGCGCCATTGCCAACAAGTTCATCGACACGCCTCATGGGGTGTTTGAGTTCAAGTACTTCTTCACCCCCGGCTATCAGGGGCAGGACGGCGAAGCCGTTTCCAACAAGAGCGTCAAAGAAATGATCGCCCATATCATCGAGGACGAAGACCCGGCCAAGCCGCTCAGCGACCAGGGC
The DNA here is from genome assembly GCF_014230085.1 of Ruficoccus amylovorans. Lineage (NCBI taxonomy): Bacteria > Pseudomonadati > Verrucomicrobiota > Opitutia > Puniceicoccales > Cerasicoccaceae > Ruficoccus > Ruficoccus amylovorans. The sequence continues at coordinate 291,296 of NZ_JACHVB010000020.1, read as the reverse complement.
ATTGTCGGCATCCTGGCCGAGAAGGACATCAAGATCGCCCGCCGCACCGTGGCCAAGTACCGCGAGGAACTGGGCATCCTGCCGACCAACCTGCGCCGCCGCTACAACTGAGCTCATCTGCGGCTATCTCCCGCGCTTCCTTTTACCGCCCACCACCGACCTCCATGTACCACACGACCGACCGCAGCGGAGTCACCGATATCAACCCTTCCGACGAGAAGCTGAAAGAGCTTCTGCTCGCCGTCGGCGACGACGAGGACGACGACGGCTCAAACCCGGACGTCTGGCTCACCCACCTGGAAACCGGCTGGACCGTCTCGGTCTTCCCCGACGGCTATGTCACCCTGGAAAACAACATCCGCCCCGTCCCGGAATGGGAGATGGACGGCCTGAGCAACCCGCGCATCTTCTCGCTCTGGAAGCTGCTCGCCAACGGCGACATCGAAGCCCTCAGAAGCCAGCCCTGGCGCAAGCGCAGCTGAGATTCTCTCTTGGGGGCTCCGCGCCCCCAAACCCTGCGGCAGGCGAAGCCTGCACTTTCGATGCTGCCGCATCGCGTCTGGGATTGCTGCTTTCAGCGTCGCTGAAAGCAGCAATCCCAGAGGAGCATCCAAACTGAGTTACCTCTAAAACTTATGGGCACTTCCCGCCGGGTTTGACGCTTACCGTTCTTGCGAAGGAACGAAGTTCCGCCTCAAAAGTTTTTTGGAGAGAGCGCGAGAGGGTGTTTTTTTCAAAAAAAAACCTCTCGCATAACCCTCACAGCTATTTCGATTCGGTATCCGTTGCGGCGGCAGGGCGCAACCGGATGTTGCGATCACTCTCCGCGGAAGCTGGCGACGACCCACTGGGAAAGCTCCTTGTCGGGGTCTTTGGCGGCGGCGGCGGTGATGGTGAACTCGGTCTTTTCGGTGTTGCGGCTGATGATCTGGAGGCCGTGCTGGAAGTCCTTGAACTTTTCCTCGCACACGGCGCGGATGGTTTTGTCGGCCTCGGTCGCGGCGGTGATGATGACCTCGGCGGCCTCGTCTTCGAAGGTGAGGGTGAAGCCGTGCGTATTGCGGAAGGCCTCGGTGAAGCGTGCCAGGTCGGTCTTCCAGACCTCGTCCTGAAGGTGGAGGTTTTCCACAATCAGCTCCTTGAGCGCGTGCTCGGGTTCGGTCAGGGTGTCGGTGGTGACTTCAAAGCTCTTGATGGCGGTCGAGGGCAGCTCGAACTTGTAGTTGCGGAACAGCCGCTCCAGCACGGTCATGAGGCCGCGTGCGCCGGTCTTCTCGGCGTGGGCCTGGCGGGCGACTTCCTGAATGGCCTCGGTCGTGATGTTGAAGGAAATATCGTACCCGGCGAAGTCACTGCGGTACTGGTTGAGCAGCGAGCCCTCGGATGAGGTGAGGATCTCGGCCAGGTCTTCGGATTGGAGGGATTCGCAGGCGACGCGCACCGGGATACGCCCGATGAACTCCGGCTCGAAACCGTACTTGATGAAGTCGGCCGAGGAGGATTGCTTTAAATAGGCGTAGGGGTCGGTGTCGGTATCGTCGTGGTTGGCGGCGAAACCGATAGAGGCGGCCTCGACGCGTTTTTTGACCGATTCGGCCAGCTTGTCGAAGGCCCCGCTGACGATGAACAGGATGTGCCGCGTGCTGATGGACTGGGGCTGCTGTTTTTTGCCGCCGCGCTGCATGGACATCATGGCCTGCATCTGGCCCATGATATCGTTCGGGGCGAAGAGGTTGACCTCGGTGTCCTCCATCAGCTTGAGCAGGTTGATCTGCACGCCGCGTCCGGAGACATCCTTGCCGCCGGTCTCCCCGGCGCTGGCGATCTTGTCGATCTCGTCGATATAAATGATGCCGTACTGGGCCAGCTCGACGTTGTTGTTGGCGGCCTTGACCAGGTCGCGCACGAGGTCCTCGACATCATAGCCGACGTAGCCGGTTTCGGAGAACTTGGTGGCATCGGCCTTGATGAAGGGCACACCGATGAGCCGCGCTATGTTGCGCATGAGGTAGGTCTTGCCCACGCCGGTCGGGCCGAGCAGGAGGATATTCTGCTTGCTGTACTCGCGGTCACGCAGCTTGGAGTTTTCCAGACACTGGCGCACGTGGTTATAGTGGTCGCAGATGGCGACGGAGAGGACTTTTTTCGCCTCGGCCTGTTTAATCACGTAGCGGTTGAGGTGGTCGCGGATTTCCTTCGGCTTGAGGCTGAACTCGCGGATGCGCCGCAGGATTTCCTCGTCCTTCTCCTTTTCCTCGGGCGGGGGCGGTTCCACATGCTGGGGTCCGGGCTGCTGCACGCCCATGCCCATGTTGGCCAGGCCGGGATTCTTGCGGATCATGTCCTGGATCTGGTTTTGAAGTTCTTCCAGCGGGTTCTTGTCGTCTTTGTCGCTCATGAAAAAGGGGGATTATGTTTGAAAAATAGGTGAAGTGCCGCCGGAGGTTCCGGTTGGGCGCGGGTGCTCGGCGTGAGCAGTCGAGGGAAACTACGGACAGGGCGGCTGTCAAAAAGTAACGCTTTTTTGGCCATTGCGGGCAACTAAATTGGGTTTGACATGACAGGGCGCGGGGGGGAATATCCGATTCCAATCGCATAAATATCGTTGCACCAGAGCTAAATACCTTAAAGACTACATCTTATGGCCGGGAACCTTACCAAGCGGGACATCGTGCTTGCCATCTATGACAAGACCAATTTTCCGCAAAAAGAAGTCCGGGAAACGGTTCAGCTGACCCTCGACTGCATCGCTGACGCGTTGGCCGAGGGCCGCAACGTCGAACTGCGCAATTTTGGCGTGTTCGAGGTGCAGGTGCGCAAGAGCCGGATCGGACGCAACCCCAACCGACCGGAAACGGACGTGGTCATCCCTACGCGGGCAGTGATCAAGTTCAAGGCCGGCAAAGAACTCAAGGCGGCGCTTAAGGACATCGACCTGGATAAGCTGCAGGAAGAGAAGCGCGGCGCGGGCGACAGCTCTGACGACTAGCCGCTTAATGGCGGTACAGATAGTCCTTCCGACAGAAAATTTTCGCTTGCGCGCATATTCCATTTGTGGAATATTTAAGGCGTGAGCGTTATTCAGGTGTACAAATGCCTCTGCGATGAGCAGCGGTTACGCATTCTCAACCTCCTGCAGGAAGGGCCACTGTGTGTGTGCCACCTGATGGAGATTCTGGAGGCCGACCAGGTCAAGATATCCAAGCAACTGCGCTACATGAAGCAACTTGGGATGGTGGAATCCGAGCGTTGCGCACAGTGGATGATTTACCGCCTGGCCGATGGCGGAAACCCGCTGCTGGTGGAAAATTTAAAATGCCTGCAAGACTGCGCCGGAGAATCGCTTGCCTTTGCCGCAGACCTGCGCAAGCGCCGTGAAGTCACCGCTCGCGGGCGTCTGGATGAAACCCTTTGCAAGTCTGTGCCCGAGATCCGGGCTGAGGCCTGAGGGGCCGGAAAATATCCGGTTTTTTGGAAAAACTGTCTTTTACCAACCAATGAGCCCTGCCCAAAAAAACATATCGAATGCCCCGCAGAAAAAGCCGGGCCTCTTTAAACGCCTGATCGAACGTCTCGACCGGGGCCTGAAAGCGAAGGCGGACAAGAAGGCCGCGTCGGGCTGCTGTAGCGGCTCCGGTGACAAGGGCGGCAAATGCTGCTGAACCTGCCGGAGCGGCCGCTTGAGCGGTTGGCGGACTTCGTGGTTTACGGCGGACTGGGGCTCGATCCCGAGTCACGGCTCGGCGGGGCGGTCCATTTCTTCTTCTACGACACGGCCAAGATATTCCTGTTGCTGGCGGTGATGATCTTCGTGATCGGCGTCATCCGCACCTGGCTGCCACAGGAGCGCCTGCGCCGCTGGATGGGGACGGGCGGGATCACCGGAAACTTTATCGCGGCACTTTTCGGGGCGCTGACGCCGTTCTGTTCCTGTTCGTCGATCCCGATTTTTATCAGCCTGCTGAGGGCCGGCGTACCACTTGGGGTGACGTTTTCGTTTCTGATCACTTCCCCGATTATCAATGAATACCTCGTTATCCTGATGGCGGGCGAGTTCGGGTTGCCGATCACGGCGGCATATGTCGGCAGCGGGCTGATCATGGGCACGCTGGCCGGAGCTGTACTCGGACGGATGAAGATCGGACGCTGGATCGAGCCGGACATCGCCGGAATGGCGGCGGGCGAAGGAGCGGAGAACTTCGACAGCTTCGGCTCACGCCTGCGACACGGCGTGGGCGAGGCGTGGGGAGTCATCCGCCAGATCTGGCTCTGGGTGCTGGTCGGGGTGGCCGTGGGCGCCTTTATCCACAACTACGTGCCCCAGGAAATGATCCAGCGCGCGATCAGTTCGACGGGGGTGTTCTCGGTCCCGATCGCGGTTCTGCTAGGAGTGCCGATGTACGGAAGCTGTGCGGCGATCGTGCCGGTGGCGGTTGTGCTCTTTGAAAAAGGCATTCCGCTTGGGACGGCGCTGGCTTTTATGATGGCGATGGCGGCACTGAGCCTGCCCGAAGCGGTCATGCTACGCCGGACGATGCAGCTACCGCTCATCGCACTGTTTTTCGGGATCACCACGTTGGCGATCATCCTGACCGGCTACCTGCTCAATCTGCTCGCGGCTTTTCTCTAGAGCATGTTCGCTTTAATTTTGCGGGCTTACGCAGCCCGCACCCGCGGCAGCCGAAGGCTGCACTTTCGATGCTTGCAGCATCGCGTCTGGGATTACGGCTTTCAGTTTCACTGAAAGCCGTAATCCCAGAGGAGCATCCAAACTGAGTTGCATCCCCAAATTTATGCCCGAAACTAAGCTAACAGCACACTCGGTTACGTGGACAACGTACGGAGCGAGTCCGTGGTGGCCTCAGTTTCCGTTGGTAGAGTGCTTTTCCAGTTCGGCCAGGCGGCGGCGCAGGGCGGCTTTTTCTTCCTCGATTGACAAGGATGTGTTTGGAGCCAGCGGATCGGGGTGGGGGGCTCGTGCGGGATTGGGTGGAGAGCCTTCGATGATGCGGTCGCGGGTCAGATAAACGCCGCTGAACATCGATGTTTTGACGTGCGCGCGGTGGACGAGTCCGGCCCGATCACGATAGACGATTTCATAGATGCGGTCGTTCTTCTCGCCGAACCAGCCGGGGCCGAAGGGGGCCCAGCTTTTGTCCAGCAACTCGCCGCCCATGTCGCGGACATACTGCTCGACCCGGTCATCATCGAGCGAACCAGCGACCAGCCGGATAATCAGGACGAGAACAGCGAACCCGATAAAAATGAAAATAACACTGAAAGACATGGCCGGAAAGGAGCGGGGGAAAATTGCGTTCAGGGCAACAATCAGTGCCGCCCACTAAGCGGAGCGGCGAGCGCAGGCGACAATCGTCTCAGTGGCGAGCTGATTGCCTGTTTTTACTCATGGGGCCGTGAGTCGGCGACGGCGGGAGCGCTCAGGCGCGGCGGGATCTTGGGGGAGGGCAGGCGTTGAATAGCCGCCGTACGCTCGCGCAGTTCATTGAAGGAACTGAAGGCACTGGCGAAGTACTGGCCCAGGCATTCGCGGGCGAGACGGTCGTTGATGCGGATCATCTCGCACAGGAGTTGGCGGGGCAGGATATCGAGTTTAGGGGCGTCAAACTCCATGATAACCTGGAGCAGGATACGGGTGGTGATATCTTCTCCCGTCTTGGAGTCCTCGACCTGAATGCTGTAGCCTTCGGCCACCATGTCGCGGATTTCCTCAAGTGTGACGTGGCCGCTGCGCGAGGTGTCGTAGAAGCGGCGATTGGGGTAGCGGCGGATAAGGATCGTATCGATTTCGGTAACTGGCATAAGCGGACGGATGGAAAATTAATGGCGGTTGGGGGTAAGACTATTGTCATTCCGTATTACTCGGTGTCAAGGGATAAGTCCCATGTCGCTGGCAACGGAAAGACAGTATTCGATGTTGGTAAATACGACTTCGCCCATGGTTTCACAGCGCAGAAATTCCTTGTTGTCGTGGTAGTCGGCCAGTTCGCGGCGCAGTTGGTGGATCTTTTCCTCCTCGGATAGGTTGTCCTCGCACATGCAGACCTTGAGGTTGTTGAGCCGGTAGGGGGCGGTGTTGGCTCGCCGGGCGATGAGCGCGCGCTCCTCGTTCTGGTACTGGACCATCGTCTCGTAGTTGAGCAGGCCGGTGCACAGCTCGACCACGGCGAGGTTGTCCTTGAAGAACTGCGGCAGGTAGATGGTGCGGCGGCCCTCGTAGCTCTGCTGGTCGAAGTCGATGGGCCGCACCCGGTACTGCTCGTCCTCGAAGTCAGGGGTCACGCGCACGACGTAGTTATAGGCCCGCATGTCACCGAGCAGTCGCACGAAGCAGCGCTCGTTGAAGCGGATGAACTCCTTGGCCACGCGGACCTTGTTCAGCTCGGGACGCTTGAAGTAGTCGCGGATAAAGGTATCGCCGGGGATGCCGATGATATGCTGCTCGATCAGAGTCTCATGGTGGACGAGGAAGTTGATCGAATTGGGCGAGAGCAGCTCCTCCAGCTCCAGGCCGTAGATGCGGGAGGCGTCGGCCTTTTTGACGTAAAAGTAGTCGGCGTTGTCGTTGTACTGGTTGACGATGCGGATGCGGAAGGGGCAGGAGTTGCCAAAAACGCAGAAGTCGATCCGGTCGATCAGCAGGTGTTCCATGACGCCGGTGTTGCCGGCGGCCTTGAGCATGGCGTAGATGCGGATGAGCGCCTCGTTGATACGGCGGAAGGTCAGCGGCTCGTAAAAAACCGTCTCCCAGAGCGTGTCCTTGCCGTTACGGTCGGTCAGCGGAATGCCTTCGCGGAACTGCATCAGGTCGGCATACTCGACGGGCAGTTCGCAGTCGCGATTATACTGGCGCAGATAGGAACGAAAGTCCCGGCTGATAGGGTAGGAGGGTTTTTTTCTGGAAATGACCTTCATTCTATAAGTCGCCTGTCGCTTGCGGCGGTTTTGCAAAGGCTAGGGTGAACCCGGTTGCTAGTCAAGGCAGCTTGAGCATAACCTGTTAAGGCAGGGCATTGCTAATAGTGCCCATGCGCCGTGCTGCTTATTGCGTCCGCGAAGCCGGACGGGATGGACCTCGGCGCCCTATTTGCTTTGCTAATGATCCGTTTTGCTGAAAGAATTCGGTGAAAATTAAAGATGCTTATTGCATTATTTTTACTGATAGGGTAAAAACGCAGGAATAGTTTTAATTATCAAGTCACAATGGAGGCAACCCTCGACAAATCCAAGTCCAGCCTGCCCTTTCCCGTCCTGAGTGCGGAGGAAGCGGCGGAAATGGTAAACCATAACCAGGTCATCGGCTTCAGCGGCTTTACCCCCGCCGGAGCCGCCAAGGCCGTGCCCCGCGCCCTCGCCGCCAAGGCCCGGGTCGAGCACGAGGCCGGACGCCCCTTTCAGATCGGTGTTTTGACGGGAGCCTCGACCGGGGCTTCGCTCGACGGTGAGCTGGCCCGCGCCAACGCCATCTCCTGGCGCACGCCCTACCAGTCCGACTCTGACCTGCGTGCGCTCATCAACAAGGGCGACACGAACTTCTTCGACATGCACCTGTCGGTCGTTCCGCAGTACGTGCGCTACGGCTTTTTCGGCAAGATCGACTGGGCCGTGGTCGAGGCCTGCGACGTGACTGCCGAGGGCGAGATCGTCCTGACCACCTCGGTCGGCGTCTCTCCGACCTACTGCCGCTACGCCGACAAGATCATCATCGAGCTGAACAGCGCCCATCCGGCCGCGCTGCGCGGCATCCATGACATTTACGAACCGCTCGACCCGCCCAATCGCCGCGAGATCCCGGTCTATTCGGTCAGCGACCGCATCGGCACCGAGGCCGTAAAGGTGGACCCGAAGAAGATCGTCGGTATCGTCCATACGAACATCCCGGACGAAGCCCGCCCCTTCAAGGACCTCGATCCGACCACTAAAAAGATCGGCGAGAATGTGGCCGAGTTTCTGGCCAGGGAAATGCACGCGGGCCGCATCCCGAAGACCTTCCTGCCGATCCAGTCCGGCGTGGGCAACGTCGCCAATGCCGTGCTCAGTGCGTTGGGCGAGCACCCGGACATCCCGGCCTTCGACATGTACAGCGAGGTCGTGCAGGACTCCGTCGTGGACATGATGCTGGAGGGCAAGATCAACTTCGTCAGCGGCACCTCACTGAGCGTCAGCAACGCCAAGCTCCAGCTCATCTACGACAACCTGGACGAGTTCCGCAAGCGCATGGTTCTGCGCCCGCAGGAGATTTCCAACAACCCGGAAGTTGCCCGCCGCATTGGCATCATTTCGATCAATACCGCGATTGAAGTGGACATTTTTGGCAACATCAACAGCACCCACATCCTCGGCAAGAGCCTGATGAACGGGATCGGCGGCTCGGGCGACTTTACCCGCAGCGCCTACCTCTCGATCTTCACCTGCCCGTCCGAGGCCAAAGGGGGCAAGATCAGCGCCATCGTCCCGCAATGCTCGCACATCGACCACTCGGAGCACTCCGTGCAGGCCGTCGTGACCGAGCAGGGCTACGCCAACCTGCGCTGCAAGAGCCCCAAGCTCCGCGCCGAGGCCATCATCGAAAAGTGTGCCAGCCCCTCGTACAAGGCCATCCTCAAGGGCTACTGCGAGCATGCCAAGGGCGGCTACACCCCGCAGACCCTCAACCTGGCCTACGCCATGCACCAGCAGTTCCTCAAGACGGGCAATATGCACGATGTGGACTGGGAGGCAGTCACGGCTGAATAAGCCTTTTTCATAGGTAGATTATTGCAGGCGGGACGTCTTACTCTCCGGAGTGGCGTCCCGCCCTTTTTGGGGGGTGATGATGAGTCCCCCTCGTTTAATTTATTTTCATGTTTATTTGTGTGGCTCTGAGGGCGGTTGCCGGGATTCCCCGGAACCAAAACACTGCAATGATTGTATTTAAAACTGCCTCTTGTTACGCTTATCGCTTGCTTTCGGCAAGGGGGAGTTTTTCATGAAAAACAGCAATGGATGACAGGAACTGGAGCGGGCCCCACGGGCATTCCAACTGGCACTCCCGCATCCAGCTGGAGCGGAATCGTTCGTCGTGGCAGAACGCCTTCGGCGTGCTCACCGTGCTCGGTATTCTCGTGTCCGCCGGTTTCGAACTGGCCAGCGTGAGTCTCTACACGCCCGGCCTGGCCACGCTGACCCGCCCCCTCCACGCCCTGCTGGGGCTGTACGGGCTGATGTGGGTGCTGTTCGGCCTGCGCTCGGGTCGGATCGCGTTGACGCTCTGGGTGGTCACGGCCATCCCCGTTCTCGGCTTCGACCGGAGCCTGGAGCTGGTCAAGCCCCTGCTCGGGCTGCAACTGACTTACATCGATCACTACCAGTTAACCACTCGCGGGAATCTCCCCTTTACGACCGGTTACCGCGCCTACGGGGTCAATTTCGGAGCCATCCTGGCCGGGGCCTGGTTCCTGGTGATGGCGCGCTGGGATGCGCTTCCATTCTCGCGCAACCGCATGGCCGAACTCTGGGCCCGCTGGATCCTGCTGCTGGGCGGGATCGGCCTGGGGGCCTTGGCACTGGCAGTGGCAGGCTTCGCGGTGTGGCTGTTTTCCGCGCCTTATGTGATTTTGGCGACCGAGCCGGGGATGAGTTTTTACCATCAAAAGGAAAAGCTCGGCTCGCGCTACCTGCGGGTGACACCGGCCCTCATGGACAAGCTCGGACTCGACGGCAGCCTGCCGCCCTCGCAGTGGAGCGTGAACGAGGCAAACCCCTCGGCGTGGAATTTCGCCATTTTTGTGGACGACGGCACCTGTCCGAAATTTGCCCGCAAGCAGATCAACATCCAGACCGACCGCACTGCCCCGGAACTACTGCGGCAGCAGACCCCTTGGGGCGAGCGCATCTCGCCGCACCGGATGTACGGTACTAATGACAAGGGCCGCCTGCGCTTTTACGGGCTGGGGCGGAACCTCGACAGCCATATCACATTGACACCGCCCTCCGAGCCGGTGGCGGCTGGAGAGCCATTTAAAGTCTGGGTGGACATCGACTCTCGCCAGTCGCTCCCAGCGTTTAAGGATATCGATTTATCGTACGTGTTTTCGCCGTTCTCGTGGTCCACGCCCGATACTTCCGGCTACACCGGAGTGACGGACACCTTCATCATGGCGGAAGACCCGGAAGGGGTGGGGGAGGAGCGTGGGGCCGGCAATATCCAGGGCACGATAACCGTGCGCGCACCCACGCGTCCGGGGCTCTACTCCCTGCTGGTGGAAGCTCTCGACAAAAGCACGCCCGTCGGCGGCTCGGGCGCGAACCTCGGCTACTCCTCCTACGTGATGATCCGCGTGGTCCCGGCGTCCTCTGTCGCCACCTCCGGCGAGTGACCCTGCAAAAATGGTCGCAGGCTGGCCATTGACGGTAATCTTACCGCGGCGGATTAATACCGTTGCTCAACAGGAATGGGACCGTTTTCCAACCGTCTCGACGGAGCAAGGGATTTAACAGGAAGAGCGGAAAGGACGATAAGTAAGAGCGGAGGTATCTTCTTTCTCACTTCCCGGCCTTCCTGTTAAACCTTTTTAAAGGGCCTGAACGGATGGTGCCCGGGCGGCATCCGCGCCACGCGCGTCCGGATTTTTCACAAAAAAGCCCCACTCGAATTGAGCGGGGCTTTTTGCCAAATAAATGTTTTGTGCGGGCCGCAGCGCGGCTAGGCGCGGCCGAGGTAGTCGCCGGTCTCGGTGCTGACGCGGATGACTTCGTCCTTCTTGATGAAGAGGGGGACTTGGACGGAGAGGCCGGTTTCGGTGATGACGGGCTTCTGCACGTTGCTGGCGGTGTCACCCTTGACGCCTTCGGGGGCGTCCACGACCTTCATTTCGACGGCGGCGGGGAGGTTGACTTCGACCGGCTTGTCGTCGACGAGGAGGACGTCGTACACCTTGGTCTCGATGAGGAACTTGGCGATCTCGTCACAGATTTCCGAGGGCAGGACACTGTCTTCGAAGGTCTCGGGGTCGAGGAAGTGGTAGCCGAGGTCGTCGATGTACGAGTACTCGAGCTTGGCCGTCGAGGTGTGGCAGAACTCGACGCTATCGGTCGAGCGGAACTTCACATTGGTGGACGAACCGGTGTTGAGGTTGCGCAGGGTGACCTGCACGAAGCCGGCCTGGCGGCCCTGCGTGCGGTGCTGCATGTCCAGAACGAGGTGCGGCGCATCCTGGTAGGTGAGGACGCGGCCCTTGCGGATTTCGGTGGGTGATGCCATAGGGTTCTTTAAAGAAGGAAAAGGCGGATCAATGGGAGAAAACCGCCCCGCTGTCAACGCCGCTTTCACGGCTCCCGAGGAGGTTTCGCGGATTATCCGTGCCGGTTAGGAGGGTGTTTTTGCGCGGTGGTGGGTGCAACACGTTCTTTACAATTGCCACGAAGGCCCTAAGGTCTTGACTCTTTTACGTATTTTTCCCGCCCGCATGAAGCAACGCAGTATCCTCCGAGACGTCAGTATCAAGGGCAAAGCCCTGCATACCGGCGAGGAAGTCAACCTCACTCTCAAGCCCGCCCCAGCCAACCACGGGATCGTTTTTCGGCGCGTGGACCTCTACGGCAAGCCTGAGATCAAGCCCGACGTTTCCCTCGTGAGCGAACTGATCCGTAGCACGACCATTTCCAGCGGGCATACGAAGATTCACACGATCGAGCACGTGCTGAGCGCCCTCAACGGCATGGCCGTGGACAACGTCCTGATCGAAATGGACGCCAGTGAGCCGCCCATCCTTGACGGGTCTGCCAAGCACTTTGTCAACCTGATCCAGCAGGCCGAGCCGGTTGAGCTGGACGCCGAGCGCGAGTACATCGAGCTGACCGAGCCGGTCTCGGTCACCAACGGCTCCAGCTCGCTCATCGCGCTGCCCTACGACGGGCTCAAGGTCACCTGCACCAGCGCCGACGACCGGGGTATCCACACGCAGCACGTCTCGATGGATATTGACCCGGAGACCTATGTAGCCCAGATCGCCCCGGCCCGCACTTTTACCATTTACGAGGACATCGAGGAACTGCTCAAGCTGGGTAAGATCCAGGGCGGAAGCCTCGACTCAGCCATCGTCATCAAAGGCGACAAGATCCTCTCCAAGGAGCCCCTGCGCTTCAAGGACGAGTTCGCCCGTCACAAAGTCCTCGACGTGGTCGGGGACATCTGCCTGCTGGGCAAGCCGCTCAAGGCGCACATCATCGCCGTACGCACGGGCCACGCGCTCAACGCCCGGCTGTGCGAGGCCATCGTCAAGAGCCTGAACAAGCCCAAGGCGAAAAAAGACACCCGCGGCCCGCAACAGGTGCTGCCCGGCGAGACCGAGCTGGATATCCGACGGATTCTGGACACGCTGCCACACCGTTACCCCTTTGTCATGATCGACCGGGTCATCGAGATCACCGATAACGGAGATCGGCTGGTGGCGGTCAAAAATGTCACCTACAACGAGCCGTACTTCCTCGGGCACTTCCCGGGGCAGCCCGTCATGCCGGGCGTCCTCCAGGTCGAGGCTATGGCGCAGTCGGCGGGCATCCTGATGCTTCGCCGCATCAGCTCGGAGAACAAGATCGCGTTCTTCATGAGCTGCGACAAGGTGAAGTTCCGCCGCGCGGTCATCCCCGGCGACCAGATCGTGATCGAAGTCCGCCTGACCAAGAACCGCGGCAATCGCATCGGCGTGGCCGAGGGGATCTGCAAGGTCAATGACAAGGTCGTTTCTTCCGCCGAGCTCATGTTTACCATCGCCGAAGCCGGTGGGGACATGTAAGAAGAAGAGGTTTGAGAGTTTGAACGTTTGAGAGTTTAAAGTTGTTCAATGGAAGCGGATTGTGCGAGGCAGCAGGCGGATGAAGATTCCACGATGATTCATCCCACCGCGATTATCGAGTCCGGCGCTCAGCTCGGCGAGGGCGTGCGTGTCGGCGCCTACGCCTACATCGGGGCCGAGGTCCGGGTCGGCGCGGGGTCGATTATCTCGCACCACGCCACCGTCGAGGGTAACACCGAGATGGGGTGTGACAACCAGGTTTTCCCCTACGCCTACATCGGGGCGAAGACGCACGACCTGAAATTCCAGGGCGGCAACCCCGGCCTGAAAATCGGCGACCGCAATGTTTTCCGCGAGTACACCAATGTGCACCTCGCCACCAAGGACGCCGAGTACACGGTGCTCGGCAACGACAATGTCGTCCTCGCCTACAGCCACATCGCCCATGATTGCATCATCGGTGACCGGCTCGTCATGAGCAGCCACTCGGCGCTCGGCGGGCACGTCGTGGTCGGCGACCATGTGGTCATCGGCTGGGGCGTCGGGGTACACCAGTTCTGCCGGCTCGGCTCGCATGTGATGGCCGGTGCCTGCTCGAAAATCGTCCAGGATGTGCCCCCGTACATGATCGCCGACGGGAACCCCGCCGAAGTCCGCACCATCAACAAGATCGGGCTGGAGCGCCGGGGCTTTACGCCGGAACAGATCGAGCTGATCCGCTCGATGTACCGGATTTTCTACCGGCAGGGGCTGAACCGCTCCCAGGCCGTCGAGAAGCTCAAGGCTCACCCGCAGGCCGACGACGCCCTCGTGGCGGCCATGCTGGAGTTCACCGCCCGCAGCGAACGCGGGTTTAGCTGATTTTCGCTAGCCAGCTTTTTGGCTTAGGTTTTGGGGCTGTACGCCCAAAAAAATAGTGCAAGAACTTCGGTAACGGTCGCTAATAGCTGAAGTCGGACAGCGGGTAGATGCCGGGGGCGAGCTCGTCGGGCGAACCGATGTCGTACAGGATATAGACGGGGTCTGTGCCGACATAGACCAAGAGGTTACCGTCGCTGGGGTAGAGCTGGACCTCTTCGCCGGACAGGGGGAGGCCCCGCTCGAGCACGGTGAACCCGTCCGTGTTCTGGATCAGGGCATTCGACGAGCCGAGTACGGAGCCGACCTGGTAGTTGAGGGCGGCGGTGGTGGGCTTGAGCTCGTAGTACTCCTTGAACTTGCTCAGAGTGAGAAAGCGGCTGCCGTTGTCGCAGGGGAAGAGTTTGTATTCACTTTCCGGTACAAGCTTGCCCTTCCACCAGACGCGCGTCTGCGAGCCGGTGTTTTCGACCAGCAGCGGATCGATGATTACCTTTTCCTCCAGCAAGGACTGTCCGTCAGCCAAGCCCCAGGCTTGCTTGAAGAGGTGGTAGCTGCTCGTTCCGTAAAAGGCGAAGGCGTTGCCGGTGTCGCCGACCTCGAAGGACTCTGGCTCGAAGATCGGCTGGCCCTTTTGGTAAAAGCGGACCTTGCCCCGTTCGCGCTCCAGGGTGATGGGGACGCCGAAGCCATACTTCTGAATGGGGACGTTGCCATTTTTGAGCGGGCGCGGGGCTTCGCCGGGGAGGCTTCGCTGGCCCAGCGGGGTCATTTTATAAATCTTGCCGGAGGGGCCGTTGAGGTCGGCGGCGTCGAGGATGCCCCAGGGCTTGCCGTCCTTATTGATAAGGAGATCGCGGTTGTCGTAGAAACCGCCGTTGGACAGTCCCGTTGGGCGCTCGCCGTTCTTGATGAAGTAGAAGTCGCTTTCTTTGCTGGTGCGGAACCAGGTGGTGACGTCGGAGCCGAGGTCCTCGGCCGCATAGAATTTTTCCTCTCCGAGTTCGAAGTCCGTGATCAGGTAGGTGTGCCCGTTTTTATTGTTATAAATGAGAAGGTTGTTGCCGAGGCGGAACTGCTTGAGGTCGCCGATGGCTCTGCCGTACACGTAAAAGTTGAACATGCCCGACGGTGTCAGGTAAAGCATGGCGGGGGAGGAAATCTTGAGCTTCATCTTGCCGCGCGCGTCGGGGTCCTGGCGGGTGGCGGGCAGCAAGGCGTTTTCGGCGATGAAGTAGTTCTGGCCGATCGGCTCGTAGAACACGCCGTGAGGGAAGGGGTTCTGCTCGTTGTAAGCGCCGTAAAGCTCAGTCACCTGCCGGTCGTCCACATAGACGATGGGGGAGTACTGGCCGTAGCGTTCCTCGTTGATCCAGTGCCAGCGGTCGAGTTGCCAGGTGTCGGTGTGGTAGTAGAGCGGCAGGTCGGTCTCCTTGCCGTCCTGGTCCAGGCGAACGTACGGGTTGCCGGAATCGTCGTTCATGTACTGGTAGGTTTTGTCCGTGTGGTAGTTGGACGAATCCTCGGTGAAGCGCACGGTCCGGCCGTTGCCATAGACGTAGGTGCGGATGATTTCGCCTTCAGGGTCCTTTAATTTCGCCGTGACGTGGAGCTGGCCGTCCTCTTCGCGGTAGGTGAAGGTCTCGGTGGTGGTTTCGCCGCCCCTTCGCGTCACGGTTTCCACGAGCCGGCGTTGCTTGTCGTAGACGTAGGCGTAGTGATCGACGACCTGGCCGCCCTCGATGATGTAGGTGGCTTGCACGGTGCCGTCGGGGTTGTACTTGTAGATCGTGTCCCAGCCGCCCGGATAAAACGCCTTGTGCATGAGGAGCTTGTTGGCGTTGTCAAAGAGCCGGTAAACGGCCTTCTCGCGCCGGGCGGTTTCCTCGTCGGTGAAGACGTCCTGATGCGGGTGGATGCGGTGGCCGTTTTCGTCGAAGAAGTAACTGTTGTCTTTGTCGTAGGCGTAGGCGACATCGCCGTCGAGGTTGATGTCCCACAGGCTGCCCACGTAGGGAACCGGATTCAGCGGCGCGTCGGTGCGGCTTATATAAGGGGACACGCGGGAGTTCATGTCCTCGGCTGTGATGTTGTAGAGCGCGGCGACATCCTGCTCGCTAAAGCCGGGGACGACATCCTTCTGGTCAGGGCTGGGGGCGGCGGGCTTCGCCCCCTTGGAGAGGTAGTCGAAGCTGAGCTTGAAGTCCTCCGGCAGCGGCTCGACGCTGTCAGTGTCCTTCTTGCCGTAATAGCGGGCCAGGTGCAGACCCGGCTCCGGCTCGGCCAGGGCGCCGGGGAGAAGGTAGTAGGGCTCGTCGTTGACGTAAAGCACGAGGTCACTTTCCCCCATCTTGCCCATGCGCAAAGAGGCTGGGTCCGGAATACTCCCGGCGTTATGAAAAAGCTCCAGCTCGCCGAACTCGCTGACCGAGTAAAACATATGGACGGCGAAATAGCGGCGTGTCTGCTCAAGCATCTGGCCCCTGAGGACCTCCGCGCCGGGCACCAGAACGAAGGCCATCGATGTGTGCAGTTTCAGGAGATTGTGGCGGGAGTAGGTGAGGATATCGCCGTTCTGGGTAGCGAGGAGTTCGTTCTTGGAGTCTTTAAAAATCGCCGTGCCCCGGTAAAGAGGCTGGAGGATCTTGCCCTTTAGGAATGCGATCGCGTCGGCGTCTTTGACGAGCAGCTTGGCGTCGATTCGCTCGCCGGGCTTGAGCCCGGAGCCGGCGCTGGCGAGGTAGTAGCTGTTGCTGAAGTCGTCGTAGATGGCGTAGCCGCTGCCGTCCGCGCGCTCGGAGTAGGTGATGTCCTCGGCGATCTGGCCGTTGCGGAAGACGGCGACGGGCGTGACGCGGTCCTCGTAGATGGAGCCATAGCTGAGCTGGTTGGCCTTGCGCAGTTCCGGGTAGTACTGATAACGGGTGGCGAACTCATCGCGCACGCCATTGTTCTGCGCATAAACCCACTTGGTCGGGTTGCCATACGGGTCGAAGGTGTACTCGACATTCAACTCGATGGACTCGCCCTCGGTGCTCGAAGCGGTGAGGAGGCCACCCTTGTAGGTCTTGAAGCTGCGCCGGGCAGCGGAGGTACCGCTCTGCGTGGTCTCGGTGACGGTCACGCTGTCGCCGTCCACGGAGTAGGCGTAGGTGGTGGTTTCTGTCTGGCCATTGTCATCGCGCTCCAGACGGACCAGGCGTCCGGCTTCGTCGTAGCTGTAGCGCTTGGTGCCTTTTTTCTTGTCGTATTCGTAGCTCTCCTCGACGAGCAAGCCGTTGCTATAGGTGTAGGCGTCCACGCGGCCGCTCTCAAAGGTTTGCCGGATGACGTTGCCCTCGGCGTCGGTTTCCCACTCGACGGAGCCCTTGCCGGTGGGCAGGCCGTTCTCGTAGCGCAGGTAGCTGATGTCCTTGATCAGCAGGCCCTGCTCGTTGAAGACCTTCTTGTCCGCCGAAAAGATCGGCCCCTTCAGGTTGAAGTGCTCGGCTTTGTACTTAATCGGGACCGGGTTGATCGGGGCCTTGTCCCAGTCAACTTTCTGGGCGCTGAGGGTGGCTCCGAGCAGGGAGCAGGTGAAGAGGAGTAAAGTTCTCATTCGGCTTTCTCTTGTCTCTGAATGCCTAAGCTAATGGTTTTTATAAGGTTCGCGAATGCGTACCCGGGTATAAACAGGACTCTGCGCTTTGCTGTCAATTCCCTATGGTTATGGGTAGATACGGGGGTGAGACCTGGCGACAGGGATGCTGGTTTAAGTACATTAAAGATAAGCGAATAACCTTTTTAGTGAAATACTTAAGACATTTTTGGTTAAGGATTCTCTGTCGTTTCCGTCTTTCGGTTGCACCGCTTTATACAAAATATTTACGAGCTGGATTTGTGGGGGTGTTTGCACTGTTTTTTAGCGGACAGTATCCAGTGGAGGAGTATCTTGCGAGGACCGTGGCGGGGAAGGTCTGCCGCTGGCTTGTTCGCTGCCGACTGTTTTTCGGACATGTCAGGAATTGAATCGAAGAAGAGGCTTGCGAAGGTGCCCTCCGGACGGCTTTCTGGATGGTTTTTTAATCTTCCTGAATGTTTCGTAGTATCACCGGAGCCCTCACGCAGTCAAAGCTCACTGACCGTCTGAAGCAGTGGGTGAATTCCTTTGCGCGTGAAGAGGAAGACGGCCCGCTTGAATCCGCCCCTGAGGCTCCGGAAAAAGCCCCCGTCCAGCCCGCTGCCGCCGTTGCCGAACCCGCGCCCGTCGAGGAGCCGGACCAGTACCGAGAGCGTGAACAGGCCTGGGAGCGAGAATGGGCCAGGGTAGAGGCATGGAGCGAGGAACTGGCTGAGCGCCAGGCCCTCCGCGAACAGCGCAAAAACGCCCAGGCCCAGATGATGGGGGACTGCCTGTACAACATTGAAATGATCCTTCAGGCCCCCCGCGCCAGCGAGGAGGACCCCGAGCCCGAACCGGAAGCCGAGGCCATGCCCGCGGATTCCGCTCCTGCTGTCGAGCCGGTTATTGGCTACGAGAGCGGCGAGCTCGACGGCTACTCCCTGCCGGGGACGGCCTTCCTGCGTGCCGACGGGGATTACCCGGACGCGGACATGAGCGCAGCCGAGCTGGACGACCTGCATCAGCGGCTCCAGCAGACTTTTGACAACTTCGCGGTCGATGCACTCGTGTGCGACTCCACGGTTGGGCCGCGCGTGACGCAGTTCCGGGTCAAGCCCGGCTATGGCGTGCGCGTCGAGAGCATTGCCGGGCTGGACAATAATATCGCCCTCGCGCTCAAGGCCAGCGCCGTCCGTATCCAGGCCCCGATCCCCGGCGAGCCCTACGTCGGCGTCGAAGTGCCCAACACCCGCAGCCGCACGATCACCCTCGGAGAGGCGCTCAAGTCCGAAGTCTGGCAAAACAGCACCGCCGCCATCCCGGTGGCACTCGGGATGGACATCGCCGGGCAGTTCCAGTTCTGCGACCTGGCCAAGGCCCCGCACCTGCTCATCGCCGGTTCGACTGGCAGCGGTAAATCCGTCTGCATTAACAACATTATCCTCTCGCTGCTCTACCGCTTCCAGCCCGGCGAGCTGGAGCTGGTCCTCGTCGATCCCAAACGCGTCGAACTGGCCATGTACCGCGAACTCCCGCACCTGATTCACCCGGTGGTTGATGACGCCAAGCAGGCTTGCCAGGCACTCAAGTGGCTGGTCCGAGAGATGGAAACGCGCTACGAGATCATGGCCGAACGCCGTGTGCGCAACATCGCCGGGTTCAACACCAAGGCCCGGCAGGAGGGTTTTTCCCCGATGCCCTACATCGTGCTCATCATCGACGAGATGGCCGACCTCATGATGACGGCCAAGGACGACGTGGAGACGCCCATCGCCCGGCTCGCGCAGATGTCCCGCGCCGTCGGCATCCACCTCATCCTCGCCACCCAGCGCCCGAGCGTGAACATCATCACCGGCGTCATCAAAGCGAACTTTCCGACCCGTGTTGCCTTCAAGGTCTCTTCGCAAATCGACAGCCGCACCATCCTCGACGGCAAGGGCGCGGAAACCCTGCAGGGCAAGGGCGATATGCTCTACACGCCCCCGGGCCAGTCGCGCCTGCGGCGGCTCCAGAGCCCCTTCGTGGACGACGACGAGATCCTGCGCGTGACGGACTTCATCCGTGAGCAGGCCCCGCCGCGCTACCGCGTGGAGCTGGACCCCGAGGACGTGCCCGGCGGCGGCGAAGGCTCCGGCGAAGAGTTCGCCGACGGGGCCGACCCGATGCTGATGGACGCGCTCGCCGTCGTCGCCTCCACCGGCAAAGCCAGCACCAGCTTTCTCCAGCGCAAGCTCAAGATCGGCTACAACCGCGCCGCCAACCTCGTCGAGGAGATGGAAGTGCGCGGCCACATCGGCCCGCAGGTCGGCAGTTCGCCGCGTGAGGTCTTCGTCACCCCTAACGATCTTCCCCGCTGATGGACGCCCCGCAAAACATACCCGAACTGCTCGGGCTCATCCGCCAGGAGGGGCCGGAGGCCGTGGCGCGCCGCTTCCGCAAGCCGCCTATTTCGAGCCAGCTCCTGCGTGAACTTTCCCTGGAAAACCCGCCGCTGGCGGCCTGGATTTTCCTGACCACCTACGCGCTCACCCCCAGCAGCCTGCTGGAGGACATCGGGGCGCACGCCGCCGATTACGAGCCTGCCGTGCTCGTCCCGCTGGCCCAGAACCCGCGCACGCCGCCGGGCACGCTTCTGCAACTGCTCCAGCACCCAGACGAGGAAGTCCGCGCCGCCGTGGCCGTCAACGCCAACCTGCCCGCCCACGCCGCCGAGGGTCTGCTGGAGGAAAAGAATCCGGTGGTCTGGCGTCACATGGCCGCAAACCCGGCCCTGAAATTCCGCGCCCAGGCCATTATCGCCGCCCGTGGAGACGCCGCCGCCCGGCTTGAATTGGTCCAGAACAAAAACCTCCACCCGGACCTGCTGGTGGCGCTTTCCGGCGACCCGAGCCCGCTCGTGCGCCACACGCTGGTGGCCACCGCCGCCGCCGATGACGAGGTGCTCCAGTTCTGGGCCGACAGTGACCGCGAGGACATCCAGTTCGCGCTCATGACCCGCAGCTCACTCCCCGAGGATTGTTGGCACTCGCTGCTCATGTCGCCCCACCGCCGCGTGCGTCAGGCCGTCTGCGCCAGCCGCCAGCCCGACGAGGTGGACCTGCTCTTTCTCAGTCGCTCGGAGGATAAGGAGGACCGCCTCTTTGTCGCCGCCTGCGAGGACATCCCTGCAGGGCTCCAGCACAAGCTCGTGCAGGATGAGGAGACCGACCTGTGCGTGGCATTGGCGCAAAACCCCGCCATCTGGCCCGAGGTGGCCGAGTTTATCGTGACCAGCGAATGCGTGCCCGCCTGCCTGGCCATGCTGCAGAACCCCGCCATGCCCGAGGGGCTCTTTCTCGAACTTGGCTGGCTCAACCAGCCGGAGGTGACGGCGGCGCTCGCCACCCACGAGGGCACGCCGCAGGAAGTGCTCGAATACCTGACCAACGAGCAATTCTCCGCCGTGGCGCTGGCCCACATGGCCATCGCCCGCCGCCCCGCGCCCTGGCTCCGGGGGGAGTTGGCCAACGCGCTTGCCCGCCACGAGTTGCCCTCTCTGCGGGCACTGGCCGCAACTTCGTTAAAACTTTCCGAATCTGCCCGCAACCGCCTGCGCGACGACCCTGCGCCCCGTGTGCGCACGTTGGCCTACGAGTTTCTGCCTGCGCCGGAGGCTCGCGCCGTTGGCGCGACGGTGGACGCCATTCGCCGCTGCCTGGAGGAGCTGGACGCGCTCATCCGGGGCGATCTCCCCGGCGTGGCTGACTCTGTCGAGCATGCGTCTGAGGCGTCCGCAGCTACCGACGACTCCGCCGTGGACGCGTCCGATGTCAGCGTTGCTTGCCAGAACGGGCACGCGGTCGATGAAGAGCAGCCCGCAGGGGCGGCGTCTTCGGAGCTGTCTCCGGGTAGTGAAAAGGAAAGCACCTCCAGGCCCGTGAAAGACGTCCCGCCTGCGGCGTCCGATTCCATCGATGACTCGCCTTCCGCCGGTACAGATTCCACCGCCGCTTCTATGGCCGAGCCGGAAACGGTCCGCCCCTTTTAATCCTCCATTTTCTCTCTTCAGCCCATAACCTGAACCTTTTTTATTATGGCTAAAAAACCGACCAAAATCGTTGAGCTCGACCGGAACGCCATCATTCTGGGAGCCGATGCCGATACGATTCGTGCCGCTCTCGAAGCTCGCGAAAAAATCGACCTGCTCCTGGCTGAGCGTGCCGAGGCCTACCGCAAGATTGCCGAGCTTGAGGCCCAGGTGGACGAGGTGATCGGCGACGACGCTGAGTTTCCCTTCCCCGAGCCGGAACTGCCGGTAGCGGAATTCGCTCCGCAGCCGAAGTCCGCCAAAAAGAAGCCCGCTGCCAAGCCCGCCGCCGCCCCGAAACAAGCTTCGGCGTCACCGGCAGCTACCGCATCCGCCGCTGTGACTCCGGCGTCCGCCTCTGACAAGCCCGCCTCGGCCGATACGGCTGCCGGGAGTGAGGACGACAAGTCCGCCAGGTCTTCGGGCCAGGACGGTTCCAGCGCCGAGCCTGAGAGCGACTCCGACACCGACGAGCCCAGCCGCGAGTCCTGAGTGCCCCGGTTGGATTAACCCCGCATGGCGCTCAGTCCGCAGCAGCAGATCCAGCTCGAACACCTCCTGCTTCAGCGGGAGGCTGCGTATGCGCGTGTCTATGCGCTTGAGGTCGCTGTGACTGAAATCTTCGGAGACGAGTTCCCGTTTCCGGCTTCGCCGGAGCCCGTGGCAGCGTCTTCCCAAGGCCGAAAAAAAGCGCCCCCGAAGGGCAAGGGAGCTTCGACGGCAGCCCGCCCGACCGCACTGAAAATCCGCCCGCTCGAACCCGGTGAAAGTGCCTATCGGGTCGAGTTTTCCCAGGGCAACGTCCGGCTGAAAGAGCTGCACCTCGACCGCAAATCCCTGCAAGCCCTGCTCCAGAGCGAGGCTGGTGAATCCAGTCTCCAGCGGATCGAAACCGTGGACGCCGACAGTAAGCTGCTTGAGGTGATTTACCGTCGGGAGGAAACTGACACGCCCTGACGCTGCGCCGCTCTGATTCTTCCGACTTATTATTGAACGATGTCCGCGCGATAACGGCCTTGATTGCGCATAAATCCCAACCCTCTCACCCAACGCCATGACCCGAGTCATCATCATCCGCCACGGCGAAACCGAATGGAATCTTCAGGCACGCTATCAGGGGCAAGAGAACTCCCCGTTGACTGCCCGTGGCGTCGCCCAGGCCGAGGCCGTGGCTGGACGCCTGGCCGGGCTGCCGCTCGATGCGATTATTTCCAGCGATCTCCAGCGGGCAGTCGATACCGCCGACCTCATCGCTGCGCGGCATCCGCAGACTCCGCGCTTTAGCGATGAGCGGTTGCGCGAACGTGACTTCGGAAAACTCACAGCGATGACCCGGGCCGAAGCGCTCGAAAAATACCCCGAAGAGGAGAAAAGCTACCTCAGCCACGATCCGGATTACCGCATCCCCGGCGGCGAGAGCCTGCGCGATGTTTACGACCGCACGGCTGCGGCTTTGGACGAGTGGGCAGCCCGTTACGAGGGCAAGACAGTGTGCATCGTTACCCACGGCGGAGTGCTGGGGCAGTTCCTGCGCTATGTACTGGGCATCCCGCTGAACCACCGCCGCGCCTACAAGTTCGTCAACTGCGCTTTTACGGAATTCACCTGCGAGGACGGCCGCTGGCTGCTCCACACCTGGGGCGACACCCATCACCTGACCGAACTTGGCGCTGAAGATGATATTCGCTGATGCCAGCATTCAGGCTGTTCTGGTTTACCACGTGTATCGCGGATTTGGGTTTTCTCCCAAAATATAAGCGTGTTTCGGCTTGTCATCGTTCAGCAAGCCGCCATCGTGTCTTTTTCTGCTGCTCCCGTAGTTCAATGGATAGAATGTCGGTTTCCGGTACCGAAGATTCGGGTTCGACTCCCGGCGGGAGTACCAGTGGTAAGGTCTTGGGGCTAAGGTCTCAGCTCGGGCTCGAAAAACTCCTCGCTTTCCCATTCTTTCCGTTTATCTGAACAGCCCTAGTTCTGTGAAGGTCCGTGAGTGGAGCCTGTGTTGCTCTTGGTAGATGAGGAATCAGTGCTGGTCGCGTCTTTGGAGGATGCTGTGGCTGCAGTGATGGCGCCAGTCTTGAGCATTTTAAAGCCCGTGTCCTGAATCTCGTGATAGCGCTTTTCCCATTCGTGCAAGGTGTCGGCGTGGGGTTTGCCGTAGGGGAGTTCGGCGATGGCGTAGCACAGGTCAGAGCAATAGCCCAGCGACTGGAGCTGGGAGTAGATCATGACCACGCGCAGGTCCGTATCGGTGTCAAAAAGCAAATCGCCGGTGGTCTGGCTGGCGGCGCGGGCGCGGGCTTTCATTTCCGCGGGGGGGAGGGCGAGGTTGTCGAGGTTTTCGACTGAACCATCTTTTTTCCAAGCCTGGAGCTGCGTGGCGACTTCTTTATTAAAGGTGGCGATCTCCTTGACCCAGGCGGAAATTTCGGGGCCCGGCTCTTTGATCCACAGCAGCTTGTCCACGTCCTGCTCCTGGCTGGCCACGTTGTAGAGCAGCGCATAGCCCTCTGGCGATTCGCCCGGCGCGGTTGCGGGCTGACGTGGGCAACCGGTTGAGAGTATCACAAACCCGAGGAGCGAACATAAGAGCAGCGCGTTTTTCATATTATGAATGCTAACGCAGGTTTGCGCTGGGGCCAGAATTAAGTTTATTGGCATGTTCGTATGTCCGAGAGTTCCAAATCCTGTTGCGCCCCGCCGGCCTCCGCCGCCCCCGAACTTCCCAAGGTCAGCCTGCCGCTGGGGGATGGATGCCGCACCGGCATGGCGCCGGGCGAAGGCGGTGCGGTGGAGAATATCCATGAGGCTCGCGCAGGCTCGACCGAGGGCATGGTCCAGCTCGCGGGCGGAACTTTCTGGATGGGCAACGAGGACGAGGATGCCTGGCCCGAGGACGGCGAAGGGCCCGTGCGCCAGGTGCGGGTCGATCCGTTCTGGATCGATGTCACCACAGTGACCAACGCGCAGTTTGCCGCTTTTGTCGAGGCGACCGGCTATCGCACGGATTCCGAGCGTTACGGCTGGTCCTATGTTTTCGCCGGGCAGCTCCCGGCCTCGCGTCAGCGCAAGCTCAAGGCCCAGACCGTGCAGGGGCTGCAATGGTGGGTGGCTGTTGAGGGAGCCTGCTGGCGCAAGCCCGAGGGCTCGGGCTCGAATATCAAAAAACGCCTCGACCACCCGGTCATCCACGTCTCGTGGAACGACGCCATCGCCTACTGCCAGTGGGCGGGCAAGCGGCTTGCGACCGAGGCCGAGTGGGAGTACGCGGCGCGGGGCGGGCTTGAGCGCAAGAAGTATTGCTGGGGGGACGAACTCACCCCGGAGGGCAAGCACCGCTGTAACATCTGGCAGGGGGATTTTCCTGACAAAAATACCGCCGAGGACGGCTACGCCTGGACGGCTCCGGCCCGGTCTTTCCGCGCAAACGGTTATGGCCTCTACAATATGGCGGGCAATGTCTGGCAATGGGTGGGGGATTGGTTCGATGCACGCTGGCATGTGCCCGCCCGCCCCGATACGCGGGAAAATCCGCGCGGCCCGCTCTCCGGGACAAACAAAGTCATGCGCGGGGGCTCCTTCCTCTGCCACGAGAGCTACTGCAATCGCTACCGGGTCGGCGCCCGCACTTCAAACGGTCCCGATACCGGCACGACCAATTGCGGTTTCCGCTGCGTCCGCGACGTGTAGCCAGTTTTTGGGATTAACCACAGAGGGCACAGAGGACACAGAGAAAATGACCAGTACCTGTGGTCAGACAACCGGCAAGCGAAGATAGTACCGATTCTCTCGAAGGAATAACGTTCCGTTTCAAAAGTTTTCAGGGGAAAGCGCGAGAGGGTGTTTTTTTCAAAAAACACCCTCTCGCATAATCCTTAAATCTACTTAAAAACGCTCGAAACGCCAAGGTCAGGCCTGCGGAGACATGGCCTTTTCGATGGTGGTTTCCCAACCGTCACGGAGGGAGGCGACATCCCAGGAGAGCGTTTCGGCCGTCTGGCAGGTGAGCGTCGGCTCGGTCTGGACTTCGCCGATGACGGAGGCGGGGACACCCGCGTCCCTGGCGGCGGCGAGGACGGCTTCGGCCTTGTCCGGCGAAACCGACAGCAGCACACGGCCCTGGCTTTCGCCGTAGAGGAGCGCGTCCAGGCGGGTTGCACCCGCGGGCACTGAGGGGGCTTTGCCCCCTACGCCGCTTCCAGCGGCTACCCCGGCACCCGTCTTGCCGGTTAAAGCGGAAAGGTCGAGCTTGGCCCCGTAGGTCGCTTCCGGAGCGAAGAGCATTTCAGTCACGGCGGTGAGCAGGCCGCCTTCGGAGAGGTCGTGCGCGGCCTTGACCCGACCGGCGGCGATCTGCGAGAGCACGCAGGCCACGAGGGTCTTTTCGGCCTCCAGGTCCACCGCGGGGACGGCCCCGGTCTTGAGCCCGTGCATTATCTTCAGGTAGTAGCTGCCGCCGAGTTCGTCCGGGGTGCCGCCGAGCAGGATGAGCTGTTCGCCCGCGCCCTTGACGTATTGCGTGGTGACGTGCGCGGGGTCGTCCACGATCCCGGCCAGCGAGACGACCGGCGTGGGGTCGATCTTCTGGTTCACGTTCTCGTTGTAGAGGCTGACGTTGCCGCCCACGACGGGCAGGTCGAAGGTGCGGCAGGACTCGGCCAGCCCGCGCACGGACTCCTTCAGCATATAGAAGGACTCGGGCTTGTTCGGGTTGCCGAAGTTAAGGTTGTTGGTCATGGCCAAGGCGCGCGCGCCAGAGCAGGCCAGGTTGCGTACGCATTCGGCCATGGCGATCTTGGCCCCGGTGTACGGGTCGAGCCAGCAGAAGCGGTTGTTGCAGTCGTTGGCGATGGCGATGAGCTTCTCCTTCTTGCCATCCAGGCGGAGGCGCACGATGGCGGCATCCGAGCCGGGCTCAACCACGGTGCCGGTCATGACCATGTGGTCGTACTGGCTGTAGATCCAGCGCTTGCTGGCGATGGTCGGGTGGGAGAGCAGCTTGCCCAGGGCGGATTCGAGAGTGGCCTTGTCCGGGGCGGGCAGGGAGTCGGCGCTCCAGGTACGGCACTCGGCCATGTAGGCGGGTTCCTGCGCCTCGCGCACATAGACGGGCGCCTCGTCGGCCAGCTTGGCCGCCGGGAGCTTGACCACGGGCGAGCCGTGCTGGTTGACGACCATGTCCTCGCCCTCGGTCACGGTGCCGATCTCGACCGCGTGCAGGTCCCATTTTTCAAAAATCGCTTCCAGCTCCTTTTCGCGGCCCTTCTGAACGATGACGAGCATGCGCTCCTGGCTCTCGGAGAGCATGATTTCGTAAGAGTTCATTCCGGTCTCGCGCTGAGGAACCTTGTCCAGCTCGATCTCGATCCCGCTGCCGCCACGTCCGGCGGTTTCGCAGGTGGAGCAGGTCAAACCGGCTGCCCCCATGTCCTGAATGCCGACCACGAGCCCATCGACCGCCATCATTTCGAGGCAGGCTTCGATGAGGAGCTTTTCCATGAAGGGGTCGCCCTTCTGGACGGCGGGACGGTCGGCGGCGGATTCCTCCGAAAGCTCGCGGCTGGCGAAGCTGGCTCCGCCGAGGCCGTCGCGTCCGGTGGGCGGGCCGACGTAGTAAACGGGGTTGCCCACGCCCTTGGCCGCGCCGCGCTTGATCTGGTCGTGGCGCAGGACGCCCAGGCACAGTGCGTTGACGAGCGGATTGCCCTCGTAGCACTCGTCGAAGTACACGTCGCCCCCGACATTGGGGATGCCGATGCAGTTGCCGTAGTGCGAGATGCCGTGCACGACGCCGCGGAAGAGCCGCTTGGACTGGGCGGACGAGAGGTCGCCGAAGCGCAGGGAATTGGTCAGCAGGACCGGGCGGGCGCCCATGGTGAAGATGTCGCGGATAATGCCGCCCACACCGGTGGCGGCACCCTCGAAGGGCTCGACCGCGCTGGGGTGGTTGTGCGACTCGATCTTGAAGCAAATGGCCCAGCCGTCGCCGATGTCGATGACCCCGGCGTTTTCTTCCCCGGCCTTGATCAGCACCTGATTGGGCGAGTCGGCGTCGGCCTTCTGCGTGGGGAAGGTCTTCAGCAAGGGGCGCGAGTTTTTGTAGGAGCAGTGCTCCGACCACATGACCGAAAAGATGCCCAGTTCGGTCAGGTTCGGCTCGCGGCCGATGATTTCCTTGATCAGCTCGTACTCCTTGGGCGTGAGGCCGTGTTTTTCGACCAGTTCGGGCGTGATGGCTACGTTCAGGACCGGATCAGGATTCGGTGGCAGAGGTTCGGAAGTCGTGGACATGGTTTTGCTCAAAAAATGAAAAATGCGGCAGCGGACGTCAACCCAAGGGATTCCGCGGCGTTTGTTCGGTGGTGGGCGACGCAGCCGTCGCAGCGTCTTCGGAGGGAAGGGCGGGCGGAGCGCTCGAAGCCTGCGTCGGCGTCTGAACCGGTTGGGCGGGGACCGACCGGGCCGGAGTAAAGGCTACCGGGGCCGGTTGGGGTTTGACGGGCAGCGGCGGCGGTGCGCCGGGAGCGGGAGCCTTGTCGGCGGGGCTGTCCTTCATCATGAGTCCGCCGGAGACGAAGCACACGGCCAGCCCGATCAAGAGTGTGTTGAAGAGCCAGAAGACGGTCGTCAGGTCGTTGAGCGGGCTGTCGTAGTCGAGCCCGGGCGAGACGAAGTAGTTGAAAAACAGCGCGCTCAAGCCGGCGGCCAGCCCGAAGACCCCGCAGACCAGCCCGGCGCATCCCATGCCCCGGTGCATGACTCAGGGGGCGACGGCGGCCAGTTCGAGGAAGGCCCGCAGGACCGGCACCCCGTCGCAACTGGGCATGAACGCCTCGACGGCGCGCTCGGGGTGGGGCATCATGCCGATGACGTTGCCACGCTCGGAGCGGATGCCCGCAATGTCGTTGAGGGAGCCATTCGGGTTCTCCGCGTAGCGGAAAAGCACCTGCTTGTTTGCCTCCAGCTTTTCGAGTCCCTCGGCGTCGATCCGGTAGTTACCCTCGCCGTGGGCGATGGGGATGTGGATGCGCGAGCCGAGTTTTTCCGGATTAAAGTACTCGTTGCTGGCCTCGACGACCAGTTCGGAGGTCAGGCAGCGGAATTCCAGTCCGGTGTTGCGCACGAGCGCTCCGGGCAGGAGCCCGGCCTCGCAGAGGATCTGGAAGCCGTTGCAGATGCCGATGACCGGCCCGCCAGCCTCGGCGAAGTCCTTCAGCGCCGCCATCACGGGCGAGAAACGTGCGATCGCGCCGCAACGCAGATAATCGCCGTAGGAGAAGCCGCCCGGGAGCACGACCGCGTCGTACCCCGAGAGGGAGTCTTCCTTGTGCCAGACTAGTTGGGCGTCCACTTCGAGCACATCCCGCATGGCGTGGAGTGCGTCGGTATCGCAGTTGGAGCCGGGAAACTGTAGGATTGCCACCCGCATGGCGCCCCATCATCGGCATTCGTCACGCGCTGTCCAGTCTATACCCGAATGAAAATTGCCCACCGCGCCCGGCGTGTTCTTTATATAACAGGAAGGATGATAAAAGAGCGATGGTTGGCCCCCTTGGGACGGCAGTGGAGTGACCGCGTGTGTCGATACCGGGGCAAAGCAGTCAAAAAAATGTCAACCTGCGCGGGAAGTGGGGATTCGACTTGTTGGAGTCGGGGACAGGGGTATCTTTACTCTAGTAACAGGGGGCTTTCCCCCGTCATTCCCTTTTTATCCCTATGCTTGAAGTCAATATCCGCTATCTGGAGGAAGATATGCGCACGCCCCGCAAGGGGGACCAGCCGTTTGCCCGCCGGGTGGACGCCGACGATCTGCTCGACCTGCTCGAAGACCTTCGCGAATCCTCCATCGGGCTCGGCACCCACACCGCCCCGGAACTTTTTTTCCGTGACAGCGAGGGACTGCTCCTCGTCCGCGCTGAGGAGGGGCATCTTGCCTGGTCCCGCCCCGAGATGGAGGGGACCGGCTCGGTCCCGACCACGGCGGAGGAGTTCACGGGTTTCCTCTTTCCGGACTTCGAGGAAAAGGACGAGGAACCCGAAGAAAACACCCGCGTTTACGCCCAGGATTGAGCAGTAGTGCCCGTTCTGGGCCGGAGGTCCGGTTGCTCGTTGTCCCGTGCGGCCTTGCGCCGCGGGTGCGGACGGCCCAGGCACGCCATCAACCCGGCGAACCCCCACTGGAAGCGGGATACGGGGTTTTCTCCGGGCAAATGTGTCTATTTCGTTGCAAGGTGGACGGGGCGGGGTAATCTTCCGGGGCTTTACTTCCGATGTCCGAGTTGATCAAACACGAGTGCGGGATCGCCATCGTACGGCTGCTCAAGCCGCTGAGTTACTATCAGGAGAAGTACGGGAGCGTGCTGTGGGGTTTTAACAAGCTGTTCCTGCTGATGGAAAAGCAGCACAACCGCGGGCAGGACGGAGCCGGGATCGGCGCGGTCAAGCTCGGGATGCCCCCAGGCGAGGCCTACATGTTCCGCGAGCGCGATAACAGCCGCAACCCGATTTCCAAGGTAATCAGCAAGCAGCTCAAGCTCTACAACGACCTGCTTGAGCGTAACATCATCGTGCCGGAGTTCCCCTGGACGGTGAAGGAGCATTGGCCCTTCGGGGCCGAGGTGCTCATCGGGCATCTGCGCTACGGCACTTCCGGTGGCTACGACAAGGCCGTTTGCCAGCCGTATTTCCGCAAGAGTCCTTGGCCGACCCGCAACCTCATGCTGGCGGGTAACTTTAACATGACCAATGTCGATCAGCTTAACGAGCGGCTGATCGGGCGCGGGGCTCATCCCATCTTCGACACCGACACCCAGACCGTGCTGGAGGAGATCGGCTATCATCTGGACGAGGAGCACACCCGGCTTTACCACGAGTTGCGCGACCGCAACGTCCCCAATGATGAGATCGCGGGCACCATCAGCCAAAAGCTCGAACCGGCGGACATCCTGGCCGAGGCCTCCCGCGACTGGGACGGCGGCTATGCCTTTGGCGGGCTCATCGGCAACGGCGACGCCTTCCTTCTGCGCGACCCGCACGGCATCCGCCCGGCCTATTTCTTCCAGGACGACGAGGTCGTGGCGATGGCCTCCGAGCGCGTCGCCCTGATGACTATTTTCGAGAAAACCGCTGACGAGGTCAACGAAGTCCGCCCCGGCCACGCCGTCGTGGTCAAGAACACGGGCGAGTTTTACGAGAAACAGGTCATGGTCCCGCTGGAGCGCCGCAGTTGCTCCTTTGAGCGGATTTACTTCTCCCGGGGCAATGACCCGGAAATCTACGCCGAGCGCAAGGCCCTCGGCGGAGCACTCGCCGACCAGGTGATCGAGGCTGTGCACGGCGACATCTCGCACAGCGTTTTCAGCTTCGTGCCCAACACCGCCGAGATCGCCTACTACGGGCTGGTCGATGAGATGCGCCGCCGCTGCCGCCAGCACTACGTGGACGACATCCTCCAGGCCCAGGAAGAGGGCCGCCTCGACCGCGACGCGATTGAGAGAATCCTCGCCGATAAGTGGCTGCGGATGGAAAAAATCGCCCACAAGGACATCAAGCTGCGCACCTTTATCTCACAGGAGAAAAACCGCGTGCAGATGGCCTCCCACGTCTATGACATCACCTACGGGGTGGTGGAGCCCGAGGACTACCTTGTGGTGGTGGACGACTCCATCGTGCGCGGCACGACGCTCAAGCGTTCGATCATCCGCATCCTTTCCAAGACCAATCCGAAAAAGATCATCATCGCCTCGACCGCTCCGCAGATCCGCTACCCGGACTGCTACGGGATTGACATGTCCGAGCTGGGCAAGTTCATCGCCTTCCAGGCCGCCGTCGAGCTGAATCGCGAAAGCGGCAACGAGGCCATTCTTCAGGAAATTTACGCCGAGTGCGTGAGCGAGCTGGAGAAGCCCGCCGAAGAAGTCCGCAATTGCGTCAAACGCCTTTACGAGCCCTTCACCGACGAGCAGATTTCGGCCAAGATCGCGCAATTGGTCACACCGAAGAAAAACGGATGGAAAGGCGAGGTTCAGGTCCTCTACCAGACGATTGACAACCTCCACGCCTCCTGCCCGCTCAACAGCGGCGACTGGTACTTCACCGGGGACTATCCGACCCCCGGCGGCATGGCCGTGGTCAACCGCGCCTACATCTACTACTACGAGAAAAAAGAAGGCCGCAGCTACTGAAGGGCATGCCCTTCACCCTCGATGCTTGCCCATCGCGGCCAGAAAGGCCGCTGCCCCGGAAGTCGCACACTGGATTTTCTTGGAAGTGGGTGCGTTGAGATGCCGGGAGGAGTTATTCCCAGAGGGAAAAAAAAGCGGGTAGGCGCTCAGCCCGCATAAAAACTGTCACGATGCGGTGACGGGAAAGATTTTCTTTGACTTATTCACAGGGGCAGCTTATCGAAGGTGCCAACCTATGAATGACACGCTGTCCAGAAGGGTCTTGGTTCTCAACCGCCTCTGGCAAGCTGTCAATATCGTCGGCGTCAAACGGGCGCTGAGCCTCCTCATGCAGGAGCACGCCCAGGTGATTGATACCTCGGACGGAAACTTCAACATCCTCGACGCCGAGCAGTGGATCGACTACTCGCTGGCCAACCCGCCCGCACACGATGCCGACGCCATCCATACAGTCCGGCTGCGCTTGCGTCTGCCGGGGGTCATGCTCCTTCGCCAGTACGACAAGGTGCCGACCAAGGAAGTGAAGTTTAACCGGCAGAATGTCTTCGAGCGCGACGGGCACGTGTGCCAGTACTGCGGCGGGCATTTCCACGAGCGCGAACTGAACCTCGACCACATTATACCGCGCGACATGGGCGGGCGCACGACCTGGGAAAACATCGTCACCTCGTGCATCAGGTGCAACACCCGCAAGGCCAACCGCCTGCCACACCAGGCCGGGATGCACCTCAACCGCAAGCCCGACCGCCCGCGCTATCGGCCCTTTGTCCAGACCATTCCCGCAGATGAGCGCGAGGACGGTTGGGAGTATTTCCTAAAGTAGCCGGGCGCGTGGCCGCGCTGGATAGCAAGGGGGCATGGCTCCCTGCGCGTCACTGTCTATGGTAATGTTGCCGCAGGTTTCGCCCTCTAAAGACGCGGGATGGGCGAAGTTCGTTTGAGCCGGCGTGGCCCATGACTCCGCGTTGGCAGAGTCATCAGTGACCCGAAGGATCACGGTTCAAGGGCTTCGCCCTGTCCTGCCTTGACCGGAGTGGTGTCGGCGGTCAGAATGGGCGGTTTTATGAGCCAACCGTTCGTACCGCCGCTGGACCTTCAATCCCTGCTTTCCCCGCACCGCGAGGCTATCGCCGCCGCCGTGGCCGAAGTCATCGACTCGTGCCATTACGTGCTCGGCCCGAAAGTCGAAGCGTTTGAAGAGGCCTTCGCCGCCTACAGCGAGTCGGCCCACTGCATCGGGGTCAACAGCGGCACCTCCGCACTCCACCTGGCTACGCGCCTGCTCGACATCGGGCCGGGCGACGAGGTCATCACCACCCCTTACACCTTCGCTTCCTCGGCCTGGTGCGCGTCCTATCAGGGAGCGACCCCGGTTTTTGTGGATATTGACCCGGCCACTTTCTGTATCGACCCGGCAGCGGTCGAGGCGGCTGTCACCCCGCGTACCAAGGCTATCGTAGCCGTCCACCTTTACGGGCACCCCTGCGAAATGGACGCGCTCAAGGCCATTTGCCAAAAGCATGATCTCGCGCTGATCGAAGACGCGGCCCAGGCTCACGGAGCCCGTTACAAGGGCAAGCGCGTGGGAGCAATCGGCGACATGGGCTGTTTCAGCTTTTACCCGACCAAGAACCTGCCTTGCGCGGGCGAGGGTGGGGCGCTCACGACTGATTGCGACAAGCTGGCCGCCCGTGGCCGTTCGCTGCGCAATCACGGCTCGACGGTGCGCTATTTTCACGAGGAAGTCGGATACAACTACCGGATGGAGGCGATTCAGGGAGCCGTCCTCGGTGTGCTCCTGCCCAACCTCGAAGGTTGGACCGAGGCCCGCCGCCGCCTGGCCCACCGCTATCACGAGTTGCTCGACGGACTGCCGCTGCAACTGCCCCGCGAGGCTGAGGGCTGCGAGAGCGTTTACCACCTTTACACCGTGCTTGCGCCCGAACGTGACAAGCTGATTGCCACGCTCAAGGAGCAGGGCGTCGGCACCTCCAACCACTATCCGCGCGCCATGCACCTGCAACCCTGCTACGCCGACCTGGGCTACAAGGAGGGCAGCCTCCCCGCCGCCGAACGCGCCGCCCGCGAAGCGGTCAACCTGCCGATGTTCCCGACCATGACGCTGGAGCAGCAGGACACGGTCTGCGCCGCCCTGCGCGCCTACTTCGGGTAGACACGTGACGTTTCCTGGGTGTGGGCTGCCTTGTCGGGGCTCTTAAATGAGGCTCTGGACTTGGGCTGATGAAAGACGCTGCGTGGTTATAAAAAAAACGATCTAAAGGCAGACATCCCGTTCCGAAGGCGGCAGCGACGAACGACACGCTCTGGACTCCTGCTGGGTCAGGGACGCTGTCGGGGAGCGGAGCCGTTCTGGATCCGCAGAGGGCAATGCCCCTGTATGCTGCTCCAGCCGGAGCGCTACCGGGAGTAGCCCGGTCAGCGGTCGGCGAAGCCGTTGGGATGGGTCGAGTGCCAGTTCCAGGCGGTTTCGACAATCTTCTCCACACTGTCGAACTCGACCTTCCAGCCCAGTTCGGTCTTGGCCTTGCTTGAGTCAGCGTAGAGCGCGGGCGGGTCGCCGGGACGGCGCACATCCTCGACCACCTTGACCTTTTTGCCGGAGACTTTTTCCACCGCGTCTATGACTTCGCGCACGCTGTAGGGCGTGCCGGTGCCGAGGTTGTAGAAAAGGCCGGTGCCGGGGTGGCCGAGTTTGTCAAAGACGGCGATATGGGCGCGCGAAAGGTCATCCACGTGGACGTAATCACGCAGGCAGGTGCCGTCGGGCGTATCGTAGTCGGTACCGAAAATTTTGATGCTTTCGCGCTTACCCAGAGCCGCGTCGATGATGAGCGGGATGAGGTGCGTCTCCGGGTTGTGGTCCTCGCCGATGGAGCCATCAGTCGCCGCGCCCGCGGCGTTAAAGTAGCGGAAGGCCGCGAAGCTCAACCCGTGCGCGTGAGCGAGGGCCTTGAGGGCATTTTCCACGTCGAGCTTGGTCTGGCCGTAGGGGTTGATCGGAGCCTGAGGCATCGTCTCGACAATGGGCAGTCCGGCAGGGACGCCGTAGGTGGCGCAGGTCGAGGAGAAGACGAACTTTTTCACGTTCTCCTCCAGCATGGTTTCGAGCAGCCGCAGGGTGGCCACGAGGTTGTTATCGTAGTACTTGAGCGGCTTGTCCACCGACTCGCCCACGTAGGCGTAGGCGGCGAAGTGCATGACCAGTTCGATGCCTTCCTTTTTGAGGATGGCCCGAACGGCTTCCTTGTCGCCGAGGTTGTCCGTGTAGAACGGAATATTCCCGGCGACCGCGGCACGGTGGCCAAAGACCAGATTGTCCAGAACGACCGGCTGATGCCCGGCGGCAACGAGTTGCCGCACGCAATGGCTGCCAATATAACCGGCTCCCCCCACAACAAGTACTTTCATGCCGCGAGATTGGGGAATGCCTTCCTTTTGCGCAACCCGTAAGCGGAGAAAAAAATAAAAACACCTCCGCCTTATCACGCTCTGAAATGCCACTCATCATCGACCGCTGCACCGATTTTGATCCTGTGAGAGATGCATCAGGTATGGATGGCCTGGTAGGCACGGCTCAAGGCCTCCAGCAGAGACTTTTGCTTGACCGGTTTGCTCAGATAATCGTCCATGCCCGCCTCGATCGCGGCCTCGCGGTCGCCTTGCATGGCTCCGGCCGTCAGGGCGATGATGTAGGGGCGGCGTGCACTTTGTTGCTGGCGGATGCGGCGAGTGGCTTCATAGCCGTCCACCTCGGGCATTTGGACGTCCATCAGGACCACCTCGTACGGGGTATGCGCAACGGCTTCGACGGCTTCTTTGCCGTTGTTTGCGATATCGACGGTGTAGCCGAAGCGGTTGAGGATCAGGCTGGCGACTTTCTGATTTACGAGGTTATCTTCGGCCAGCAGGATTCGCAGGGGCTGGCGCACCCCGGTATCGTAATCCAGCGTTATTTGCGGAGGGGCGGATTGTGCCGGTGGCGGTGAGGCCGGACTCGACCTGATGATACGCTCCAGGTGCGTGCGCAGCAGCGGCATATTGACCGGCTTGCTCAGGACGGCCTGAAAGACATCCGCGCAGCCATTGCAGACGGTCGAGCAAATGAGTGTTATGGGTATTTCTCCAAGGCCAGGGAGTGCGCGAATTTTTCGTCCAATATCCGGGCTGTTGAGCTGGGAGATGTCCGAATCCAACAGAATAATGTCCACCGGCTGGCGGTTCTCCAACAGGTTAAAGGCGGCCTGGGTGGAGTCCACACTCATCGCGCTCATTCCCCAGGACTCAGCTGCCCGGCTGATGACACCACGCTCGATGGGATCGGCCACCACGATGAGGATACGCTTTTCCTGAAGCGGGCTGGATGCGTCCCCGGCGCTGATGGTGCCCTGATTGGGCTTGGCCGGGAACTGGACATGGAAGCTGAAGGTCGAGCCTTGTCCTTCCTCGCTGAGGACGGAAATATCACCGCCCATGAGCCGGACCAGCCGCTTGGAAATGGCCAGTCCCAGGCCGCTGCCACCGTAGCGGCGGCTGGTAGAGGCGTCCACCTGCGAGAAGGAATCAAAGAGCCGGTCCATGCGGTCCCTGGGGATGCCGATGCCGGTGTCGCGGATGGTGAAACGGATCTGGTGCAGGTGATTGCCAAGGTGTTCGCTTTCGACACTGACGACCACGCGGCCTTGCTCGGTAAACTTGACCGCGTTACCCAGCAGGTTGACCAAGACCTGTTTGAGCCGGGTGGCGTCACCGATCAGGATGTGCGGGACATTCTCGGAGATGGAATAAGTCAGTTCGAGCCCTTTTCGGTCCGCCTTTGGGGCAAGCAGGTTGAGGGTTTCGGAAATGCAGTCCGCAATGCTGAAGGGGAGCTTTTCCAACTCGATCCGGCCGGCTTCGATCTTGGAGTAGTCGAGGATGTCGTTGATGATCGTCAGGAGGGCTTCGCCGCTGCCCTGGATGGTTTTTACGTAGTCGCGCTGCTCGGGATTGAGCGGGGTGTCCAGTAAAAGCCCGGTCATGCCGATCACGCCGTTCATCGGGGTGCGGATTTCGTGGCTCATGGTCGCCAGAAAGGCGCTTTTCGCCTGGTTGGCCCGCTTGGCTTCGAGGGTGGAATCCCAGGCGGTCTTGACGACTTCCTTGAGCTTGGCGTTAAGCTCCTCGGCCTTGTTCTTGGCCTTGCGCAGTTCCTCCTCGCGCTCCATCTGCTGGGTGATGTCGGTGTGGGTGCCGATCATCCGGTAGGGCCGCCCGTTGGCGTCAAAGACAGCCTTGCCGCGGTCGAGCACCCAGCAGACAGATTTGTCCTTGCGAACCATGCGGTAGGTGCACTCGTAGATCCGGGTCTCGCGGGCAAAGTGACGGCGCACCTCATTCATGGTGCGGGGGAGGTCGTCGGGATGAATACGGCTCGTCAGTTCCTCGAAGCGATTGGAAATGTCTTCCCGGTCGTAGCCGAACATACGCGCCCAGTTGGCGGAGAAAAAGACTTCGTTGGTCTGGAGGTTCCAGTCCCAGACTCCGTCCCGGCTACCCTCAAGCGCGAGGTCCCAGCGCTCCTGGTTTTCCTTGATCGCCTTGTCGGACTCGACCCGCTCGGTGATGTCTGCCTCGATGGCCATAAAGCCCGAGAGCCGCCCCTGATCGTCGTGGATGGGCTGGGTCTCGATGCTGACCCAGTAGGGGGTGCCGTTCTTGTTGTAGTTGAGAATCTCTACATTGAAACCGCTTTGGCTGCGGATGCCTGTGCGCATGAGATCGACTGCCACCGGGTCGGTATCCTTGCCCTGGAGGAAGTCGCCCGGCTTGCGGCCTCGACACTCATGCAAGGTGTAGCCGGTGATCCGGGTAAAACCTTCGTTGACCCATTCGATCCGTCCTTCGGCGTCCGTGATGGCTACGCCGTTAATGGTGCGCGCGGCAACCATGGAAAGGCGGCGCGTGAGATGCTGGGCCTCGTAGAGGCTTTCAAGCATACGGTTGAGCCGACGGGCCATTTCGCCGATTTCATCGTTGGCGAGTACGGGAGCCTTGGCATGGCTGTCCCCTTCGGCCTGCCGGTCGATGGCTTCAGTGATCTGCTTGGTCGGGCGCAGGACGATCAGGTCCACCGCGATGAAGGTCAGCACAATGACCAGCGTCATCGCGCCGTACCACAGGAGAATCATCTTGCTGGTTAGGGCGACAAGCTGCGCCTTGATCGCCATCGAGTCGATATCCACGAGGACGGCGGCTGGCACCAGTTCATCGCGACCGGGCAGGGAGGTGGCAAAGGCCTCGGTGAAGCCCCAACGCCGTTCCTCCTCGGGGTGGCTCTGCTGGCCCAGTCCCGAGTTCATGGTTTTCCTGAGGATATCCACAGCCTGGGGTTCCAGTTCGTTAATGGACTTGCCGATCAGTGAGAGTTCGGAGGAAGCGACGATGACTGCCGGGCTCCCGGCAACGACGACAATACGGTCCACACCATCTTCGGCGGCAAAGCGGTTGACCGCGCGAATCCGTTTCTCTGCGCTGCTCTCCAGATAAAAATTCTGCCGGACGGCGGAGGCCATGACTGACGCCTGATAGGCAGTACCTTCCCCGAGGTGTTCGCGGATGAAAAGCTTGTTCCAGGCGATGCCAATGAGGCCCCCGATGACACCGATCAACACGAGCGGTATGAGGAGCTTCGACCAGAGCGTCAGGCCCCGGGGACGGCTGGAGGACTTTGACTTCATGGGGTTGGATGAAGGGAGGCGGGAGCGATCAGGACTGAAATATCCAAGTCTCCGCTCAATGATCCCATCTGCCGCAGAATGCCGTGAGTGTTGCGAGCGATTTCAAGTAAGCGTCC
This sequence comes from Ruficoccus amylovorans, assembly GCF_014230085.1. Classification (NCBI taxonomy): domain Bacteria; kingdom Pseudomonadati; phylum Verrucomicrobiota; class Opitutia; order Puniceicoccales; family Cerasicoccaceae; genus Ruficoccus; species Ruficoccus amylovorans. The sequence continues at coordinate 252,940 of NZ_JACHVB010000020.1, read as the reverse complement.
GTTCTCAGGCTCGAAGTAAGGGACTTGCTCGTCGGGAGCAATGAGCTTCAGTTTGTCCAATATCTGGGCAAACTCCTCTGGCATCAGCCCCATGTGACGTCCCATGATCTGGTGGGAATCTTCGCGGTTACGCGTATGGAACTTGTGGGCCCGGCCCCAGGCGCGAATGATGGCCCTGACCGCGTCCGGCTTGCCATCAATGAGAGATTTATCGGCCACGAGCACGTCGAGTACTTCACCAGGTATATTCGCGCTGGAAAAGATGACTTGCGCCTGTCCGTCGCGCAGGAGGCTGGTCGAGACAGGGGGATAGGCAACCACCGCATCGACCTCGCCTTTGCGGAAGGCTTTTTCCATCTCGGTCTGGTCGAGATTGACAAGCTTCACGTCAGCCAGGGTGCGATTGTATTTCTGCAAGGCTCGATAGAGCATATAGCCTCCGAGATGGTTGCTCTCACAGGCAACGGCCAGCCCGGAAAGTCCGTCCGGAATGCGGATCTCGTTTCGGGCCAGAATGACATCGCCCCCGTTTGAATAATCGGTCACCAGAAAAATCTGCGGCTGCCGTCTGGCCTGCCCGGCCGCAGCCAGGGTCTCGACCAGTGTGCAAGCCATCCCATCCACATCGCCGGACTGATACGCCTCCAGTACATCCGGCAGCGAAGTAAACTCCACCAGTTGCACCCGGACACCCTCTTTCTCGAAATAGTGTTTTTCCTTCGCCAGAAACAGGAACTCGTATCCGGGCCAATGATTGATAGCCAGCTTGACGACTGGCATGTCCGGTCGGCTGCAACTCGATAGCATAACAGCCACCAAGCCGAATATCAGGGCAAATATTCGGTTCATCTGGAGGGAGTGACGGAATATTTCCATAAGAAGGCTTTATGGAAAGTATTATTTAGTGAATGCTATTTAAGCATTCTCTTCAACATCATTAAGAGTTTTATGAGCGAGGTGGCCGATGAAGCCAACGACGGCGACGGCGATAAGCAATCCGCCGTAGGTAACGGCATCGTGGAGATTGAAAACGTGGTGGGGAGAATATGTCGTGCGGGTGGCATGGATGGCCGCGTAGCCCAGGTATTGCGAGACAAAGGCCATCGGAAGCAGTCCCAGATTGGCAATGCTGAAGTGCCGGAAACTCATCGGGCTCGCCCCCATCAGATAACTGACAGGGGAGGCCGGGATCGGTGCCAGGCGGATCAGCACCAGCAGCTTGATTCCTTGCTGGTCGAGTACGGCGTTGAGCTTGCGCAGCTTGGGCTTGCGGGCTACCAGGCGCTGGACGTGCTTGTGCAGAAACAGCCGCGACACCCAGAAGATCAGGCTCTGACTGAGATACAGCCCGGTGACGATGTATAAAAATCCCTTTCCGAGCGAAAACATCATGCCGGCGGCAATTAGCATCAGGTCCAGCGGAACACACAAGAACGTGAGCACACTCAACAGCAGAATATAATAGACCGGTGCCAGCATGCCCTGCTCTTCGATCCACTTCTCAGCTACGGGTAAATGCGGGGCGAGCTCCTTTCCGGCCAGCACAACAGCCAGAATGACACCGATCCCGATTAGCAACCGCAGGACGGTGATGATGGTTGGTTTTGGCGGGCGTTCGTGCGAACTCATCGGCAAGTTTTTAGCTGTTATAGAGTTGCGGGAATTAAGCCAAACACTTTTCCCATAAAAATTACAGAACGGAAAGATCTGAAATAGACGGGGCTTTTTACCAACTCCCAAGGTGAGACATTTTTTCAGGCTGGCTTTTTTTACCAAAATCTGGCAGGCTGTCGGCTCTTCACGGCAAAGGACGTATAACGGTGGGTTTGCCCGGTACTGGTGGTTAAGAGAGGGTGTATGGGATTGATATTTGAAGTTATGGCTCAGGAAAGCGGCGGCTACGAAGCCGTCTGCCTGACCGAGTTCATCCAGGCGAACGGAGCCGACCTGCGCGAACTGCATGCGAATATCAATCAGGCCGTTGACGCTTGTTTTGTTGAGCGTCCCCGACCGTCAGCTTCGGAAATTCGCCTGATGTTTACCCGTGGGTAGCGCCTTTGCCACCGCGATTTCTTGATTTCGTTTTTTGACCATGAGGCTTTCCGGGGATTGCTCCGCCGTAAGCTTAAAGGGTTGCAAGCGAGCCTGAGATTAGGCAAGTGTATCGGTCACGTTCACTTCTTTCCCTTTGATTACTTCTCTCATGAAAAAATACGATTTGATTATCATCGGCTCCGGTCCGGCCGGGGAGAAAGCGGCGGTCAAGGCCGCCTACTATGGCAAGCAGGTCGCGGTCGTCGAAAAGCGGGCCGACCTGGGCGGCGCGGGTACCAACACCGGCACGCTGCCTTCCAAAACGCTCAAGGAAACCGCGCTGTACTACTCGGGCCTGAACGAACGGGGTCTCTTCGGGGTGGACAAGGAGCTGGAACGCGCCGCCAATGTGCGCGACTTCTTTTTCCGCAAGAACCAGGTCGTCGAACAGCAGGAACAGGGCATAGCCGCCAACTTCAAGCTGCACAACATCGACACCTACATCGGCACCGCTACAGTCAAGGACCCGCACACAGTGGTGATTGAGGGCAAGGATGCCGCCGAGATCGAGGGTGAGTTTATCCTCGTGGCGACCGGTTCCTATCCCTTCCAGCCTCCGGGCATCCCCTTTGACGGCAAGTTTGTCCACGACTCGGACACCATCCTGAATATCAACCGCATCCCCCGCAGCATCGTCATCGTTGGGGCCGGTGTCATTGGTTGTGAATACGCGACCATTTTCGCCGTCATGGGTACGAAGGTGAAGCTCGTTAACAGCCACGAGGAAATCCTTGGCTTCCTCGACCGCGAGATCTGCCGCGAACTGACGGCCGACATGGAAAAGATAGGCATCGAGTTCGTCTTCGGCAGCCGTATCGAGCAGGTCGAAATCCTCCCCGAAGAGCACACCTCCAACGTCCACGCCAAACTGACCAACGGCGCTCCCATCGAGGCGGACATGTTCCTCTATGCCGCCGGGCGCAGTGGCGCTTCGCACAACCTCGGGCTGGAAGCCCTCGGCGTCGAGATTGACAACCGCCAGAACATCGTGGTCGATGAGAAGTACAGCACCAAGGTGCCGAGCATTTACGCCGCCGGTGACGTGATCGGCTTCCCCGCGCTGGCCTCCACCAGCATGGACCAGGGCCGTGTGGCCGTGACGCACATGTTCAACTTCTGGGGCGACGAAAAGATCAGCGAGCAGTTCCCCTACGGCATTTACACCATCCCCGAAGTCAGCGTCTATGGCATGACCGAGGACGAGGCCCAGAAGAAAAAAATCGACTACTGCATCGGACGCGCACGCTACCGCGACATGCCCCGGGGCCGCATCATCGGGGCCAAGGAAGGCCTGCTCAAGCTCGTCGTTGACCGCCCGACCCGCAAGGTGCTCGGCGTGCACATTTTTGGGAAAATCGCCACCGAGCTGATCCACTACGGCATGGACCTCGTACAGAACGAGGACACGCTCGGGCGCATCGTCAGCCGGGTCTATAATACCCCGACCCTCCACGAACTCTACAAGTACGCGGCCTACAACGCCCTCATCGAAGGCCACTACATGGACGAGCCCACCGGCAATTAGTGCCCTCCCTTCCCAGAGTCCTTGCTAGATATTTTGGGGGCTCCGCGCCCCCAAACCCTGCGGCAGACGAAGTCTGCACTTTCGATGCTACCGCATCGCGTCTGGGATTGCTGCTTTCAGCAGTGCTGAAAGCAGCAATCCCAGAGAGCATCTAAAGAGAGTTGCCCCAAGCACTTATGCGAGGACCTTGAGGCTTGCCGTCCTTCTGAAGGAACGAAGTTCCGTCTTAAAAGTTTTTTGGGGAGAGCGCGAGAGGGTGTTTTTTCCAAAAAACGCCCTCTCGCATAAACCTCATAACTACTCTTTAAAAAACGGTATGACTACCGGGAGAGGCCGGGCTGGTTGAGGTCGCGCACACCGCCGCGGTCGGCGCTGGTGGTCAGGAGGGCGTAGGCTTGCAGCGCGGTGCTGACGACGCGGTTGCGCTTGGGCTTCCAGCCTTCGGGGCCTTTGGCGTCTTCGGCGGCGCGGCGTTGGGCCAGTTCCTCGTCGCTGATGGCGACGTTGATCGTGCGGGCCGGGATGTCGATCACGATGGTGTCGCCTTCGCGAATCAGCCCGATGGCACCACCGGCGGCGGCTTCGGGGCTGGCGTGGCCGATAGAGAGTCCGCTCGTGCCGCCGGAGAAGCGTCCGTCGGTGATGAGCGCGCACTGCTTGCCGAGGCCCTTGGACTTCAGATAGCTGGTCGGGTAAAGCATCTCCTGCATGCCGGGGCCGCCCTTGGGACCTTCGTAGCGGATGACGACGACATCACCGGCCACGACCTGATCGGTGAGGATAGACTCGACGGCGGCGTCCTGGCTTTCAAAGACGCGGGCACGCCCGGTGAACTTGAGAATGGATTCATCCACCCCGGCGGTTTTGACGATGCAGCCGTTGAGAGCTATGTTGCCCTTGAGCACGGCGAGCCCGCCGTCCTTGGAGTAGGCGTGCTCCACGTCGCGCACGCAGCCGTTTGCCGGATCCGTGTCGAGGGATTCCCAGCGGGCTTCCTGTGAAAAGGCGCTCGTGGTGCGTTTGCGGCCGGGGGCGGCGGAGTAGAATTTCTTCGCGCTCTCGGTGGCCTTGCTGCGCAGGTCCCAGTAGTCAATCGCCTGGCCGATGCTGGCCGAGTGGACGGTGGGGATGTCGCGGTGCAGGAGGCCGCCGCGGTCGAGTTCCCCGAGCAGGCGCATAATGCCCCCGGCACGGTGAACGTCCTCAATGTGGTACTTCTGGGTGTTGGGGGCGACTTTGCACAGGCACGGCACCTTGCGCGAGAGCCGGTCGATGTCGTCCATCGTGAAGTCCACCTCCGCGCTCTGGGCGCTGGCCAGCAGGTGAAGCACGGTGTTGGTGGAGCCGCCCATGGCGATGTCGAGGCTCATGGCGTTCTCGAAAGCCTCAAAGGTGGCGATGTTGCGCGGCAGGGCGTTCTCGTCGTCGTGCTCGTAGTAGGCCTTGGCCAGTTCGACGATACGGCGTCCGGCCTCGCGGAAAAGCCCTTCGCGGTCCTTGTGGGTGGCCACGACGGTGCCGTTGCCGGGGAGGCTCAGGCCGAGGGCCTCGGTCAGGCAGTTCATGCTGTTGGCGGTGAACATGCCCGAGCACGAGCCGCAAGTCGGGCAGGCGTTCTGCTCGATGGCGTCAATCTCGGCGTCGCTGACATTGGCGTCGGCGGCTGCCACCATGCTGTCCACCAGGTCGAGCTTGCGTGTCTCGCCGTTGATGACGGTGACGCCGGCCTCCATCGGGCCTCCGGAGACAAAGATCGTGGGAATGTTCAGGCGCAGCGCGGCCATGAGCATGCCGGGGGTGATTTTATCGCAATTGGAAATACACACCAGGGCGTCCGCGCGGTGGGCATTGACCATGTACTCGACCGCATCGGCGATGATTTCGCGGCTGGGCAGGCTGTAGAGCATGCCGTCGTGGCCCATGGCGATGCCGTCGTCCACGGCAATGGTGTTGAACTCGCGTCCGATGCCGCCGGCCTTGGCGATTTCCGAGGCGACGAGCTGGCCGAGATCCTTCAGGTGGACGTGTCCGGGCACGAACTGGGTGAACGAGTTGGCAATGGCAATGATCGGCTTGCCAAAGTCTTCGTTCTTGACGCCGGTGGCGCGCCACAGGGCGCGGGCTCCGGCCATGTTGCGACCGTGGGTGGTGGTACGGGATCTGTATGCTGGCATTTTTGAAAGGGGCTAATGGGATACAAAAGCCCATTTTAGCCGCCAAGACAACTCTGGAAAAGGAAAAGCTGCCGCCGGGCGAACCGTATCAGGGTGTGCCTGCACAGGGGTTCACCGACTGCGAAGAGGCGCTCCGTGCGGTCAGAAAGGGCGCCGGTGCGGAGCAGGAGGCCGGCTCAGGCGCTGGCGATTTTCTTCGCCAACTCGATGCCGTTGGCGAGGCACTGGCCGACAGAGATACCGCTGCGGTAGTTGCCCGCCAGGTGGAGGCCAGGATGGTCGCCCTCAGCCTTTTCGATCATGGCCAGGAAGTCGCCATGCCCGACATTGTACTGCGGGATGGCCTTGCGCCAGAGCGTGCGATGGACAAAGGCCGGGTCGCCGGTGGCGCCGAGGATGGCCTTGAGTTCGGATTTAACCAGGTCAAGGTGTTCCTGCTCGTCGAGGGTGGCCAGGGCCGGCTGGCGCATACCGCCGATGAAGACAGTCAGCAGGACATGGCCTTCGGGGGCGCGCCCGGCATAGACCGAGGAGGGGAAAAGCACGCCGAGCACCTTGCGCTCTTCGACGCCGGGCACGAGCACGCCGAAGCCCTCCAGCGAGTGCTGGATCTGCTCGCGGCGGTAGCCGACGGAGATCGAGGTCAGCGGCGGGTAGGGGATCTCATGGAGGTCGAAAAGGGTGTCGAGCACGTCGCGGGGCAGAGGAAGGTCGCGTACGACATAGGCCGGGACGGCGATGACGACGGTGTTAGCCTCGGTGGTGCGGATCTCGCCGTTGGCCTCCCAGGAGACTTGCCAGCGGCCCCGGTGGGAGATTTCTTTCACGGTTGCGTTGAGCACGAGCGAGTCGCCGAGTTGCGCGGCGAGCTTGTCTGTGAGCGACTGCATCCCGTTGCGGAAGGTGGCCATGACGGCCTTGAAGCTGCCGGGCGGTTTGGCCTTGGCACCCTTGATCGCGCCCCGCAGGAGTGAACCGTGTTGTTGCTCAAGCTCTGTCACCTGCGGAAAGGCGTGCTTGGCGGAGAGGCGCTTGGGGTCGCCCGCGAAAATCCCCGAAACCAGCGGCTCGGCGACGAAGTCGAGCACTTCCTTGCCCAGTCGGCGCAGGATGAAGTTGGCCAGCGACTCCTCGGCCAGGTTGTCCGGCTTTTTGATAAAGGGTTCCTTGAGTAGCCGCAGCTTGCCGCCGCCGGAGAGCAGGGCGCTTTTCATGAACTTCATGGGGCCGCCGGGGACAGTCACCATGTCGCCTTCCTTGAAGATATAGCGATTTTTAGAGAGGTCGGAAGGGAGGAGAAGTTCGTCGGCCAGGCCGATTTCGCCCATCAGCATGGCGGCCTGCAGATTGTTAACCATCATCGAATTCGGTCCCGTCTCGACCAGGTAGCCGTCCTGGTGGACGGTGTGGATGCAGCCTCCGGTGCGGTCGTGCTTTTCCAGCAGGACGACTTCGTATCCGGCCTTTTTCAGGGTGGTGGCGGCGGCGAGACCGGTGACACCGGCTCCAATCACAACGGCAGACTTCATAGGGAGGGAGTCTAGGCTGTGTTTATCCAAATGGGAAGCCCCGGCTTCGGCTAAACCGTCTTTGAGTAACGATTTTCACAGGACTGTAACGTGGCGTCGAAGCACATCGCGAGGTTACGGATGAAAAAGCGCCCGGTCGGTGTAACCCGCAGGGAGTCCGGCCCAAGCTCGACCAGCCCGTCGGCCTGCATGGGGGCGAGTTGCGCCAGCGCGTCAGCGAATTTTTCGGTAAAACACACGCCGTGCCTTTCCCCGAAGGTGGTGAAGTCGAGCCCCATGTCGCACATCAGGCGGGTGATGACTTCGCGCCGCAGCCGGTCCTCGCCGCTCAGCAGGTAGCCGCGCTCCAGCGGCAGTTCCCCGGCGGCTAGTTTGGCGGAATAATCGGCCATCGCCTTGAGGTTCTGGCGGTAACTGCCCGCGGTCTGGGAAATCGAGGACAGCCCGAAGCCGCAGATGTCGAGCCCGGCGCGGGTGCTGTAGCCCTGGAAATTCCGCTGGAGCGTGCCCGCGCGCTGGGCCACGGCCAGTTCGTCGTCAGCGCGGGCGAAGTGGTCCATCCCGATATAGACGTACCCGGCCCCGGTCAGTGTCTCCACGATCAGGCGCAGCAGGGCGAGCTTGGTCTGCGGAGAGGGCAGCCCGGCGCGTTCGAGGAGCTTCTGCGCGGGCTTGATCCAGGGAACGTGCGCGTAGTTGAAGATAGCGAAGCGCTCCGGCTCCAGCGCAAGCACTTCGTCGAGGGTCTTTTTAAAGGATTCGGGGCTCTGGTGCGGCAGGCCGTAGATGAGGTCGATATTGAGCGAGGTAAACCCGGCCTCGCGCAGAAAGCCGACGCACTGGCGGTTTGTCCCAACGGACTGGACGCGGTGGATGGCCTCCTGCACCTGCGGGTCGCAGTCCTGCACGCCAAAGGAGGCCCGGCGCACGCCCATGCGGGCAAACGCCTCGACGTGCTCGCGGGTCAGGCGGCGCGGGTCAAGCTCCACGCTGCACTCGGCCTGCGGCTCGAACTCAAAACGCGCCCGCAGTATTTGCCCGAGGCGGTCAAGTTGCGCCGGGGTGAGAAAGTTCGGGGTGCCCCCGCCGAAGTGGAGTTGCCCGGCGCGTCGGCCCGCTTGCAACAGCGGCGTGAACAGTGCCAGCTCGCGCTCCAGGTCGTCCAGATAGGCATCGGCACGGGAGTTGTTCGTCGTCGTGATCGTGTGGCAGCCGCAGAACCAGCACAGGCTTTCGCAAAAGGGCAGGTGCAGGTAGAGCGAGAGGGGGCCGGTGCCGGAGCGGACTTCGTCGAGCAGGGCCTCCCGCGAAACCTCCGGCGAGAACTGTGTGGCGGGCGGGTAGGAGGTGTAGCGGGGGCCGGGCCGGTTGTATTTACGGATCAGGTCGTCGGCGGGAAAGGCGGTCGTGCTCATCGGAAGGATTTTACAGTATCGACGAGCGCGGCCACGTTTTCAACCTTTGCCTGCGGGTGGATGCCGTGCCCGAGGTTAAAAATGTAGCCGCCCTGACCGCGCATCGACTCCAGCAACGCGCCCACGGCGGAGCGGGTGGCCTCCTCCGTCGTGTCAAGGATGGCCGGGTCGAGATTCCCCTGAAGCGCGGGCGGGTTTGCCAGGCCGTCGCGGTAGCGGGGCAGGTTCACCGTCCAGTCCAGGCTGAGCACGGCGGCCCCGCTGGAGACGAGGGCGTCGCGCTCGTGCGCCCGGCCCTTGGCGTAGAGGATGACGGGGAAGTCCGCCGGCAGCGCCCGGATCAACTCGCATATCCACCGCACGGATACCTCCTCGTAACGCCCCTGCGGGGCCAGCGCCGCCCAACTGTCAAAAATCTGGATCGCGTCGGCTCCGGCTTCGATCTGCATCTGGAAATACTCGGCGAGCGCGGCGCAGAGCTTTTCCATCAGGCGGCCAAAGAGCACGGGCTCGTGCTCCAAGAGGGCGAGCAGCTTCGGGAAGCCCTCGGCCGAGCCGCCCTCGATCATGTACGCGGCCAGGGTCCAGGGCGAGCCGCCGAAGCCCAGCAGCGCGTGGTCGGGGCCGAGTTCGGCGCGGGTCTGGCGCAGGGCCTGAGCCACGTAGTTGAGGCGTTCGCGCACGGCCTCGGGGGTGAGGGCGTCGATCTGCGCGGCGGTCTCCAACGCGTAGTCCATCCCGATCCCGCCCTGATCGCGGAAATGGTAGGGCTGCCCCATGGCTTCGGGGATGACGAGGATGTCGGAAAAAATAATGGCCGCGTCGAAGCCGTAGCGACGGATCGGCTGGAGCGTGACTTCGGTGGCGAGCGCGGGCGTCTTGGCCAGCGTGAGGAAGTCGTGCTTCTGCTTGAGCGCGCGGTACTCGGGCAGGTAACGCCCGGCCTGGCGCATCAGCCACATGGGCGGGCGGTCGAGGACTTCGCCCCGGACGGCGGCGAGAAAACGTTCGCGTGAGGTCATGGTGTCGTGGAAAATGGATACGAAGTGGAAAGAGGTGTTTTTACCGCAGAGGCGCAAAGACGCAGAGGGGGAAAAGGACGAGCGGCAGCTGTGTTGGTGGTTGTTTTGAAGGTCTTTAGGTATGAGTAGTTTAGTCCTGTTGGGGCTTCTTAAGCTTTCGATCAACATAGATTACCACCAGCCCTACAGTCAGGAACACGTTGGTGGGAATTGAGATGAGGATAGCTCTGCCATAATCGCCGATGTAGGCACAATAGACGGTGAGAGCGAAATAGAGGGCACCGAAACCAAACATTAATGCGGGTATTTTCATGCGGACGATTGTTGATGGTGCTTACTCCTCGGCCAGCCAGTCGCGGGGTTTTAAAAAATGCTCCAGCAGGTCGGCTTCGGGGCTGCCGGGGGCAGGGTGGTGGTCGTACTCCCAGCGGGCCAGCGGGGGTAGGGACATGAGGATCGACTCGGTGCGTCCGCCGGACTGGAGCCCGAAGTGCGTGCCGCGGTCATAGACGAGGTTGAACTCCGCGTAACGGCCCCGGCGGATGAGTTGCCAGGTGCGTTCGCGCTCGGTGGCGGGCATGTGCTTGCGGCGGGCGAGGATGGGGATGTAGGCGCTCAGGTAGGCCTCGCCCACGGCCTGCGCGAAACCGAACGCCTGCTCGAAGCCGCCCGCGTTGAAGTCGTCGAAAAAGAGCCCGCCGATACCGCGGGTTTCGCGGCGGTGGGGGAGGTAAAAATACCGGTCGCACCACTCCTTGAACTCGTCATACCCCCCATCGCCGAAGGGGACGCAGGCGTCGCGGGCGCAGGCGTGCCAGTGCCGGGCGTCCTCGATGAAGCCGTAGTACGGGGTCAGGTCGAAGCCCCCGCCGAACCACCAGATCGGCTCCTCACCGGGCGCGCCCGCGCTCAGGAAACGCACGTTCATGTGCGAGGTGGGGGCGTAGGGGTTGCGCGGGTGGACGACGACAGACACGCCCATGGCCCGGAAGGGCTTGCCCGCCAGCGCGGGGCGGCGTTCGGTGGCCGAGGGAGGAAGCCCTTTCCCGCGCACGTCGGAAAAATTCACCCCCGCCTTTTCCAGCACGGGGCCGTCGGCCAGCACGCGGGATTCCCCGCCGCCGCCCTCGTCGCGGGTCCACGCATCGGCGCGAAAGCGGGCGCTGCCGTCCTCCTGCTCCAGCGCATGGCAGACGCGGTTCTGGAGGCTCAGCAGCCAGTCGCGGACGGTTTCCGGATAGTGGGTGGGATTCACGCCAAGAGGCAAGCCGCGCACGGCCCCCGGCGCAAGCTATCTTTGCCGGGCCAGGCTTCCGGTGCGCGGGCGGAGGCATTGGCTGCGGCTGGCCTGTCCCCGGAGGTGAAGAGCTGGATTTACCACAAAGGCGCAAAGACGCAAAGGTCTTGCGAGGGGGGGAATCTTTTGTGGGCTTGCCAGTGGCCTTACTTCGCGCTCCTTCGCGTGACTTCGCGGGCAACCTCTTCTTATTGATGCTCCCATCCAGGGACGAAATTTGCCCACGTTTGCGCTCTGCGTCTTTGCGCCTCTGCGGTGAAAAACAAAAATCTCCGCTGCGACGGAAAACTTGCGAGCGGGGGGCTATTCGTGCTGGCGGGGGCCGTAGCCGGAGGTTTCCAGACGGGTGCGGATTTCGGCCCGGTCGAGGTTGAGGTCGGCCTGGTAGTAGCTGGCCTCGCGCGGGAGGATGACCTTAAAGTTCATCATGTCCATCACGGCGACATCGACCTGGCCGATCTTGTAATCGAGCACGTGGCCGCCGCGCGTCTTGTCGCGGGAGAGAAAATGCATGTGCCAGCCGCCGACGTTGATCCCGTTGATGTATTTGGGGCACCAGAAGCCGATCATGGTGCCTTCGATGTTTTGGAAGGTGAAGACCGACTGCTTGTCCGTAATCTCGCTGATGGCCGCGTTGGGAGAGCTGAGCTTGCGCGGTGCGCGGGCGACGACTTCGCTAAACGTACCGTCGATCTTGACCGCGTAGAAAATGTTCGTCCTGGAAAACATCCGCTGTTCGATCATCTGGCGGACAGCTTTGGCATCGGCGGGACCGTTAAGGCCGGCGGTTTTGGTCGGCTTAAAGGTGCAGAAGCTGGCGAAGGGGATGGTCATTTCATCCGCGGCTTTATGTGCATTGCCCAAGGCCGGGATTTGGAAGACCTCTCCGTTCAGCATGAAAAGCTCGCCGTCGATGTAGTCGAAAGTCCCGATACCAAAATCGCCGTGCTGGCGCAACTCGCCCACGGTGAGTTCGCCGGTGTAAACGCCGGAGAGAAAGGCGTCGATGGTGGAGTACTGGGTCATCTCCGCTTCCTGAAAGGGGGAGATGTTGAGCAGAAACGCGAGCGCGAGCAGAGCTTTCATGACGCTTTGCTAGCAGGGAAACCGTCTGCTGGGCAAACCGGATTTCCCCCCGATGCAGGAAAAATTCCCCTTAATTCAGCCGGTGACGACTCAGAACAGGTCAAGCTGCCCGGCGCCGTCGTCGCCCGCCACGGGGTCGGCAGCAGGCTTGCGTTTTGGCTTCGGGGCGGGGCGGGCGTTGGGCTCGCGGAGGGTTTGCTGGAGGACGTTGCCCTCGTTTTCCAACTCGTTGAGGATGGTGCGGGCGCGGTCGATCACCTTGGGAGGAAGGCCCGCCAGCCGCGCCACCTGGATGCCGTAGCTGCGGTCCGCCGCGCCCTCGGTCACAGTGTGGAGGAAGCGAATTTCATCGGCCCACTCCTTTACGCTGACCGAGTAGTTGCGCAGGCGCGGAAGGGTGCGCTCAAGCTGAGTGATCTCGTGGTAGTGCGTGGCAAAAAGCGTGCGCGGGCCAGCCTCGGACTCGCCGTGGAGGAACTCGATTACGCTCCAGGCGATGCTCAACCCGTCGTAGGTGCTGGTGCCCCGGCCGATCTCATCGAGGATGATGAGGCTGCGCGGGGTGGCGTTGTTGAGAATGTTGGCCGTTTCGTTCATCTCGACCATGAAGGTCGAGTTCCCCCGGGCCAGTTCGTCGCTGGCCCCGACGCGGGAAAATATCCGGTCCACCAGCCCGAGTTGGCACGAGGCGGCAGGTACCCAGCAGCCGACCTGCGCCATCAGCGCGATGAGGGAGACCTGGCGGATATAAGTGGACTTACCCGCCATGTTGGGGCCGGTAATGAGGGCGATCTGCTCCCCCGAAGCGGAGAGGCGGGTGTCGTTGGGGACGAAGCTCTGGGTGGTGGAAAAACCGCGTAAGTCGGCCTTGAGCATCTGTTCGACCACGGGGTGGCGTCCCTGGCGAATGTCGAGTTGGTCGCCCTCGTCGAGGGTGGGGCGGCAGTAGTCCCACTCGCGGGCAAGCTGCGCCCAGCCCACGAACAAGTCGATCTCGGCCAACGCGAGCGCGGTGGAGCCGAGCGCGTCGGACTCAGCCAAAATCCGCGCCACCACGGCCTTGAAAAGCTCCTCTTCGCGGGCGAGGGCCTTTTCCTCGGCGTGGACGATTTCCTTTTCCTTCTGGCGCAGCTCCTCGGTCACGAAGCGCTCGGCGTTGACCATCGTCTGGCGGCGGATGTAGTGCTCGGGGACGTTCGGGAGGTTCGACTTGGTGATCTCGATAAAGTAGCCGAACGCGCCGTTGTACTTGACCTTGAGGTTTTTGATCCCGGTTTTTTCCTGCTCGTCGCGTTCGAGGTCGCTGATCCAGGTTTTGTTGTCTGTGGTCAGGCCGCGCAGGCGGTCCAACTCGGCGTCGAAGCCGTTGCGGATGATGCCGCCGTCGGTCAGGTTGCCGGGGAGTTCATCGTTGAGCGAGGCGGAGAGAAAGTCCCGCAACTCGTCAAAAGCCCCGACGCTGCCCAGCAACTGTGTGACGGGCGGCTCGTCGATTTTGCCTAAAAATTCGCGGATGGCCGGGAGCTGGTCCAGTGTATCGCGCACGCCGCCCAGTTCGCGGGGGTTGCGCAGGCGGTTCTGCAGACGGCCGAGGATGCGGGCGATGTCGCGGACCTGTTTTAAGCTTTCCTGAAGCTGCGAGGCCACGCCGGGCGACTCGATAAAGGCCTTCACGGTCAACTGACGGCGGTTCAACTCCTCCAGATCGAGGATCGGCGCAGCCAGCCACTGCTCCAGCAGGCGGGCCCCGGCGGCGGTCACGGTGCGGTCGAGCGCGGCCAACAGCGAGCCTTTGCGGGTGCCCTGGGCGGACTTGAAAATCTCCAGGTTGCGCATGGTGGCCGGGTCGAGCAGGAGCGTGCCCCCGCTGCGGTACTCGCGGATACGGCGCAGGTTTTTCGGCGGGGCGCAGAGGTTGTCCGTGGCGTAGGTAATGAGCGCCCCGGCTGCTCCGAGCGCGGGGTGGTCCTTGTCCAGGCCAAAGCCGTTGAGGTTGTGCACACCGAGCGTCTCGATGACGACGCGGGCCCCATCCTCGCCCTCGAACTGGAAATCGGGCACGAAGGTGACGGGGTGCTCCAGGCAAAAGCGGTCAAACTGCTCGTGCCAGTCGCGGAGGTCTTCGCGGTGCGCCCAGCCGGGGGAAATGGTTTCGGGGAGGACGATTTCGCGGGGGTCGAGGGCGTTGAAAATCGGCAGCAGGCGGCGCGGGTCGGTGTCGCTGGCGAGCTGAAAATCGCCGGTCGAGAGGTCGAGCCAGGCGGCGTGGAAGCCCTTTTTGGTCGAACTGAGCGCGAGCAGGTAATGGTTCTTGTGCGCGTCGAGCTGGTTCTCCTCCAGCAGGGTGCCAGGGGTGAGGATCTGCGTCAGGGCGCGCTTGACGAGCTTGCCCGGCTGGGGCGTCTCGATCTGGTCCACGATAGCGACCTTTTTCCCGGCGGCCAGGAGCTTGGGCAGGTAGTTGTCCTTGGCGTGGTAGGGGATGCCCGCCATCGGGTAGTTGCTGCGCTTGGTCAGGGTGATCCCCAGCAGCCGCGCGCCTTCCTCGGCGTCGGCATGGAACATCTCATAAAAATCCCCCAGCCGGAACAGCAGCAGCGCGTCCTCGGGAATCTCTTCGCGGTACTTCCAGTACTGCTGCATCATGGGGGTTTCTTTCGATGCCTTGGCCATAAAAGCCCGCGAGTATCGGCCACCCCCCGCGCCCCTGCCAACAAAAAATTCGCCGACCGGGCACGTCTATGTGTTTACTCGGCCTTGAGCTTGTCGAGAAACTCCTGGGCGGTCCAGCCCGGCCCCTCGCTGCGGTAAAGGATGCTCCCGTCGGGGCCGACGAGGATGGTCGCGGCGGTGTGGTTGATCGTACCGTCCTCCTCGATGGTGAGGATGCCAAACTGCTTCATGAGGTCGTCAGTGGCGATCTTCGGGCCGGTCAGCAGGGAAAAGGTGGCGAAATCCGCCCCGCGCTGGGTGCCGTACTCGTTGAGGACGCCGGGCGTGTCGTACTCGGGGTCGAAGGTGATGAGCGCAAAGCGGGCGTTGTCGAGTCCGGCTTCGGTTGCCTGACGCTGGAGCGAGACCATCTTGGCCGTCGTGGCCGGGCACATGTTGGCCATTTTGCAGCGGGTGAAAATAAACGACAGGACCAGCGGGTGCCCCTTAAACGAGGCGTCCGTGACCAGTTGCCCGTCCTGGTCCCAGAGGGCGAAGGGCGGCATTTGTTCCCCGATGCGGCGGAAGGCCTTGCGACCCCGTGCCTTGGTGTCGGCGCGCAGTTCGCCATCGATGGAGATGAGCCGGGCCAGGTCGGCGGGCGTGGCGGGCCAGATCCGGGTCAGGGTGGGGAGCGGGTCGCCCGCTTCGAACTGGCCCTGGATTCTGCGCCCGACGTAGCCGATGCGGGCGTCTCCGCGCGAGACCTTGACCTCCTTGCCGTCGGCCAGGGTAAAAGTCAGGGCGTCGTCGTCCACGGCGGTGACTTCGGAGATAAGCGTTTCGGCCCGGGCGGTGACCGCCAGCAGGCCCAGCAAAAGCAGACTGAGGATTTTCATAACCGGAGAAAGTGATGGACGCTAACGGCTTTCCCTGGCGGACACAACTGCTAAGCGGCGTTTGTGCTCAACACGCTCCCGGCGCGGCCTTACTAAAATGCAGGCGAGCAGAAAGAAGAGGGAGGCGGGGACAACACGCCCGCGAGAAAAAGAAACCTTGGCTTTTGGGCGGATCGGCGCATGTTCTGCCTTTCGCCTGCTGTCATGACTTGGGAAATCATAGCCGTCCTGTTCATTCTTCTGGCCGCGCTGGCCAGTTTCATCGCCGAAAAGGTCTCCGTCGATGTGACGGCTGTCTGTGTCTTTGCCGTCCTGCTGGTTGTCAGCATGGTCAGCGGTTCGGACCATTGGCCCGAGGTCGGAGAGCTGGTTAATGTCTTTGCCAACTCGGCCCCCTTGACCATCGGGGCGATGTTCATCATCAGCGTGGCGCTGGAAAAATGCGGGGCCATCGAGTTGATGGCACAAAAACTGGGGAAGCTGACGGCGCTTCCCTACGGGGTTTTTATCGTTGCGCTGGCCATCGGCGTGGGCGGGATTTCGGCCTTTATCAATAACACGCCCGTCGTGGTGGTGTTCATGCCGGTCATCATTTCGCTGGCCCGGCAGATGAAGACCCCCGCCTCCCAACTGCTGATCCCGCTCTCGTACCTGTCGATTTTCGGGGGCGTGTGTACGCTCATGGGCACGAGCACAAACATCCTCATGAGCGGTATTATCAAGGACCACGGCCAACCCCCGTTGGGCATGTTTGAGCTGGCGCTGGTCGGCATACCCCTGATGGTGCTGGGGACCGCCTACCTGGCTTTTTTCGGTAAAAAAATCCTGCCCGTGCGCGAAACCCTGACCGCCATCCTCTCCGAGGAGGAGCGCAAGGAGTACATCACCGAAGCCTACGTCAAGCAGGGCACCGAGCTGGACGGGCAGAGCTTCAGCGAGTCCGGGCTCAAGCGCACGCGCGGCATCCGGCTGCTGGAAATCATCCGCGACGGGGTGGCCCTCGGCGGCGACCTGCCGCATCAGAGCCTTCAGGCCGGGGACCGGCTCGTGCTGGCCTGCCGCCCGACGGCCATCATTCAGGCCCGCGAAAACACCGGCATCGACTTCGTGGGCGAACGCGGCCTGGACCTGGAACCGATCTCCGCGCACGAGGGGGCCATCGTCGAGGGCGTGATCGGCCCGATGTCCACCATCGTCGGCAAGACCATCCGCGAGATCAACTTCCGGCAGCGCTACCGCATGATTATCCTGGCCGTGCACCGGCGCGGGCGCAATGTGCGCGAAAAGCTCGAAACCCTGCCGTTGGACTTCGGTGACACGCTGCTGATGATGGGCACGGACAAGGCGATCGAGAACATGCACAACACCGACGACATCATCCTGCTCGACCGTCCGCAGCTCCCCGCCCAGGACATGCGCCGCCGGATGCCGCTCGTCATCGCCGTGATCGCCGGGATGATCGGCGCGGTGACCTTTCTGGACGTGCCGATTTTCGCCATGGCGGTGCTGGCCGTGGCCATCCTCTTTGTCACCGGCACGATCAAGCCCAAGGACGCCTATTCCGCTATCGAGTGGCGCATCCTCATCCTCATTTACGGGATGCTTGGCCTCGGCCTGGCCTTGCAGGACTCCGGGGCCACCGAGCTGGCTTCGGCCCAGCTTGTACACCTGGTGGACGGCTTTCCGCAGGCGTGGCAGCCGATTGTCATGCTGGCTTTTGTTTACCTGGCCACGAGCATCATGACCGAAGTGCTTTCCAATAATGCCACCGTCGTGCTGATGGCCCCGGTGGCATTGGCCTTGGGGGAAATGCTCGGCGTAGATCCCCGGCCCTTTATCATCGCGGCCTGTATCGGCTCCTCAGCCAGCTTTGCCACCCCCATCGGCTACCAGACGAATACCTACGTCTATGGCGTCGGCGGCTATCGCTTCGGGGATTTCGCCCGCGTCGGCATCCCCTTAAACGTGCTCTACTTCATCGGCAGCATGATCCTCATCCCGCTGTTCTGGCATTTCTAGTGTTGTGTTAGCTAAGTTCTTGCTAAATGTTAATGGCCACAAAAAGGCACAAGAAGCACAGAAAACTTCGTGGATACAGAGGTTGCTCTGCGTCTTTGCGCCTCTGCGGTGAAAATATTTTTATCAGGAACTAAGCTAACGGGACACTAGTGTCGTGTTAGCTAAGTTCTTAACAAATGTTAATGGCCACAAAAAGGCACAAGAAGCACAGAAAACTTCGTGGATACAGAGTTCGCTCTGCGTCTTTGCGCCTCTGCGGTGAAAATATTTTTATCAGGAACTAAGCTAACGGGACACTAGCGCATGTTTTAAAAACTTTTTTGGGGGCTCCGCGCCCCCAAACCCTGCGGCAGACGAAGTCTGCACTTTCGATGCTATCGCATCGCGTCTGGGATTGCTGCTTTCAGCGTCGCTGAATGCAGCAATCCCAGAGGAGCCTCCAAACTGAGTTGCACTCTCAATTTATGCCAGGAACTTGGCTAAAATATCCTCGAGCACCGTTCTCGCGCAGGAACGAAGTTCCGTTTCAAAAGTTTTTCAGGGAGAGCGCGAGAGGGTGTTTTTTTTAAAAAACACCCTCTCGCATACCCCTCAAATCTACTTATAAGCGCTATCAGTCGCGTTCGACTTCCAGGTCGGGCACGTGGGTGAAGGAAATGCGCATGGGGGCTTCGGAGCGGCCCTTGTGGGCGGCGGCATAGTAGAGGCAGCGCGTGCCGTAGCGACGGTTGAGGGCGTCCATCGTCTGGTCGAGCCGCAGGCGACGCTCGTCCCGCCAGTCGGCAAACAGCGGCGGGGCGTCGTGCTCGGCATCGACCAGCCCCCCGAGCACGACCCAGACCTGCGTCGGGTCGCCAAGTCCGGCGGGCATGCTGTCCCAGAGTTTGCGGAGCATTTTCAGAAAGACCGCCGTCTCCTGGGTCTCGAAAAAATGCGTCTCGGCAGTCCACTTCGTGCTGAAGTCGTAGCGCACGCCCATCTCCAGGGTCGCGGCAAAGTAGCCCTCGTGGCGCAGGCGGGTGGCGGCCTTCTGGGTGAGGCGGTTGATGACGGCGAAGGCGCCCGAGCGGGTGCGCTTGCGGGGCGGAAGGATGTGCGAATGGCTCAGGTGCCGCCGCCGGGTGGGCGGGCGCTCGACCTCGGCCCCGCGCAGTTCGGCGAAAAGGCGTTCGCCCTCGATTCCGCCCCAGATCTTGCGCAGTTCGCGGCAGGAGGCGGCGTAGAGCTGGGCAATGCTGCGGATGCCGTGCGCGGCCAGGCGGCGTTCCATGTTCCGGCCGATGCCGTACCAGTCACGCAGTTCGAGGGTGGAAAAACACTCCGGCCAACTGTGATCGTGGATAAAGGTTGTGCCACTGGGTTTGTTCATCCCGCTGGCGACTTTGCTCAGGAGGATGTTCGGGCCGATGCCGAAGGAGCAGGTCAGCGACGCGCCCACATTGGCCGCGATGTCCGCGCGGATGGCCTCCACGATGCGGCGCGCGTCGGTTTCATTGCGGTGGTGGGAGGGAAGTTCGCCGTACATCTCATCGATGGAACGGGCTTCGATCACGTGCAGATGCCGCTCGACGGCGTCCTTGATCCGGTGGTGGATCTCCACGTACTCGCGCGGGTGCGATTCGACGAGCTCGATCTGGGGGCACAAGAAACGCGCCTCGCGCACGCCGGTGCCGGTTTTGACGCCGCAAGCCTTGGCCTCGTAGCTGGCGGCAATGCAGCAGGTGCCCTCGTTCAGCGAGGGGACGACGCCGACGGGCCGTCCGCGCAGGCGCGGCTGTAACTGCTGCTCGCAGGAGGCGAAGTAGCTGTCCAGATCGACGAAAACGTAACGCAGCGGCATGGCTTCTCTCGGGTTGGCGAAGGGAAACGACATCCCTCTGATGTCTTTAAACTTTGGCTGATTCGGGAATGGGCGCAAGTTGTTTTAGTGAAAAAATGTTCACTTATTTTTGGTGAGCGTAAGCCCAAAATTCTACGGCGAATTTTTCGGTTCTTGTGCAAAGCCTCATCTGACGGCAGCTTTTTTTGATGCCCGAATCCACCCTCTACGCCCTGCACGGAAACCTTCAGACACCGACCGTCTGGGACAAATTCCGCGAGCAGTTGCGCGACAGGGCAGGGCGGCCCGTGCACTGGGAGATGGAGGACTTGCGCGGGGCGCTCCAGCTGGATTTCTCCGACTGGACGGAGGATTTTTGCGGGCAGGTGGAGTTTGAAACCAAAGGCCGCCCGCGCCCCTGGCTGCTGGGCTACTCACTCGGGGGACGGCTGGCGCTGCACGCGCTGCTGAAGCGGCCCGATCTGTGGTGCGGTGTCATCGTGGCCGGCGCCAACCCCGGCCTGTCCAACAGTTCCGAAAAAGCCGCCCGCCTGAAAAACGACCAGAATTGGGCCGGGCGTTTCCGGTCCGAACCCTGGGAGCGCGTTGTTCGCGACTGGGACGCGCAGCCGGTTTTCCAGCATGCGGGCGAGCCGGTCAAAAATCCCTGTCCGCCGCGCGAAGGCGATTTTTTCAAAGGGCAGGTGGCCCGGCTTTTCGACACCTTTTCGCTCGGGCGGCAGGATGACCTGCGCCCGGTGCTGGCAGAGCTTTACCGGGTGGAAAAAACGCCCCCCGCGCCGCCGGTGCTCTTTCTCTCGGGCGAGTACGACGCGAAATTCCGCGCCCTGGGGGAGGAGCTGGCCGGGCTCTGTCCGGGGTGGACACACCGCGTGCTCCCCGGCGGGGGGCACCGTGCCCCCTGGGAAGCCCCCGCCGCCTTCACCCGGGCGGTACAGGACTTCATCGGCGGGCCGGAGCCGGTCCTGATCGCGTGAGAGGGGCAGGCTGGGCCGGGGCCTTGTCGCTTCGGAAAAAAGGGGCGGCGGTTGTTTTTTGAGAACATCCGCCGGGCGCGGCAGTCTGTATGTTTTTAGCCCTGTTTAAATCTCCCCCGCTGATGAAACCGTTTGCCGCCCCCGTCCTTGTCGCCTTTTTCATGTTCATCGCCGGGAGTTCTTCGGGGTTGGCCGGAGACGTGGCCAGCGGCTCGACGCGGGAAATTCCCGCTTCCGGCCCGGCAGCCGCCACGCCCGCCGCGCAGACCACGACCAACTCCGCCGCCCACGGCAAAGTGACCATCTACCTGCACGGCGCGTTCAGGAACCGGACTGCGGTCGAACTTCGCCCCGAGGAGGCCACGCTGTTTGAGGCCATCCGCAAGGGTGGGGGCCTGACCCGGCTCTCGCACCAGCACCTGCTGATCGTGACGCCCGCCCACGGCACGGAGCCGGGACAGGAGCGCAACCTCTCGGCCCTCGATTTTTATTACGGCGACGTGGATTACCTGCTGCCGGACAAGACCCGGATCATCACCGCCTGGGACGCCTGGAAGGCCGTATCCGACGAGCAGTACGCCCGCCTCCAGGCCGCGGAAGCCGCCTATGCCAAGCGTCGCGCCGCCGGAGAGATCAAGACCGTTCCGCTCGACACGCTGCCGCCGGCCAAGCCGGCAAAGTAAGGTCGATTTTTTTCGGGACAGGCCTGAAATCGCCGTCCACCGGGAATTGCGGTCCAACGGGAGCGTTGCCGGGCGTGTTTGCGCGTTGCCATCGGGCGGGGAAGTGCTTCAAATGGCGGCTTTGACACAATGGAATTCAACCTGAAAAAGATCCTCAAGGCGCTGCTGCTCTCGAACTCCGAGCCCTTGTCCATCCGTGACATTCAGGCCGTCATCACGCGTTACCACGAGCAGGCCGAGGCCGAGCCGCCCGAGCCGGAGGCCGACGAGCCCGCCACCGGCCCCGACGGGCAGGGGGTGATCGAGCCGATCATGGAGCAGGTGCCCTCGCTCCTGACCGCCACCCAGATCCGCGACGCCATGGACGCCATCGCGCACGAACTGGAGGAGGAGCGCGAGGTTTACCGGTTGCTGCAGGGGCCAGCCGGGTACCGCATAGCCACCTCGCCCGACTACGCCGAATGGGTGCGCCTCCTGCGCAATGAGGCCAAACCAACCCGGCTCTCCCAGGCCGCGCTGGAGACCCTTTCCATCATCGCCTACCGCCAGCCCGTCACCCGTGCCGAGATGGAGGCCATTCGCGGCGTCTCCGTGGACAGCGCCGTGAGCAAGCTGCTGGAACTGGAGCTGGTCCTCGTCACGGGCCGGGCCGACCTGCCGGGCCGTCCCATCCAGTACGGGACCACGGACAAGTTTCTCGAATTCATCGGCGTGCGCTCTATTGAGGAGTTGCCCGCCTCCGACGTGCTTTCCCCCAGCCAGATCACCGAGTGGTTCCGGCGCTCCACCCAGGAGGACGAGGAACTGACCGACAAGGACGTGGGCCTGCCCGAAGAGCCCCGCTCCGGCGCGGAGCAACTGGAAACCCCCGGCCAGTAAACCCTGCGCCTTTGACCGCTTGCGCCGTGCTGGTGAGCGACCCGCGCATTTCAGGCTAAAAAAGTCTCTGCTTTCACCCTTTCCTCCTGTAAAAGACAAAACCCTCTATGGATCTGGAAAAAGTCCGCACCCGCATTGATGAAATTGACCGCGAGATCGTGGCCAAGCTGAACGAGCGGCTCACCCTCGCCGGTGACGTCGCCGCCGCCAAGGCCGAGGCCGGGTTGCCGATCTTTATGCCCGAGCGGGAGGAACAGATATTTATGAAGCTGGCCCGGCTCAACACCGGCCCGCTGGAGGAGGCCACGCTGCGCCGCATTTACGGGGAAATCATCTCCGTGACCCGCGCCCGCCAGCGCAAGCTGCGCATCGCCTACCTCGGGCCGGAGGCGACCTACACCGAGCAGGCCGCCGTCAAGCAGTTCGGGCAACAGATCGAGACCATGCCCCAGCGGATGATTCCGGATGTCTTCACAGCGGTGGAAAAGGGCGAGGCCGACTACGGCGTCATCCCGATTGAGAACTCGACCGGCGGGGCCGTCCTGCACTCGCTCGACATGCTGGCCGAGACCGAACTGAAAATCGTTTCCCAGGTTTACCTGCCGATCGAGCATTGCCTGGTCTCGCGATGGCCCCTGGAGGCCATTACCGAAGTTCACTCCAAGGATCAGGCCCTGATCCAATGCCGCGACTGGCTGGCCCGCCACCTGCCCGGCGCCCGCCAGGTCGAGTGCGACAGCACGGCTCAGGCGGTGCGCCTCTCCGGCGAGCACGAGGGCATGGCCGCCATTGCCGGAGAACTCGCGGCCACCCGTTATGGGGTGCCCGTGCTGGCCAAGGGCATCCAAGACCGCTCGGACAATGTCACGCGCTTCCTCGTCATCGGGGCCCGCCCCTGCGGGCGCACCGGGGACGGCGGCGACAAGACCAGCCTGGTCTTTTCCATCAACGACGAAGTCGGCGCGCTCGAACGCGCGGTCAAGGCTTTCAGCTCGCGTGGGATCAACATGACCAAGATCGAGTCCCGCCCCAGCCGCCGCAAGGCCTGGGATTACCTATTTTTCGTGGACGTGATCGGCCACTGGGAGGACGCGGAAGTCCAGGCCGCCGTGGCCGACCTGAAGGATGCCTGCCGCCTGGTCAAGTGGCTGGGCAGCTACCCGAACACCAAGTAACGCCGCCGGAGGAAAAAACGCTCTGCCAACGCCCACTTCATGACAGACGAAGCCCCGAGCATCGGCCTTTTTTCAGGCAAGCGGTCCCGCTGGGTGCTGGGGGTGCTTTTCGCCGCGCTGGTGCTGACGTACGGCTACGCGCTCTTGGAGCAGGCCAACCCCTTTAACGATCGCCCCTTCGACGGCGAAACCTGGCGCATGTACGCCGGGAGCGATGTCCCCGACAGCCCGCGCGGAAAAATGGCCGAGGCCGTCACCTCCGATGTTCTACGCCCCGGCATGGCCCGCGATGAGGTGCTCGCGCTGCTCGGCCCGCCGGACCCGACGGGCGTGGGCGGCTTTGGCGAGGGGGCAGTCTCGGGGGACGCATCCGGGACGCTTCCGGCGGGCGGCACTTTGCGTTACTACCTGGGCATGTGGTCCGGAAACCGCACCCATCCAGATTGGCTGGAGGTTTATTTCGATGATGAGGGGCACTTGGCGCGGGCGGAGATTATTTCTTTTTAGAGCCCCTTAAAGAGCGAATGGCTAAATGGTTAATGGCTAATTGTTGTTTATTACGTTCAGCATCCAACTATTAGCAATTGACCATTTAACCACAAAGGCACGAAGGGCGTAAGCACCCTGCGTGCGTTGTGCGCGGACGTTCCTCTTGAAAAATCTTTGTGCCTTTGCGTCTTTGTGGTTAATCTTCTTCTGATTGGCCTCAACCATTTGACCATCCAGCACTTTAACCCTTTATTCCCATCCCCATGACCCAATCTCTGCGCATCGGCTTTATCGGTGCGGGTGGCAACACCCGCTCCATGCACATTCCCGGCTTTCAGGCCATCGAAGGCGTCGAACTCGCCGTCGTCTGCAACCGCAGCGCGGCCTCCTCGCAAAAGGTGGCCAAGGAGTTTGGCATTGCCCGTACCGCTGCTGACTGGCGCGACGTGGTGGCCGACCCCGAAGTGGACGCCATCTGCATCGGCACCTGGCCGTATATGCACGCCGAGGTGACGGTTGCCGCGCTGGAGGCGGGCAAGCACGTCCTGACCGAGGCCCGCATGGCCTGCGACCTGGAGGAGGCGACCGCGATGTTTCGCGCCGCGCACAAGCACCCGGAACTGGTGGCCCAGATCGTGCCCGCGCCCTTTTCCTTCAAGTACGACGCCACCGTGACTGACCTGCTCGGCAGCGGAGAACTCGGCAGCCTGCGCGAGATCCGTGTCGCCCACCTGACAGCGGGCGCTTCCGATCCGGCGGCAGCCATCACCTGGCGTCAGGACGGGGAGCTCAGCGGTAAAAATATCATGACGATGGGCATCCACTACGAGACGGTTCAGCGCTGGCTCGGCGGCCTCGACCCGGTCTGGGTGCAGGCCACGGGCGCGATTTACACCTCGGAACGCCTCAATGTCGAGACCGGCCAACTCCAGACGGTCGATATCCCCGACACGCTCAATGTCGTGGCCGGTTACGCCGAGGGCTTTCAACTCGTCATGACGTTCAGCTCCGTCGCCACCGGCGCGAACTACTGGGGCATGCGCCTGGACGGCGACCGCGCCAGCCTGCGCTACGACCTTTCCACCCAGAGCCTTTTCCGCAGCCGGGTGGGGCAGGGCGGCGAGGAGACTTCGCCCGTTGCGCCGCTCAACGAAGGTAAATGGCAGGTCGAGGCGGACTTTGTGGCCTCCATCCGCGAAGGCGCCCCGGTGACGCGCACCAGCTTCGCGGACGGCCTGCGCTACATGCGTTTCACCGAGCGTGTTTGGGAGTCCTGGACGAACGAAGGTCGCCGCGTGGCCTGGTAAAGCCGCTCGGGCGGCCAACGGTTATTCTCCGTCTGGATTTTGGGCTTATAGATAAAATCCTGACTGACCATGTCCGGGGGGAGCGGCCTTTCTGGCCGCGCAGGGGGCACCCCCTCACTGCCAGCGGAGGCACTCCGCAAAAAACCTTTGCCAGGGGCGGGAGTTTGGTCTTTGGATTGGCGGCTATGCCCAAAGTCGATCTCGAACTTGTCAAGCTGGTCCTGCAGCGCAACGAACTGGACGTGCGCCAGGTCTCGCAGATTATTGATGATATCAACGTGGAAATGGCCGCCATGGTCGAGGACGAGGAGAAGCCGCCGCCCCTCAAGAAGCAGTTCGTGATGATGGTCTCCGACCCCGAGGGCAAGCTGGCCGGGCAAAACATGACTGGCTGGGTGCTGCAAATCCCCGAGGAGGACAGCCCCTACGTGGCCAACGAGCGGCTGATCAAATCTGGCTACGCCTACAACGCCTCGCCCAAGGGCCGCCGTATCCCGGTGCAGTCCATTGGTGAAATCTGCGAAGTCGTCACCGCGAAGTTCACCAAGGAGAACAACGTCTGGATCAAGACCAAGGAGCCGATTCTGCTCGTCACCACAGACAACAAGCTGCCGATGGACGCGAGCGGTAAGTTCTAGCGTCCCGTTCGCCTGGTTCTTGCTAAAAGTATTGGGGGCTATGTCCCCCAATACTGATGGAAAAGACTAAACTGACACCACACTACCCAACAATCAGCGAGATGGCGGCGAAGATGATGACCGTCCAGATGCAGGCGCTGTAATAGCGTTGCGGGATGTAGCGCACCACTTTCGGGGCGATCAGCCCGCAGACGATGGCCGCTGCGCCGAAGACCAGGCTGATCTGGAGCGAGAGCAGTGTGAGGTTCCCGGCAGCGGACTGGAACGGAAGCTTGAAAATATTGATGAGGAAAAAGAACCAGGCCGATGTCCCGATGAAGGCCATTTTCGGGAGCCGGATAGCCATGAAGTAAAAGGAGGCGATCGGCCCGGCGGCATTGGCGAGCATGGTCGCCACCCCGCCCGCGATACCCGTCCCGCCGATGAACCACGGCTTGTGCGGGATCGGGTCTTCGGCGCCTTCGGCCCGTTTGCGCAGCAGCCATTGCCGCAGGAAGTGCACCCCGGTCATGGCCAGCAGCATCCCGCCGATGACGACGGAAAAAACATCGCCTGGAATCCGGTTGAAAA
This sequence comes from Ruficoccus amylovorans, assembly GCF_014230085.1. Taxonomy (NCBI): domain Bacteria; kingdom Pseudomonadati; phylum Verrucomicrobiota; class Opitutia; order Puniceicoccales; family Cerasicoccaceae; genus Ruficoccus; species Ruficoccus amylovorans. The sequence continues at coordinate 226,670 of NZ_JACHVB010000020.1, read as the reverse complement.
GGAAAAATCCGATCACCACTCCGAGCATGCTCCAGGGCAGCAACCGCCGTACATAGCGAAAGTCCGCGTGCTTACGGTAAACCAGCACGGCCACGATATCGCCGCAGATCAGGGCCGGGAGGAGAATCCCGACCGATTGCTTCGGCTCAAAAGCCATCGCGAAAAACCAGATGGCGAGATTACCCAGGCCGGGCAGGCCACCCTTGCCAAAGCCGATGCACAGCGCCCCGAGCAGCCCGCAAATCCACTGCTGAAGTGTCAGGTCGGCCAGGCTCATCGGTCGGGTCTCGCCTCGGCTTCAGGGCCGTCCGCGCCGGGTGTGCTTGGCGGTTGTGAGGCCGGTGCTTCCTGGCGGGCAGGAGCCTGCTCTGCGCGGGTGGGTGAAGCGGCAGCAGTTTCGTCCTGAACCGCGTCCGGGGCCATCTCTGACTCCCGTGAAAAAGTGCCCGCGTCCACCCGCAGGATGTCCCATTCTCGCTCACCCGGCGGGGGCGGCTCGGTTCCGGTGGCGATGATCTGCCGGTCCGCCCCGACCGCGCCCCAGAAGCGCTGGCGGCGGACGGGGTCGAGTTCGCCCAGCACGTCGTCGGCCAGGATGACCGGGGCCACGCCCGAGCTTTCCTCAAAGCAGGTCATCTGCGCCAGCCGCAGGCTGACCACGTACGAGCGTTGCTGCCCCTCGGAGGCGTAGTCGCGCGCACGCTTGCCGGCCACGTAAAGCCCGAGGTCGTCGCGGTGGGGACCGCGTTGAGTGGATTTGAGCGCGAAGTCCGCCGCCCGGCTCTCGCGAAGCGTTTTCAGGGCGGTTTCCGGGGAGTCCATGCCGGATTCCGGGCGGTAGCGCAGCTCCGGCTCCTCGGCTCCTTCGCTGATGATCGCATATGCCGCGCACAGGTGTTTGGTCAAGACTTCTACGCCCTCGCGGCGCAGGTGACAGACGGTGACGGCAGCGGGGGCGAGGGCCTTGTCAAAGGCGGACAGCTCGGCCTCGGCGCGCGGCCCCTGCCCGCTTTTGAGCAGGCTGTTGCGTTCCTTCAGTGCCCGGTGGTAGCGGCGCAGCGCCTCAAAGTAATCGGGCCGCATGGCTGAAAGCGTCAGGTCCAGAAAGCGGCGGCGCAGGGCGGGGCCACCCCGGATGAGCTGGATGTCCTCCGAGGAAAGCGTCACGGTGGGGAAGCGCCCGATGAAGTCGGCCAGACGGGTGACGTTTTCGCCGTCGCAGGTGATCTGCTTGCCCGCGCTGGCGAAGCTGAGCGTGATCTCGGCGGCTCCTTCGCCCTCGCGTTCACACTCCAGAAAGAGCCGTGCCTGCCGCTGCCCGTGACGGATCAGCGAACGCGCCTCGCTGGTGCGGAATGAGCGCAACGCCGTGACCATACCGGCGGCTTCCAGCAGATTCGTTTTGCCTTGCCCGTTGCGCCCGAGCAGGAACGTGCTCGCCTTCTCGAAGCGCAGGGACGCCAGTTCGATGTTGCGGAAATTCTCCGCGTTGAGCCGAAGCAGCTTCATGCCGGAGGAAGGAGTAACAGCCGGAACTCTGAAGCGCCTTCGCGTTCCTTCGCGTGGCTTCGCGGGAGCAACATCATAAGTGCCTCAAAGCGGAGTAACCAGCGCTAGATCGAAATCACCGTGGCGGTGGTGGGCGTTTGCTGCTCGGCGCGGAGCTTTTTCCAGGCGGTGGCAAAGGCATCGGCCAGGCCGCGCCAGTCGTCCGGCGTGGTGTCCCAGCCGGCGCTGACGCGCACGGCACGCTTGGCCTCTTCGCCGCTGAGCCCAAGCGCGGCCAGCACGTACGAGGGAGCGGCCTTGCCGGTGCCGCAGGCCGAACCGCGTCCGACGGCGAAGCCGAGGCGGTCGAGTTGAGCAACCCAGCGGGCGTTGGGGAAGCGCGGCATGATCAGGCAGGCGGTGTTGCCGAGGCGATCGGCTTTTTCGCCGACGACGCGCGTTCCGGGCACCAGTTCCTTGATCCGGTGCTCGAAGACCTGTCGGCCCACCACCCAGGCGGTGGCGGTTTCCTCCATGCGGCGTTCGCGCTCCTCAAGCTGTGCGACCATGGCGAGGATGCCGGGCACGTTCTCGGTCCCGGCACGGTGGCCGTCCTCCTGACCGCCCCCGTGGAAGCACTGAAAATCGTTGTAAGTCTCGGAAATTTTAATGAATCCGACCCCCTTGGGGCCGCCGAACTTGTGCGCGCAGCCGGTCACGAAGTCCGCCCGGCCCATGCCCGCGCAGGTGCGCTTGCCGATCCACTGGGCGGCGTCGAGGTGGCAGGGGACACTCCACTTGCGGCAGAGTTTGACCACTTCCGGCCAAGGCTGGAGGACGCCCGTCTCGTTGTTGGCCGCCATGATGGAGACCAGGGCGATGCCGCCATTTTTGAGCAGGTTTTCCAGCCCGGAAATATCCACCACGCCCTGCGCGTTGACCGGGAGGATCTCGCACTGATTGGGGAAGCAGTAGCGGGCGCTCGCCAGCACGCAGGGGTGCTCGACGGCGGAAACCACGACCCGGCCCTGTGGGTCGAAGCGCTGGAAAAACTGGAAAAGTGCGTTGTTGCCCTCGGTCGCGCCCGAGTTGAAGACGATCTGCTTCGGGTCGGCGTCCATCAGCCGGGCCAGCCGTTCGCGGGCGTCTTCCAGCCTGTTGTGGGCGCGGGCGGCCGAGCTGTAGGGGCTGGACGGGTTTTGCCAGGACTCGCGGCTGGCTTCCAGCCAGGCCTTTTCGGCCACAGGGTCCAGCGGAGTCGTCGCGTTGTTGTCAAAATAGGTCATCGTCGCAGTTAACTATCTTGCCGCAAAAATCTCCGCCACGCAAAGCAATTTCTCGCGCTAGCCAGCCTTTCTGACATGTAGGAATCCGGGAGCGTTGCTGGTCCCACATGGGCTGGCAAAGGCGAAAGCGTTCTGTGGTTTATACTCCGGCCCGCGAGAGATCCTGAAAGATGGCTTCGGCCTCGTCAACGGGGGGCTCGCCGTCCTGGCCCAGGAGGGTGAAGTGGCCCATCTTGCGGCCGGGCCGGGGCTCGCCCTTGTCGTAGAGGTGGAGCTTGAGGCGCGGGTTGCGCAGCAGGCGATCCCAGTCGGGGGAGCGGCCTTCGGGCCAGACATCGCCAAGGAGGTTAACCATGACAGCGGGCGTGTGAAGGGTGGTGGCCCCCAGCGGCAGCCCGCAGACGGCGCGGATGTGCTGCTCGAACTGACTCGTCACGCAGGCATCGATGGTGTGGTGACCGCTGTTGTGGGGGCGGGGGGCCAGCTCGTTGACGAGCAGTTCGTCCTTGTCGGTCACAAAAAGCTCGACCGCGACCAGCCCCTCCACGCCGAGGGCTTCGGCGATGTCGCGGGCCAGTTCCTCCGCCCGCTCGTGGACCTGTTCGCTCAGGCGGGCCGGGGCGATGGTCATGTGCAGGATGTGGTTGCGGTGGATATTCTCGGCCAGCGGGAAGCACCGGATGCGCCCTTCCGGCGTCCGGGCCGCGATGATCGAGCACTCGGCGGTAAAAGGGATCCAGCTTTCCAGCACCCCCAGCGGAGCGTCAAAATCCTGCCAGACCTGCGTCCAGTCTTTCTCGGCGGTCAGCTTGACCTGGCCCTTGCCGTCGTAGCCGAAGTCAGCGGTCTTGAGCACGCAGGGAAAGCCGATCGTGCCGACGGCTTCGGCCAGCGATTCAGGTCCGTCCACCACGCGGAACGGGGCGCAGGGGAAGCCGTGCCCGGAGAGGAACTCCTTTTCGCGGCGGCGGTTCTGGCAAACGTAGAGCACCTCGGGCTTCGGGCGTACGGGGGCGGCGGCGGCGAGCACAGCCAGCGGCTCGGCCGGGACGTTCTCGAACTCGAAAGTCACCGCCTCCAGCCCCTCGGTGAAGCGCAGGAGTGCGTCCTCATCGGTATAGGGGGCGTTGATCTCGGCGTCGGCCACCATCCCGGCAGCGCAGCCGGGGTTAGGCTCGAAGACGCGGAAACGGTAGCCAAGCTGCCGTCCAGCCAGGATGGACATGCGGCCGAGTTGCCCGCCGCCCATGATTCCGATGGTCGCTCCGGGCTCGATCATGACTCGGGCAGTTCGGCTTCCATGACGGTGGCCGTCTGTTTGTCGCGAAAGGCCTTGAGCTTGCGCCGGACCTTGGCGTCGCCAAGGGCGATGACGGCGGCGGCGCTGAGGGCGGCATTAATCGCCCCGGCCCGGCCGATAGCCAGCGTCGGCACCGGGATCCCGGCGGGCATCTGCACGATGGAAAGCAGGGAGTCCATACCGCTGAGCGCCTTTGACTGCACGGGCACGCCAAAGACGGGCAGGGTGGTCATGGCGGCTGTCATGCCGGGCAGGTGGGCGGCGCCGCCGGCCCCGGCGATGATGACATTGAGCCCGCGCTTCTCGGCGGTTTTGGCGTAATCGTAAAGTTTTTCCGGGGTGCGGTGGGCGCTGACGACTTCCTTCTCAAAGGGCACGCCGAGCGTGGTCAGCGTCTCGGCTGCGTGCTGCATGGTTTCCCAATCCGAGGTGCTCCCCATGATGATTCCGACGGCGGGCCGGGCCGTCGCGCTTTGCTTACTTTTCGCCATAAGCTGGTCAGTGTGGACACTTGTGCGCAGTTATCAAGCCCGGCTTGCGCTCCAGAGGGGAGGGCTGGGCTTTTTTGTGAGACATGGGCCGGGATAGTAACTTCAAAACCGGCTGTTCCACTCGGGCCAGTCGGCCAGGATGGCGTCTATGACAGTGCAGGCGGTACGGGTGCCGTTTTCGAGGGCCAGATCGAAGGCCGGGAAGGTGTTTTCGTCAGAAAAATGTTCGCTGGCCGGTTCGCCGGGCGGGGGCTGGGTAAAGTTGCTGGCCGTGCGCAGGAGCAGGGCACGGTTGCGGCTGGCCTGGCCGAGTTCGTCGAGCACGGCGAGGGCGTGGAGCGTGCCCGAATCCTCCATCCCGCAGGTGACGAAACGCCCCTGGCCGCCGGTCCAGTGGGAAACCCATTGGCGGGCCCAGGCGGTGGCGCGCTCCCCGTGGAAGTAGCGGGCGGCGCTCAGGCAATCGCCCCGCAGGACGCCGGGGGCTTGGCGGGCGGCGGAGTTTTCGGGGAATTTTTCCAGGTAGGCGGCGTGGGCGGGGGAGGTGTCGAGCGCGAGCCCGGCGGTCAGGTCGAAGGCGGCCTGTACGAGCGCGTGGTTGAACTCGAAAACCTGGTAGGGCCGCCCCATGTCGGCCTGGGCGAAGTTTGATGCGCCGAAGGGCTCACGCGCCCCCAGCGGAAGGATGCCCGTTGACCACCCGGCGGGGATTTCGCGGGCGTCGATCTCGAAGGCGATGTCGCCGTCCACACACCAGTCGGCCCATACCGGGGTGCCGAGCGTGGCCGCCGTGGGGTCGGCCCCGGCGATGCCCGCGATGAGGAAAAAACTCTCCGAGGTGTCGATTTCCGGGCACAGCCCCAGGGCCATGAGTGAGATGGCGGTGTTGGCCGTGCCCACACCGGTGCTCAGCGCGAGGACTTGGCCGTCGTGCCCGAGGTGGACATCGCGCAGGCCGGTCCCGGCCAGCTCGACCGGGGACAGGTCCAGCCGCTCCTTGAACAGCGACATCTCGCCGGGGCGGCCAAGGGGTTCAAACATGGTGACAAGGACGACTTTGGGAGAAACAGGCATGGCCCTATTTAGGTAAAAAACGGGGCGCTTGTCGATGGAATCCGCTGGCCGAAACCCACCGGCGTGAGCGTAAAAAAGGCTTTCATTAGGGCCGGGGATGGGCGAAGATAACCGGATATGCTACAACGCGGCTGCGCCCCCAGGCAGAGGGATGACCTCGCCACGCTCATGCGTACCGGGGGAGCCGTCAGGACACGATTATGAAGATATTGGTGGTAGGGGCTGGCGATGTGGGCCGTTTTCTCAGTCAAACGCTGAGTGATGTCGGGCACAACGTCACGGTGATCGAGACTTCGGAGACAACCGCGCAGGACGTTGACGAATCGGCCAACGTCAAGGTCGTCGAGGGCAACGGCGCTTCGGCCCACGTGCTGCAAAAAGCGGGCGCGGGCGATTGCGACTTTTTCCTGGCCATGACCAGTGACGACCGCACGAACCTCATTGCCTGCTCGCTGGCCAAGGCGCTCGGCGCGGGCTCAACCATTGCCCGCATTCACGACCAGACCTACAGCGACAACTCTCTGGTCAACTACCAACTGCACTTCGGGATCGACTTTTTGCTCAATCCGGAGGCCCTCAGTGCGGTCGAGCTGGCCAAGTCGATCCGCCATCCGGGCCGGGTGGCGGTGGAGAACTTCGCCCGCGGCGAGATCGAGGTGCACCAACTCCGCATCGCCCGCAAGTCGCGCTTCACCGGCAAAGCGCTCAAGGAGCTGCACCTGCCCGCGGGCATGCGTATCGGCATGGTCCAACGCGAGGGGCACACCGAGGTGCCGGACGCGGACTCCGTGCTGGAGCCGGGCGACCTGCTGACCCTTTTCGGCCTCACTGATGTGCTCATGAAGGTGCGCCCCTATTTTGAGCCGGAAAAATTCGGCGATAATATCCGTGTGGTACTTTTCGGCGGGTCCGAGACGGCCATCGCCCTGGTGCGCCTGCTCAAAAACCCGCGTTTCAAGATCCGCATCATTGAGAACGACGCCCGGCTGTGCCGCTCGCTGGCCGAGCGCTTCCCGCACGTGACCGTGATCAACGGTTCGGCCACCTCCCTGCGCCTGATGGAAGAGGAGCAGGTCGGCAGCGTGGACTACTTCGTGGCCTGCACCAAGGACGACGAGGACAACATCATGACGTGCCTGCAGGCCAACAAACTCGGGGCCCGGCACGTCCAGCTCGTCATCAATAAGCCCGACTACGAAGACGTGCTCGACCAGTTGAAGGAAACCCTTGGCGTCGAACTGGCGGTCGCCCCCCGCAAGGCCACGATGGAGGAGCTTTTACGCTACCTGACACTGGACCGATTCACCGAACTGTCCAACCTGCCGGACCGCAGCGGCAAGATTATCGAGCTGCGTGTCTCCTCGGACAGCCCGTGCGTGAGCCGGAAAATCCGCGATATTTCCTGGCCGCGCGGGGCTATCATCGTCGTGCTGCTGCACAAGTTTCAGGCCAAGATGCCCGGCCCCGAAGACGTGATCCTGCCCGGTGACCGACTGGTGGCGATTGTCCGTGAGGACAGCCTGAAGCCCCTTCTGAATATGCTGACCTGAGCGCGGATGAACTACCGGATCATTAGTAAACTGCTCAGCGTCATCGTGACGACGCTGGCCGTCGCCTTCCTCATCTGCTTGGGGATGGGGCAGACCTTTGACACCTCGGTGCGCGAGGACGGCGTCCTTGACGAATGGCTGATTTGCAGCGCGGTGGCGGTGGCGCTGGCCCTGATCTGCATGCTGCTGGGCCGTGGCGCGGGTAACAAGCTCCTGCGCAAGGAAGCCCTCGCCGTGATCGGGCTGGGGTGGATCCTGGCCAGCGTGATCGGCGCGCTCCCGTACTATCTCATTCTGGAGGAGGCCTCCGTTGCGGACTCGATCTTTGAAACCGCCTCGGGCCTGACCACCACGGGTGCCTCGGTCTTCAGCAATCTGGAGAGCATCCCGACCAGCCTGCTATTCTGGCGTTGCCTGAGCCAGTGGATCGGCGGCCTCGGGGTGGTGGTGTTCTTCGTGGCACTGCTGTCCTCGCTCGGCGCGGGGGCGAAAATCCTCTTTTCCAACGAATCCTCGGGCCACTCGACCGACATCGACTCGGGGCGTGTGCAGCACGGCGTGCTTCAGATCATGTACGTGTACCTCGGGCTGTCGGCACTCTGCGCGGTGGTTTTTCACCTGTGCGGGATGAACTGGTTTGACGCGCTCTGCCACATGTTCGCCACGGTTTCGACGGGAGGGTTCAGCACCTACAACAGCAGCGTAGGGGCCTTTCAGAGTCCGACGATCGAGTGGATGGTGACGCTTTTTATGGCCCTGGGCGGCACGAGCTTTTTTGTCATGTTGCGCATGGTCAAATGCGACTTCCGTCATGTCTGGCGCAACACGGAGTTTATTGCCTACCTGATCATCATGGGGACCTTCAGCATCCTGATCACGCTCATCCTGCTGGGCGAAGGTGTGGTGGGCGATTTCAATGAGGCCCTGCGCGTGAGCACCTTTCAGGCGGTTTCGCTGATGACGAGCACGGGCTTTTCCACGGCGGACTTCCAGATGTGGCCCAATGTCGTCCATACGCTCCTGATGATGGCGATGATCGTCGGCGGTTGCTCGGGCTCGACCGGTGGCGGCACCAAGGTCGTACGTGTGGTCGTGGCCCTGAAGGTGGCCCGCCAACAGATCGAGCGGGCATTCCGGACGCGGGTTGTCCGCCCGATGCACATGAATGGCCGCATCCTCGACAAGGACGACCAGGAAAACGTTATCAACTACATCGTACTGTTAGCCATCGTCTGTCTGCTCTCGTTGCCGGTGCTCGCCTTGCTCCAGCACGAACTCAGTTTCGAGGGCTGCTTTTCGGCCATGCTGGCCTGCCTGTTCAACGTCGGGCCGGGCTTCAACGAGGTCGGCCCAACCCTGAACTACTCGTATTTCAGCGAGGCGGCCAAGATATTCCTGGCGCTGCTCATGATTATGGGACGCTTGGAGCTGTATGCCGTTCTGGTGCTCTTTACCCCTTCGCTCTGGAAGCGGTTCAGCTAGGGCCTGTCAGCTTAGAGCGTTTCAAAAAATACTGTAGGCATTCGGTCTTTGAGCAGCCGGCTACGACTCTATTTAAATCGCGCTAGTGTCGTGTTAGCTAAGTTCTTAACAAATGTTAATGGCCACAAAAAGGCACAAGAAGCACAGAAAACTTCGTGGATACAGAGTTCGCTCTGCGTCTTTGCGCCTCTGCGGTGAAAATGTTTTTATCAGGAACTAAGCTAACGGGACACTAGTTTCTGGCATAAGCCTTGGGGCAGAACCCCAAAATTCATAGCTAGATTTCGCCCAAGCCTCTTTTTGCTCAGGCAAAAAAATACGGAGCGGCAAACTGCCTGCTCCGTATCGTTGAAAATATGTGATCTGCCGAGGGGTGGCCCTCGGAAGCCGCTCAACGCAGGTAATCCTGAAAAATGACCGCGAGAATGCCTATCAGCAGCAGCAGGAATAAAATGATATAGGGGGCATAGTTATGCCGCCGCTTCCATTTGACGACGCGTCGAACGTTGGTCTTGACGACTTTGGTACGGGTACGTCTCGGCCTGGGCATGCTACATGAACTGCGGCCGGTGGCCGCAAGGCAAATAGAGTAATGCGTTATAAAAGAGAGAGCCTAGTCTTCCTCGCCGTCGTCACCGATGGCCTCGACCGGGCAGCCTTCGAGGGCTTCCATGCACATGTCGATGTCCTCCTGGGACTCGGGTTGCTTATAGACGTAGGAATAACCGCCGTCATCATTACGAGCGAAGAAATCCGGCGCCGTCTCGCGGCACAGATCGCAGTCGATGCATTGCTCATCGACATAGAATTTACCGGAAATGTTCTCGGGCCATTTGTCACCTTTATCAGCCATAAGGGAGCATCCAATAATTCTTTGGACAGGGGGGCGTCAAGTTATGATTTGAATATATATTTGCCAGACGGAAGGTTTTGGGCACTGTTTCGGCTTTTACGGAGCCATCCGCCCAGTTGGCGGGGCCGTCTGGAAGGAATAAATGCTTTACGATAGACCTTACATGCGCGCGGAACCGGCAGGAAAGGCCGTTCCGTATCTGTACTGGTTCCTGGGGGTGCTGGCGGGCGGCTTTGTCCTGCAACACCTGCTCGGGGTGTGGTTCGGGATGGGGCCACTGCTGACTGGTTGGGTGGCCCTCAGCGTCGGTAACGTCCTCTCGTTCAAGGTCTGGACGCTGGCAAGCTACGCGCTGCTTCACGGCGGGTTCTGGCACATCCTGGGCAACGGGCTGGGGATTTTCTTCCTCGGGCGGGCACTGCTGCCGGATGTCGGCCACAAGCGGCTGACCCAGCTCTGCGTGGCCATGATCGTGGCCGGGGGAGTCCTCTGGGCGCTGGTGCACCTGACCTCGCCAGCCAGCCTCCTGATCGGCGCTTCGGCGGCCTCCTTCGGGCTGCTGATACTGTTCTGCCTGATGCACCCGAACCAGCCCATCACGCTGTTGCTGTTTTTTATTCTGCCGGTGACGTTTCAGCCGAAGTGGCTGCTGTGGATCGCCGTTGGGATTAACGGCGGGGGCTTCCTGTTTTATGAGATCCCGCAGTTGTTCGGGCTGGCCCCAATTCTGGACATGGGGCCGGTCGGCTGGTCCGCCCACCTGGGCGGCATGCTGGTGGGCTGGCTGTACTTCCGCTACGGCCTCAACGCCCTGAGCGCGCCCTGGATGCCCCGGCGCAAGATCAGCATCGAACCGCCCGCCTGGGTCCGCAAAAAAAAGGCCGCTGCCGGAAGCCACCGCCCATTCAAGCTCAACCTGAGCAATCGCGCCGCCTTGCGCAAGGAAGTGGACCGCATCCTCGACAAGATCAACCACGAAGGCTTCGCTTCCCTGACCGCTGAGGAACGGGAAATTCTCGATCAGGCCAAGGATCTCTTAAGCAAGTAAGACCCTTTCCGCCAATAGCTTATACCATTCGACTGGGAAATGGCATAACGCCGGATGAGACGGAGAAGCCTGTTCAGGTATACTGTCGGCCTCCCTTCGTTGTTGTAGCTGGACGGTTTTTGTTTTTAACCGCAAAGGGCTTTCAAAAGATAAAAACGTTGTGTGTACCGTGCTTTCTCTGTGTGCGCTGTGGCCACAGTATTATTTAAGACGAAACCGCATTGCGCGTTAGTCGCCCTGGGCGAGGAGATCGGAGAGATCCTTGTCGGCGAAGTAGGTCTCGAAAATCGCGCGGGCGACAGGGGCGGCGGTTTTACCACCGGCGTAGTGGTCGCCGGGGACGAGGCCCTCCATGACCACCGCGACGGCGATTTGCGGATTTTCCGCCGGGGCGAAGCCCAGGAACCAGGCCAGGGTAATCTTGCCACTGGGGCGCTTGACCTGGGCGGTGCCGGTTTTTCCGGCGATCTGCACGCCGTCCACCATGGCAAAACGGGCCGTGCCCTCGGGGCCGGCGGCGGCTTCCATGCCCTCGACGATGGCCCGGTACTGAGCGTCGTCGAGCCCGAGCGGTTCGCCGCCGTGGTTGACGGGCTTTTGCTCGGGGTCGTGCAGGAGTGTCACGCGCGTGTGGGTCTCGCGGCGGGCCAGCGAAGCCGCGAAGGCTGCCATCTGGAGCGGCGTGACGAAGAGGTCGCCCTGGCCGATGGAGACATTGGCCGTGTCGCCCTGAGTCCAGGGGCGTCCGTCGCGCTCCTTGCGCCAGGCGGGGGTGGGAACGATCATGCGGGTGGCCTCGTAGGGAATTTCAATGCCGGTCGGCTCGCCCAGACCGAGGCGCTTGGCTTCGGCGGCGATGTTTTCGATCCCGGCCCGCAGGCCGACTTGGTAAAAGTACACGTTGCTGCTCTTTTGCAGGGCCTTGCGCAGGTCCACTTGGCCGAAACTGGCGTGGCTGTGCTCGGGGAAAAGGCGGTTGCCCACGCGGAAGTGGGTGCCGCATTCGAGGTACTCGTTGGCACCGACCATGCCGTTGCGCAAGGCGGCGATAGCGGTGATCATCTTGAAGGTCGAGCCGGGCGCATAAAGCCCCTGGGTGGCGCGGTTGTAGAGCGCGCCCTGCTCGACGGCCTGATTCCATGCCTCCTGCCGGATGAAGGGGGAGAAGTCGTTCAGATTGTAACCGGGCTTGCTGGCGAGGACAAGGACTTCGCCGGTTTTGATGTCGATGGCGACAGCGGCCCCGGTCTTGTCACTCATGGCTTCCTCGGCCGCCAGTTGCAGGTCGATGTCGAGGCTGGTGATGACGTTCGCGCCCTGCTTGGCGGGGATTTCAACCAGCGGCTTGTCGTACTGGAACTGGAAGCGGTCAACGACCCAGATTTCGCCCCCGCTGGTGCCCTGGAGCTGGTCATCGAAGGCTTTTTCGAGACCGTTTTTGCCCACCTCGCTTTTGTAGTGAAAGGTTTTCAGGTCCTCACCGGGGATAGCGTCTTCCTTGATGCCCTCGGGGTTGGCCACGACGTAGCCGAGCGTGTGGCAGGCGGTGGGGCCGAAGGGATAGTCCCGCGCGGTGTCGGTGTAGATGTCAATGGGGGAACCGAGCGGGAGCTGCTCGATGAGACGGGCGTACTCCTCGGGTTCGAGATCGCCCATGAGCGGGAAGGGCATGAGCAGCTTGCTCCAGTAGTGGCGCTGGAGGTCGCGCAGGGTCACGGTGTCATCGGTGCCAAGGATGGCGTTGATCTGGTCCAGGTAGCGCTGGAGGACGATCCGGCGTGATTCCCAACGTAGTTCCTGCCAGTCGAAGCTAAAGGGCGTGTCGGGGTTCTCCTCGCGGTGTTTCTCGCGTAGGGTGTTGATGAGCTTCGAGTACTCCTTGTCGAACTCTTCGCGCAGCTCGCGCAGGTACACCACGGCGGAGAAGCGCGGCCGGTTGCCGACTAGGATGTTGCCGTGGCGGTCGAGGATGTCACCGCGCGGCCCTGGCTGGATGACACGTCGCATATTTTGCCGCTCCTCCTTGGCCTTCCACTCGCCCTGGAGAATGAGTTGCCGCCAGGCCAGTCCGCCCGCCAACACCATGAACATCAGCCCGAACACCAGAAAGAAGATATTCAGTCGCGAATTCCACAGTTTGAAATGGTCGAACTTCATGTGCTTGGCGGATTCCCGAAAATAGTAAACCTACGACTACTGACTACGACAGGGAAGCGAAAGTTCGAAAAAAAACTCCGGGCTTAGGTAGTTTCAGGGGCTTCCGAGCCGGAACCGCAGATCATGAGCAGCCAGCGCTCCCAACTGAAAAACCACCAGCCGATCAGCGGCAGTGCCAGCGAGGAAAACGCCAGGTCGCTGGCAATGCGGACCCAATAGGCACCGTTGCCCAGCAGGGGTCCGGCCAGGAGCAGGCTTTGCACGAGGATGAGCACGGTATTGACCCCGAGCGCGACCAGAACCAGTTGTCCCAGTCCCGCGCGCGAGAGTCCCCGCTGAAAGGCGTGCAGGAGCGTCACTACGATGGCGAAGATGATCGAATGAAAGCCAAAGGCGACCGGCAGCGGCGCATCGATCAGCCATCCGGTGGCAAAGACCAGCAGCAGCGCCCAGCGCTGGCGCATGCACGCCGCCGGAATGACCAGATAGAGTGCGTTCAGGCTCAGGGTGATCCCGCTCGCGCCGGACACGTCGTTGAGCATTTGCAGCAGCCAGTACAGCAGCGCGTTGCTGCCCATCAGGAGCCAGCCGCGCAGGTCAATTTCCACCTTGGCCCTCCCGGCTGGCGGCGGAAGGCTCGACGGCGAGGGCCGTTCCCTCCTGCTCGATGGGGACGATGATCGCGACTTCGCGCAAGGCCCCCAGATCGGGGTTAAGCTGCACGCGCCCTTGTTGAAAAAAACCATCCGAGCCCGGCGTCAGCTCGACCACCTGGCCGATGGTCAGCCCTTCGGGAAAAATACCGCCCAGCCGCGAGGAAACCAGCCGCAGCGGCTGCGACGGGGAAACCTTGACAGAGGCCGGGACGTTGAGCACTTCGCCCATCGGGTTGCTGAAGGGGGGATTGAGCAGTCCTTGATAAGTGACGGGGCGGTCCTCACCGGCCACATTGGCCGCCATGCGAAACCCGCTGCTGGAGATCAGCTCCACCACGGCGGTGTAGGCGTGGACCTCGCGCACACGGCCCACCACGCCGCCCTTGTAGATGACGGCTGCCCCGACGGGAATGCCGTAGTTGGCCCCTTTGCGGATGACGATCTGCTGCCACCAGGCGGAGAGTTCGCGACGGGCCACGCGGGCCACCTCGTAGCGGAAATCCGGGTGCGAGGGCAGTTCAAGCAGGGCTTCGAGCCGCGAGGCTTCGTCCGAGAGCGTGCGATTCTCCTGAAGCTGCACGGTCAGCCGGGCGTTTTCACGGGCCAGGTCACGCCCGGCCTCGATCATTTCGCGCTTGGACTGGCCGCGCAGGGTCCAGTAGCTCTGCAAATCCTCCACCTGCGACTCGGCGAACATCATCGGAGCCTGAAACTCATAAAAACCGGTCTGGATCCAGCGCTTGAGCATGACCGGCATGACCCACCAGGCCACCAGAAAAACCAGCAGCACCACGAGCGGCTTGAACTGGCTCAGGCGTTTGAGGGCCATTTACACTTCCCGGTACGGCGGACGGCTCAACTGGCGTCCTTGAGCCACCAGGAGAGGTCCTGCAGGACAATGCCCGTGCCGTTGGCCACCGCGCTCAGCGGGTCTTCGGCGATGATGACGGGCAGGCCGGTGGCTTCGCTCAGAAGCTTGTCCAGGTTGCGGATCATGGAGCCGCCTCCGGCCATGACGATGCCCCGGTCCACCAGGTCGGCGGAAAGTTCCGGCGGGCAGCGTTCCAGGGCCGAGCGCACGACCTCGATGATCGAGTTAAAGACGTCGGCCAGGGCCTCGCGGATCTCCTGCGAGGTGATGTGGAGGGTTTTCGGCAGCCCGGCGACGGAGTCGCGCCCCTTGACCTCCATGGTCAGCTCCTCTTCGAGCGGGTAGGCCGAGCCGATGCGCATCTTGATGTCTTCGGCCGAGCGTTCGCCGATCATCAGGTTGTAGGCGCGCTTCATGTAGGCCATGATGGAGTTGTCCATCTCGTCGCCGCCCACGCGCAGGCTGCGGGTAAAGACGACACCGGCCAGAGAAATAATGGCGACTTCGGTCGTGCCCCCGCCGATGTCCACGATCATGTTCGCGGAAGGCTCCTCGATGGGCAGGCCCACGCCGATGGCGGCGGCCATCGGCTCTTCCAGCAGGAGCACTTCGCGGGCTCCGGCGTGGATGGCGGATTCCTTGACCGCGCGGCGCTCGACCTCGGTGATGCCCGAGGGAACGGCCACCACGACGCGTGGCGGGACAAATTTCGTGTTGTGGGCGACCTTCTGGATGAAGTGCCGCAGCATCGCCTCAGTGATCTCGAAGTCGGCGATGACCCCGTCCTTCATCGGGCGCAGGGCGGTGATGTTGCCCGGAGTCCGGCCCAGCATGCGCTTGGCCTCAATGCCAACGGCACGGACTTTTTTCGTGTTGTTGTAGACGGCGACCACGCTGGGCTCGCGCAGGACGATGCCCTTGTCACGGACGAAGACGAGGCAGTTCGCCGTGCCCAAGTCGATACCAATGTCGTTGGATAGGAATCCTAGCACGTCGATATACACACCAGCCCGGGCCGTCTTGTCAAAGGCATTTTATTGGTTGGCAACGTTATGAGGGATTAATGAGGCGGTTTGCGCATCGGATCGGTCGGCGGAGTGTTGCGGGCCAGTGATTGGGCAGGGGAGCGGGTTGGTGGAAAAACGGAGGAACTTGGGCCGTGGGCTTATAAATTAGTGGCAAGAACTCCGAACAACCAGAGGCCGGGGAGGAAATTCAGGACCAGTACGGTCCATGAGAACGGCGCCCAGCGTTCGCGGCGCACGCAGGAAACAATCGCGAAAACGAGGCTGGCCAGATTGAAGATGCCGAATGCGAAGATCATGTATATCGCGATTTCGAGCGTGTGCATGCGCTGTTCCTTGAGCAGATACGAGAGCCCGTGGGCGATCAGCGGTGCCAGCCCCAGCATAATCAGCGACAGGAGTGAGCAGACGGGCGGACGCGGGGCAGGGTAGGAGGTGGCGGGATGTTGCATGATTCGCGGAAAGTAGGAAAGTTGTCTGATTTGGATAGGCGGCTTTAGAATTTCATACCCCATTCCAGCAGAAAGTAAACCAGGGTGAAAACTCCGAGGCAAAGCGGGATACTCAGGTCGGGCAGACGCAGGGTGCGCTCAGGGTGGTGAGTCGTCTTGTTTTTGTCGATGGACTTGGAGGATGTGTTTTTTGTTTTCATGCCCTCTTCTTAACTGGAGTCATGCCAACTTGTGCTCATTGTTCCTTAACTTGCTGTATATAAGGGTTATGCGTTTTATTGTGAAATTAAAGAATTCAGCCATTTGATTCTGGATTGACGTTTGATGCCTGATTCATAGACAAAAAATGTATGGCAGGCACGCTTTTCCCCGGTAAACAGGCTGAACGCGCGCGGGGCTACGCGCAACTGGCCTGGCAAAACCCCTTCGAACCCGAGCGCGAGGAGATCGAAAAATTACTGCTGGGCGAAGCCTACGGGCGGCTCAGCGAGCGGGAGCGCCTGTCGGCGCTTTGGGAAGACCTGGAGCGACTGCTCGGCCAGACGCGTCCGGGCTTCGCCTCGGGCAAGGGGACGCAGGCCGAACGTGAGATTTTTCAGGAAATGGTCTTCGTGCGGATTTACCACCGGTTCATGCCGGAGTTCGACCGTTTGATCGAGCAGGCCCACGAGCGCGGGCACGCCGGGCAGCGGGTCGGGTTTTACGACCGCTTTGTCCGCGAAGTGGAGGAGGGCCTGCCAGGCGGGCTCATCGGGCGTTACGCCGGGATGGGGCTGGAGCGGCTGTTCGCGGTCATGGACCAGATTCGGCGGGCTTTTTTACATATCCATCGCTACATCATCGGCCAGTCTCCCGCCGCCAACCGCCTGCGGGCGCGCATCTGGCAGTCGATTTTTACCCGCGACATGGACCGCTACCAGCGTGTGCTGGCCGACCGCATGGGCGACATCATCACGCTGATTACCGGCCCCTCCGGTTCGGGTAAGGAGTTGGTCGCCCGCGGTATCGGGCTGTCGCGTTACATCCCCTTCGACCCGAACGCACGCGCCTTTACCGAGGACTTCGTCAAAGCCTTTTACCCGATCAACCTCTCGGCCCTTTCACCCACGCTGATCGAGTCCGAGCTTTTCGGGCACCGGCGCGGGGCCTTTACCGGCGCTCTTCAGAACCGTCAGGGGTATTTCGAGACCTGCGGGCCGCACGGGACGGTCTTTCTGGATGAAATCGGGGAAACCGACGTGGCCATTCAGATCAAACTCCTGCGCGTGCTCCAGACGCGACAATTCGTGCCCATCGGCGAGACCGAGCCCAAAGCTTTTACCGGCAAGCTCATGGCCGCCACCAACCGAGACCTGGTGGCGGAAATCCAGGCGGGCCGCTTCCGCGAGGACTTTTACTTCCGGCTCAATGCCGATCGGGTGCAGACTCCCTCGTTACGGGAGATTCTCAACGGCTCCCCCGGCGAACTCGAAACGCTGGTCGCCTTCATCGCCCGGAAAATGGCCGGACCGGAGGAAGGCGAAAAAGTAACGGCCGAAGTCTGCGACTGGATCGGGAAAAAGCTGCCCGTCGATTACGCCTGGCCGGGCAACTTCCGCGAACTGGAACAATGCGTGCGCAACATCACCGTGCACGGCGACTACCAGCCCGAAAACCTCGAAAAGCCGGCCGTCGGAGAGGGGATCGCTGGTCCGTGGAGCCGTGGCGAATTCACTGCCGAGGAACTGCTGGCCCGTTACGTGGCCGAGCAGTACGCCCGCATCCCCAACTATGAGGAACTGGGCCGCCGCCTCAAACTCGACCGCCGCACGGTTAAAAAGTACCTGCAACTGAAAACAGGGAGCTAGGGTACCGTTAGCTTAGTTTCTGATAAAAATATTTTCACCGCAGAGGCGCAAAGACGCAGAGCGAACTCTGTATCCACGAAGTTTTTGTGCTTCTTGTGCCTTTTTGTGGCCATTAACATTTATTAAGAGCTTAGCTAACACGACACTAGGGTACCGTTAGCGCAAGAGCTTGGCTAACACGTCTCTACGGGCTGACCGGGTCGGGGACGTAGGGCGGGGGTGGGTCCACGGGCGGCACGGTTGGGCCGCCGGGGGTGCCCCCGCCGCCCGGCACGCCGCCGGGATTTGAGGTCTGGCTGTTGCTGCCGAATTGTACCCCGCTGACCGGTTCGAGGGCGTTGCCGATGACGTAGATGTCCCCGAAAATGCTGACCTCGTAAATGCGCAGGCCGCTGGGGATTCCGCTGTCGTCGTCACTGGTCTGGCCGAGAAGGCTCAGGGGGGCGGGAGCGTAGGCGTGCGGACCGACCTTGATCGGCATGAGCATGCTCTGGGTGCCAGCGGCGGGCTTGTCAATTTTGACGCCCTGTTCGGGGCTGTTGAAGTTGCGACGGAAGCGGATAATGCACCAGCGCCCCGTTATTTCCTGAAACTCGATGCGGAAGGAGTTCATGCCGCCATCGGAGACGTAGGTCAGGTTGGGCTTGGTGTCGCGGAAAAATTCTTTGGGCAGTCGGGTGATCTTGATCGGGATTTCGTCCGTGGTGTTGTCCGAAACCTGTCCGAGCTGGGCCAGCGCCAGCCATTGCCCGAAGGAGCCGGGGGCTGACGGCAGATAAATTTCGGGACTGGGCCCGGTGCCGGGTGAATAATAGGCGCTTTCGCCGTCGATAATGGTCTCCGGAGACTCGCCAATAATCTGCGCCGGGGGCGCACCGCTGTCGCTTTCGGTTTTGAGGCCCTCCGGGAGCTTGTGGACAAAATAGATTTCGAACAGCCCCGGATCGGAACTGAAGAGCATGGACATGCGGTTGATGTTGCGCTCTTCCATCAGGTCCATGATGACGACGGTTTCGGGCTCCTGCTTGAATTGGCAAATCGTCTCCATGTCGTCGTCGATCATGGCGTTGCTGTAGCGTGGGTCGCCGGAGCTGACGTAGCTCACGCGGCAGCCGCTGTGCAGGGTGGCCCAGTCGTAGCGCATGGGGCGGTACTTCTCGCGCTCCTTGAGGGGGAGGGCGTCGAGTTCCTTCTGGGAAAGGCTGCCGCCGGCGAGGCGCATCTGGGAGATTTTCAAGTCGCCGTAGACCGAGAACGGCCCGATGTCGCCGTGGGCCATGTTGTCGATCACGAGCATGACAAAGCGTGTGTCGAGCGCCCCGAGGTAGAGCGAGACCTTGCCGTCAGAGGAAAAAGGCACGATGGGCGAAGCGGCTTTCCACTGGCCCGAGTTGGGGTCCTGAAGCACGTCCGAGTAAAAGACCTGGGCTCGTCCACGGGCACCGTAGTTCATGAACTCGAACATGTTGATCATCCAGTAGTCGCCCAGGTCGATGACGAATTTGTACGAATCCAGGTACATCGGGTAGCGGGCGTCGGCATCCTTGGTCAGGAGCGAGGCCGGGCTGGTATTGTCGGAGTAGTCCTCCTTGACGGGTTCGAGGTGGCCGGTTTCGTAGGTGTAGAGGCGCGCGCCCATGATCCAGCGGGCCAGGTTCATGGGCTTGTCGAGCAGTTCTTCGCGGTCGATTTCCTCCACCTCGATCATGGCGTAGGAATCCTCTTCGTACTCTTCCTTGGGGCCGATCATGGCGGGAAGGTCCATCACGGAGGGCATGCCGGTGGCCGGGGCGGTGCTGTCCGCCGCGAGGACGGGGGCCGTGGAGACATCCGGAAGGGCGGAGGTCTGGGCCAGGCTAAGAGCCGGCGCGAGCATGATGGCCAGGGCGCTCATGCATCGAAACAGGGAACTTCTGGTGGAAAACTGCATGTGATTGGTGAGGGTTTCCTCTATAATATTCTTTCGGCTTATAAGCAAAACAATTAAGAAAATTCCCGGTGCGCCGAAAATTGTGAAATGGTTGATCAATTTTACAGTCGCCAGCATGCCCGCGCATGCCCTCTGATGGGGAAAACCCTTAGTTATTAGGAACTCCCGGGGGATGCCACACTTTCTGCGCGCCAGTCTGCTGTCAATGGGCCGGATACCTTTCTCAAAAAGCCTCCGGGGTGGTCGTGTGTCCGCGATTTGGCTGTCGCTGTGCTTGCTTGGGCTGGCGGCGATGGTGGGCCGGGCCTACGGGCAAGGGGAGAACCTGCGGGCCGGACCGGTGTATTTCGACCTGTCGGCTCAGTTGGGCTTCGAGTACAACGACAACATCACCGGCTCGACCAATTTCCCGGTTTCGGACTTTATCATCAGCCCCGGGGTGACGCTGGGCAGCCGCTGGCGGGTGAGCGACTATAACACCATCAGCATCAATCTCGGCCTCTTTTATGAGTGGTACACGAACAACCCGGAACTGAGCTCGATCAACAACTTCGTCTCGATTTCGCCGGATACCAAGCTGGCTTTTTCCTTTTTCATCGAAAACTGGGAGATCGAGTTGTTCGACCGGATCTCGTACTCGATTGATCCGACTGACGCGCTCCGTCTGGACGCCAACGGCCAGCTCGTCCCCAACTCCATGCGCTACGGCCGCTTTACCAACATCGCCGGGATCAATGTGGAGGCTGACTACAACGATGTGGTCGTTTTCGGCAGTTTCTCGCGCACGGACATCTTGCCCACGCAGCAGGACTTCAATTTTACCCAAAGCACGACCTACACCTTTTCCGCCGGGCCGCGTTTTCTCATTTCGCCGCAGTTGACGGCGGGCTTCACGGGGGGATTCTCGTACATCGACTATGCCGAAAACGTCAACAACGACGAATGGACTTACTTTCTCGGGCCGATGGTCGTCTGGCAGATGAGCCCGCTGGTCAACGTCCAGGCCAGCATGAACTATACCTTTTACAATGTGCAGCAGACCGGGACGACGGGGGACCTGTCCGAGCCCTCGGGCATTCAGGCCAATATCGTCTTCACGCACCGCCTGAGCGAGCGCTACCAGCATTCCCTCAGTTACACCCGCGTGATCCAGAACGGCTACCTGAGCAACGCCACCACCACGGACACCATCGGCTACGCCGCCTCCTATCAGCTTTCGCAGCGGCTGGTACCAAACTTTTCCATCGTCTATGACTGGGGCGAAGACTCCGGCGGCCCGGCTCCGGAAGTTTTTAGCGGGTACCTGATCAGCTTCGGCTTCGATTACCGTTTCTCCCGCCAGCTCAGCAGCACCTTCGCCTATGTGCGGACGCACCGGACTTCAAACCTGCCCGAACGTACCTTTAATCGTAACCAGGTCATCCTCGATCTGCGCTACGATTTCTAATTTTTGCTTAATTTACGTCCTTTTTACCCGAAGATTAGGTATAATGATTTCCCGTCGAGTCTGACCATGCCACAACTTTTCCTGTTCATATGCGCCCTCCTGATCAGTCAGGCAGCTTTCGGTTTTTCCGGAGCCGCCCCGTTCGACACGGGTGCGAGCGTCAACACGATGGAGCTGCTTGACGACACCACGCCGATCAAGGTCGGCGACAAGCTCAGCTACATGGTGGCTGAGGATCGCGAAGCGGCCAATATCGTGCTGGTGGACGAATCCGGCAAGATCGACGTACCCCTGATCGGCAAGATCGAGGCCTCCGGGCTCACCCCGCGCGAGCTGGCCCAAAAGATCAGCGACGCGCTGGAGGTCGATTACTATTATCAGGCGACCGTACACGTCTCCGAGTACAAGGACCTGAGTAACCGCGGGCAGATATTCCTGCTCGGCCAGGTGGCCCGGCAGGGTGCGATGACCATCCCCCCCGGCGAAGTGCTTACCGTCAGCAAGGCCATTTTGCGTGCGGGCGGCTTTACCCAACAGGCCGACCCGACCCGTGTCAGCCTGATCCGCCAGAGCGGCCCCGGCGACAAGGAGGTCAAAACCGAGATCAACGTGGCCCGTATCCTCGAAACCGGCCGCCTGGAAGACGACCTGATCGTGCAGCCTGACGACTTCATCTTTGTGGCGCAGGCCGGGGACTCCAGCGGCGAATACACCGTCACCGGCGCGGTGCGCGGCCCCGGCATCTACCCGCTGCCGATGGGCACCCAGATCACGCTCAGCCAGGCGATTCTCAAGGCCGGCGGTTTCACCGAGTTCGCCTCCGAAAGTTCGGTCAAGATCATCCGTTACGACGAGAACGGCGAGCGCAAGGAATTTCAGGTTGATGTGGGCGAGATTCTCGAAGACGGTCTGCGCGACAACGACATCCTGCTTCAGCCGGATGACCGCGTGATCGTGCCCGAGGCTTGGGTCAAGTTCTAGGCGGCAGGGAATAAAAACGAACGAATACGGTCTGACTATCCAGCGACAACGACATGGCGGAATTTGGCACACAGCAATCTGAGGGCGACTTTGACTGGTCGGAAATGCTCCACTCCTGGTTTTTCAAGGGGCGGATCGCATTTCAGCGCATGTGGTGGGTGTTTCTCCTGACCGTCGGCCTCGGGGTCTCGTTCCAGGCTTACAAGGGCTGGCAGCAGAAACCCGTCTATCAGTCCCGGGCCAAGATGATCGTGGACGGCCAGATCGTGCTCACCGACAAGTCCGCCGCCCAGTACAGCGAGGTTTACGCGAACTTTTACGGCACCCAGGTGCAGTTGATGACGAGCAGCCTCGTGCGCCAGAAGGCCGCCGACCGCGTGCGCGCGCTGCACCCGGAATACCTTCCCTGTCAGGTCACCCTCAACGTCACCCAATCCAAGGACGCCAACATCTTTAATCTCTCCGCCTGGGGCGCGGAGCAGAACTACACCCAGGCCTACCTCGACGCGGTCATGGAGGAATACCTCAACTTCAAGCGCGACCGCCGCGAGAGCAAGGCCAAGGACACGGTTTACTCGCTTCAGGAGAACCTGCTTGAGTACCAGCGCCAGATCGAGGAACTCGAACAGCAGAAGCTTGATTTCCAGAAAAAGAACAACATCATTTTCGTGCAGGAACAGGGCAATACCGCCGGCGCGCAACTTGCCTCCCTGAAGGACCAGCAGGCCCAACTCAAGACCCAGCTCCGCCTGCTCGAAGAGATCGACCTGGACCGTTTCGTCGATCAGGGGTTGCCCCCTGGTGACGAGCAGGCGCTGGTCGAGTCCGTCCTGACCGAGACCGATACCGAGTACGGGCAGGCCCGCCGCAACCTTGAGCGCCTCCGGGCCGAGATGGATGAGTTCTCCATCTACATGAAGCCGAAGCACCCGAAGATCATCGACCTCAAGCGGGAAATCGAGCGTCAGGAAAACCTTTTAAAAATCATCCGCCGCCAGACTCTTAATCAGGTGGTTAACAAGAAGAAGATCCTCGCTGGCGAACTGGCGAACCTCAACGTCGTCATTCAGGAGTCCGAGCAGAAGGCCCTCAAGTACAGCACGCTCAACGCCGAGTTTGACCGCATCAAATCGCGGCTGGCCAGCTACAGCGCCCGGCACGACTCGTACCTGAAAATGATGGAGTCGCTCCACCAGAGCGAGAACATCCATCAGGAACCTGTCACCATCCTTGAGCCCGCGACGACCCCGACCACGATCCCGGTTAACATGTTCAAGCAGGTGACCTCGGGCGGTCTGGTCGGCCTGGCCCTGGGCGTCGGTATCCTTTTCGCCTTCGCCATGACGGATAACCGTCTGACCTCGGTTGAGGACGTGACCCAGCGTTTCCACGCTCCGGTCCTTGGGATTATCCCACTGCAAAAACAGCGTCAGGGTGAAGTCACGCTGCTCCAGCCCAATGACGACCGGCTCATGTTCGCGGAGTCCTGCCGTAACATCCGCTCCTCGCTCCTGTTCATGGACCGCCAGGGACCGCGCCCGCAGACGATTCTGGTCACCAGCTCGATCCCGGCCGAGGGCAAGTCCACGCTCTCGTCAAATCTCGCCATCACGCTCGCCTTTGCCTCGTCCAAGACACTCATCATCGACGCCGACCTGCGCCGCGGCAAGGCCCACCGCGCCTTTGGCCTGAACGCCAATGTCGGCCTCTCGGAACTGCTCAACGACACGGAGCTCAAGCCCGAGGACGTTATCCAGCAGACCTCCTATGAAGGGCTCGACCTGATTGCCACCGGGGAGTACCCCGAGCGCCCGGGCGAACTGCTCATGAGCACGCGCTTCGACCAGATCATGGACGAACTGAAAAAGCGCTACGACTACATCATCCTGGACTGCCCGCCCGTGCTTGCCACGGACGACACGCCCTCGCTCGCCACCAAGGCCGATGCCGTGTTGTTCATCATCCGCTCGACCTACACCCGCACGCGCCAGATCAAGTCCGCCGTGGACACGCTGGAGCTGCGCGGCACCAAGATCCGGGGCTTTGTCCTGAACTTCGTCGATAACCGCGAGCCCAATCACTACTACTACAAGTACTACGATTACTACTCCTACCGCTCCTACGCCCCCAAGGCCGGGAACCATGAGAAGGATAAGAAGGGCCATCCCAAACACGCGGAAAAGATCCCCTCAGGTGAGGAGCACAAGACTCCGGTCAGCGGCAAAAAAGAAACCGTCGTGGCCGAGTTGGTGGACAAATCAGCCCCGGCCAACCCGGAGCAGAAGCCTGACGACAACACGGATACAGACAAGACAGATAAAACCGTCTGAATCCGTGTCAGTGGAGCGAATGCGTGTTCATTGCGACATCGATCCCGAGGCCAGTAAAGAGCGCGAGAAGATGCAGGCCTCCAGCCCCAAGGCAATCACTTCACCTGTAAAAGACGACCGAGCATCAAGTGACCGGGCGCAGGCTGGCGCCCTCAATAAAGGCGGGCGGAATCAAAATCTGCCGCGGGACTTCGGGCAGGCCATATTCGTGGTGCTGGAGATGCGCGGCCAATAAATCCACGGCTGCGGCGGCGACTTCCGGGCGACGGTGATCCATCCCTGCCAGCCCCTGCATGGCCGGCAGCCAGTCATGCACGAGCAGTCCGATGTCTTTGGGCAGGTTTAGCCCGAGGTTTTGCAGCCAGTGCACGACCGGTTCATGCACGCTGATGAGTACGTCCGGTCGGTGCTTGCGCATCCAAGCTTCGAAGCTCAAGCGGTTCTGTTCCTGCTCGGGAGAGGACAGCAGCAGCATGGGCAGGCGGCGAGAGACGGGCAGGGATTGCTGGTGGTGGAGCAGGGCACCTGAATAAGTGTGACCGGCACGTTGGTCCGCCCAGGGCGTTATCGCCATACCAATCCGGCGATAACCGCGGCTTTCCAGTTGGACGAAAATATCGAGCATGCCTTGTGTGACATTCGTGCTCGCGCGGTGCAGGGAAGGCCCGTCCAGCCCAAAGCCAAATGTCACCGTGGCCAGTTCCGAGTAGTCAAGCTCCGTGCTCGTGCGAGCCAAGGCGTTGACGGAGAGCAGCACGCCACGGATGCCCCGCGTGCGCAGGATATCCCTCAGCCGCCGGGCGCTGACTCCGCCCGGCCCGAGCCGAAAAGAATCCACCCGATAGCCGTGCCCGTCGGCGCGTGCGCGGATGTGCTCCAGTGAGACGTAGTTGTGGATGTCGGTGGCCGCCGCCGGATGGTCATAGACATGGGCGAGCGTGGCACGTTGGCCGGTCAGTCGTCTGCGTCGCACATGCTCCATCAACTGCGTCACATGCGGATCGGGTCTGTAGCCCAGGCGTTCGGCTGCCTGGAGGACACGTTGCCGTGTGTCGGGGCTAACCTGTGGTGATTTTCGCAATACACGCGATACCGTCATGGCGGAAACACCGGCTTCGTCGGCGATTTGCTTCAGGCTGATTGGGGGAGATTCCGGCATGCTTCTGTTATCATAACATGCAATAGGCTTTGTCCCGTCAACGTCGGAGTCGTTATCTGTCAGTGTTTTCACAATGTTGGCTTTGCCTTACCTCTGAAAATTTATGAGTTCCGTATTCAGCCCTGAACTGTCGGCTAAAATAACCCGCACCGGCATTGTCGCCGTGATCGTGCTCGAAAGCGAAAATCACGTCGCCCCGCTGGCTGATGCCTTGCGTGAAGGCGGAGTGAATGCGGTGGAACTGGCCCTGCGTACGCCCCGATCCCTGGAAGCGCTTCGGGTGCTTCGCCGTCACGCGCCCGAGATGCTGGTCGGTGCCGGAACTGTCCTGCTCCCCGAACAGGTCGCCCGGGTGCGCGAAGCCGGAGCGGACTTTGCCGTTGCTCCGGGGACAAACCGCCGTGTGCTAGAAGCCGCCGCCGGGGTTGATTTACCTTTCGGGCCGGGCATTGTCACGCCGAGCGACATCGAGGCGGCGCTGGAGTTTGGCTGCAACGTGCTGAAGTTTTTCCCCGCCGAGCCTTCGGGTGGCCTGAAGTACCTGCGCAACATGATTGCACCGTACCAGCATTTGGGGCTGCGATACATACCGCTCGGAGGCTTGGCGGCGGACAATATTTCCCCCTACGCTGCCGACCCGAATGTGCTCGCCATCGGGGGCTCGTGGATAGCGCCGAAGGTCCTGATCGAGGCGGAAGACTGGACCGAAATCACCGCTCGTGCCCGGGTAGCCGTAGATACCGTTAAACAGAATCGCCAATCATAATGAAGACCGTTGTTTGTTTTGGAGAAATCATGGGGCGTCTGGCCCCGGAGCAGTTTTACCGTTTCAGCCAGGCCTGTCCGGGTAAGCTGGACCTGACCTTCGCCGGAGCCGAGGCCAATGTGGCGGCGTCCATCAGCCTGCTGGGCGGCAGGAGCGCCTTTGTGTCGGCCCTGCCGAGGCACGCGATCGCCGATGCCTGCCTGCGCACCTTGCGCGGACTCGGAGTGGGCGTGGAACATGTCTTGCGCACCGACGAGGGGCGGCTGGGGCTGTACTTCGTCGAGACCGGGGCGAACCAGCGTCCAAGCAACGTCATTTACGATCGGGGGTATTCATCGGTCTCGCTCACACCCGGTTCGAGCTATGCGTGGGAAGATATTTTAACGGGCGCGGGCTGGCTGCACATTTCCGGCATCACCCCGGCACTCTCGGCCCAGGCGGCGGAGGCGGCCCGCTTTGCCGCGCAGCAGGCCAGCTCCGCCGGACTTACCGTGTCGTGTGATTTGAACTTCCGTAAGAAGCTCTGGCAGTGGGAGCCGGGTTGCCCGGCCCGTGAGTTGGCAGAGAAAACCATGCGCTCGATCCTGCCTTATGTGGACGTGCTCATCGGCAACGAGGAAGACGCTGCCAATGTGCTTTGTATCCATGCCGCGGATACAGATGTCGAGTCTGGCGAAGTCGCCGCCGACAAGTACCCGCAAGTCGCCGCCGCCATAGCCGCCGAATTCACGAATATCAAGAAAATCGCCATCACCCTCCGCGAAAGCATCTCCGCCAGCCATAACAACTGGGGCGCGATGCTCTACGATACCGCGAGCCAGCGGGCCAGTTTTTCCCCTGTCAGGGATGGAGCTTACCGTCCTTACGAGATCCGCGACATCGTGGACCGCGTGGGTGGGGGAGACTCTTTCGCCGCCGGTCTGGTCTATGCCTTGCATTCGGGTGACTTCCCCGAGGACGCCGATGCCATCGCCTTTGCCGTAGCCGCGTCTTGCCTGGCCCATTCAATCAAGGGAGATTTTAATTACACCACTCGGTCCGAAGTTGAAGCTCTGATGAAAGGCAATGGATCGGGCCGTGTCGTCCGCTAGTGTCGTGTTAGCCAAGTTCTTAACAAATGTTAATGGCCACAAAAAGGCACATGAAGCACAAAAAACTTCGTGGATACAGAGGTCACTCTGCGTCTTTGCGCCTCTGCGGTGAAAATATTTTTATCAGGAACTAAGCTAACGGGACACCAGCAGCTCCTTTCATTTCGTGTATTTGCCATCCCTGAAAACTTCCTCCATCATCCCGCTGAACAGAGCTGGAGACTAATAACCAAGTCCTAACCCTCCGAGATAAATCCCACCTATGATCCGTACTCTTGTTCCCATTGCCCTAATGCTCGTTGCCACCCATATTTCTTCAGGTCAGCAGGATGATCCGCCACAATTTCTCGGAGCACCGGATGCCTCGCGGGCGGTAAACAACCGGGCCGTGACAATGGTTTCCAGTTTGGCTGTCACGCCGGGCGGGCGGCTCTGGGCCACCTGGTACGCGGGAGTGACTCCGGCTGAGGATGATAATAATTATGTCGTGCTTGCGACCAGCGGTGATGACGGTGCCACCTGGAAGGAAGTCCTTGTGGCTGATCCGGACGCCGAAGGCCCGGTGCGCGCCTTTGATCCGGAGATCTGGCTCGCCCCCGACGGCAACCTTTACTGGATATGGGCGCAGACCCTCGGGCACAATGGTGCGATCAGCGGCGTGTGGGCGCTGAAAATCACCAACCCCGAAGATCCCGAGCCCTCGTACGAACAGCCCGTCCGCTGGACAGACGGGGTCATGATGTGTAAGCCGCTCGTGCTTTCGACCGGCGAGTGGGTGCTGCCAGTTTCCACCTGGCGCACGCAGGACGACAGCGCGCGCATGGTTGTCTCGACCGACGGGGGCAAGACCTGGTCTGTACGCGGTGCGTGCAACGTGCCCAAGGATGTTCGCTCATTTGATGAGCACATGTTTGTCGAGCGCGAGGATGGCAGCCTCTGGCTGCTCGCCCGGACAAAGTACGGGATGGGCGAAAGCATCTCGACGGATCGCGGTGAGACCTGGCCGGAGCTGACCCCCTCCGCCATCGCTCACACCTCTTCGCGCTTCTTTATCCACCGGCTTGACTCCGGAAATCTCCTGCTGGTCAAACACGGCCCGATCAGTGAAAAGACCGGTCGCTCGCACCTCATGGCCTTCATCTCCACCGATGACGGCCGCACCTGGTCAGACGGGCTCCTGCTCGACGAGCGCGAGACCATTTCTTATCCGGACGGACAGCAGGGGCCGGACGGCACGATCACCATCACCTACGACTTCAGCCGCACCGGGGAGCGTGAAATTCTCTTAGCCTCATTCCGTGAAGAAGACGCGATGGCTGGTGAAAATGTCAGCGGTGAGGTCAAGCTGCGCCAGCTCATCAGCAAGGGCAGCGGTGGCCAGCCGAAGAAACCTGCTCCTGGCGAACAGCCTTCCTCCAACGCCGGAGGCGCGGCCTTGATAAAAGCTCCGGCGGGTACGTTTGCACTGGGCGGCCTTGAAACGGCGGAATGTGCCCCGGGGATAAAGATATTTACCGACCGCGCGTATCCAATGATGGATACACCCGACGCGCTTCGGGGGTTTCAGCTTGTTCGCGTGCCACTGGGGGGACGCAAGGAGCTCGTCTGCGAGCAGGCCGGCATGCTTTACTTTCTGACTCCGCGGCCGAACCGAAACAAAGACAGCCAGAGTGCCACGCTGGAGGCGCAGGGCTTTAAGGCCGTCGCCTTGCCGGAGTTCCAGCTTTTTGGTCCGAAGTTGGCCCAGAACTACTGCACGCTCTACCAGAAACACTGCGAGGCAGGAGAAAAAATCAACATCGGCGCGTGGGCCGTCCCGCTCTTTCTGGCCGAATAAGTCTGCCGGATATTACCCCAACCCCTGAACTATCCCATTATGCCAAGCGTATTCAGCCGTCTCGGTAAAATCCTCCTGTCTGTCGGCCCCGGCATCTTCGCCATCGGTTATACGCTCGGGACCGGTAGCGTAACCTCGATGGCCAAAGCGGGTAGCCAGTTCGGCATGGAACTGCTCTGGGTGCTCGCGTTGAGCTGCATCTTTTCCGGAATATTGATGGAGGCTGCCGGTCGCTATGCCCTTGTGACGGGAGAGACTGCCGCCTACGGGTGCAAAAAACACCTACCCGGCGGCAAGTGGCTGGCCATCCTGATGGTTATCGGTGTGGTGACCGGGCAGTGGTTCTGCCTCTCGGGACTGGTTGGGCTCTCATCGAGTGCCGTGTATGAGGGCGCGCGCCTGTTCATGCCGGGGCTGGGGGATGAGTTTTACTGGCCGGTGCTGGGAATAGCAGCTGCGGTCATGCTCGTGATGTACGGCCTGCTCTGGCATGGCGGGTATGGTTTTTTTGAAAAAATCCTGGTACTCTTCGTCGCGCTGCTTGGGCTGTCTTTCCTGCTGTCAATGTTTGTGGTGCTGCCGCCGGCGGAGGAGTTCGTTGGCGGGCTGATTCCGAGCGTGCCGCAGGTGCCGGGGGCCACGCTGATGATTGCCGCCTTCGTCGGTACGACCATGGCGGCACCGACTTTCGTCGTGCGCCCGTTGTTGGTCAAGGCGAAGGGGTGGACGCAAAAAGACCTCTCGCATCAGCGGCTGGACGCCATTACCGGGGTGACTCTGATGTTCGTGCTCAGCGGCTCGATCATGGCCTGCGCGGCGGGCGCGCTGCACAGTCGTGGGCTGGAGATAAACAACGTGCTCGACATGGTACGCACGCTGGAGCCGATTGCCGGACGCTTTGCCGTGGCGCTCTTTTTGCTGGGTACGTTGAGCGCCGGGCTCTCCTCGATTTTTCCGATCTGCATGGTCGCTCCGCTGCTAATCAGCGATTACCGGAACGGAAGCTTCGACAGCCGCAGTCCGATGTTTCGCACGCTGTGCGCGGTGGCTTGCCTGCTGGGATTGACAGTACCGATTCTCGGTGCGAACCCGATTGTTGCCCAAATACTCACCCAGATCGCGCAGGTCTTCATACTGCCACTGGTCATCGTCATCTTCGCGGCGCTCGTGAATAAACAATCCCTCATGGGACGTCACCGGGCCGGATGGTTGCTTAATACCGGGCTGGCGGTGGCTTTCGCCTTCGCTCTGATCATTTCCTACATCGCGGCTATCAGCTTGCTGGACCTGGTTGGTTCGTCCGCGCAGTAGCGGGACCGTTCAATGGGGGCAGCCAGGCATGTATCCAAAATCGGATACGTCGTGCCGGTTGCTTGTCACGCTCGGGCCTGCGCCTTGTGTTGGTTGGCTTTTGACAGAATGGATTTCAGGCTTTTGGTCAGGATGGGCTTGCCCAAGTGCTCATTCATGCCCGCATCGAGACAATCCTGCTTGTCGTCGCCGTGGGTGTAAGCTGTGAGGGCGCAGATAAAAACGCCCTGATTCTCCGGTCCAGCGTCGCCCTGGCGGATCGAGTGGGTGGTTTCGAGCCCGCTCATGCCTGACATTTCCACATCCATAAAAATAAGGTCGAACCTGCGCTGGCGGAGTATGTCGATGGCTTCCTCGCCGCACGAAGCGGTCGTGCATTCATGCCCCATTTGCCTGATGATCTCGTGCAGAAGCTGGCGGGTCTGGGCCTCGTCCTCGACAAGCAGTATCCGTAAGGGCTCGTCCGGCTGCATATGACTGTCGAGCGAAGGGTGCTCCGAGCTATGCGCAATGACTTCGCCCGAAATGGTGAAGTAAAAAGTCGTCCCGCGGTTTTCGTGACTCTCGGCCCAGATATCGCCCCCGAGCAGGTGGCAGATTTTCCGGCAGATGGCCAAGCCCAGCCCCGTCCCCCCGAACTTGCGCGTAGAGGAGGAATCGACCTGACTGAAGCTTTTGAAAAGTGTGCTGAGCTTGTCTTTAGGAATACCGACGCCGGTGTCACGCACGGCAAAAATGTAGGTCCAGTAGCCGGGCTTGTCGGCGGTGGGGCGGGCGGACACGGTGATGCGAATGGACCCTTGGTGGGTGAACTTGATCGCGTTGCCGACAACGTTGAGCAGTATCTGGCGCAGTTCCAGGTAATCGGTCTTAACCAGGTGCGGCGTGTGCTCCTCGATCTCGCAAGTCAGCTCCAGGTTCTTCTGGCTGGCCTCGGCCCCCATCGCTTCCTCGATCTCGTTAAGGAGCAGCGGAAGTTCCGTGTCGCGGTTTTCCAATACAATTCGCCCGGAGTCAAGGCGGCTGTAGTTGAGGACGTTGTTAATGAGTTCGAGCAGGGTGTAAGCGTTGGCCTTGATGATATCGATGGACTCCAGTTGATCCTCGTCCTGCGTCTGTTCGCGCAGGAGGTCGGCGAAGCCGATGATGGAGTTCATCGGGGTGCGGATTTCGTGGCTCATGACAGCGAGAAACTCGTCCTTGCTGCGGTTGGCAGAGTCGGCGGCCTCTTTGGACTTTTTCAGTTCCTGCTCGTAGCGGATGCGGTCGGTGATGTCGTTGACCAGTGAGGCGATACCGACGATCTTGCCCGCCTCGTTCATGAGCGGAGTGTTGTACCATTCGCAGGTGATGATTCGCCCGTCGCGGGTGACGTTTTCGTTTGTGCTGCTGAAGCCTCCGGTATTGGAAAGCAGGTTGGTGAAAATCTCGCTGCCGGCGGGGAGGAAATTCTCATGCACAAGCCAGGCGAAAGACTGTCCGACGATCTCCTCGGAGTGGTAGCCAAAGATGCGCTCTGCTGCTGGATTCCAGGAGGTGATGCGGCATTTCAAGTCCCACTCAATGAACGCCAGCGGGGTGCGCTGAACGTGAAATTCCAGCCGTTGCTGTGCTTCCTGTCGCTGCTTTTCGGCCTGCATGCGCACGCTGATATCCCGGCAACAGGCGATGACGCCGACGACTTCTCCGCGCTGGTTTTTCTCCTGGCTAAGGGACAGGTGCCCGTGGAAAACGTGGCCGTCATTGTGCCGGAGTCGGGTTTCGACGACATGGTTGCCGTGGATCAGGAGCGGCTCCAGAAAATGGCGGCTGACGAACTGCTCGTCGGGCTCGGGCAGGAGGCGATACAGCTTGCTGCCCAGGACATCCCCGGCCTTGAGACCAAACAGTGATTCGGCCTGAAGGTTCCAGAACTTGATATTGCCGTTGATGTCGGCCCCGATAATGGCCTCGCCCAGCTGTTCCAGGATGCGGGCCTGACGCTGGAGCGCGTCCTGAGTGCGTTCGCGTTCGAGCTCCATCTCCGCGCGGGTGGCGAAGGCCCGTAGTGCCAGCAGGACAAAGTCAAGATTGTCGATGCGCTCGCGGTGGAGCACGCAGAGCAGGCCGCTGACCTGCTTGTCCTGATTGAGCAGCGGCAGGCCGATGTAGGATTCGGCCTCCAGTTCGGTCAGTTGTTTGTCCTCGGGGAACGCCTGGCAGATCCCGCTTTCCTGGATAAAGGGTTCGCCATTGAGCAGGCGTTCGCAGGGAGCGCCCGCGACGGGATACTCCGCTACTGCACCGGGCTGGGTACTGGAAAAGGAGAGGGTACGGACGCGCGTCTTATCCGGGCTGGTGAACTCACCGACAAGCGCGTAGTCGAGATTGAGCGTTTCGGTAATGTAACGGGTCAACTCCCGAAAAAAGGCCGAACCGGAGAGAGCAGTAATGGAAACAGCAATCCGCTCCATCGCCCGTTCGGCAGATTTACGCGCCCACTTGGCCTGATAGTGATCCACGATCCGGACAATTGTGTGCGGCAGGTAAACCAGGTAGCGGCCATCGGAGTCGATCTCGATATAGTCCTGAATGCCAGACTTGAAGGCGTCCTGGGCACGCTCGCGGGAGGGAGTACGGTCAAGCAGGATAGTGGGGGTGGTGTGCTCGCGATGGAGAAGTGTACGGCACTCCTCCCAGCCTGCGCCACGGTCTCTGTCCGCATCGACGAGGACGACATCGAATCGCGCGCTCCTGGCGTTCAGGACTGCTTTTGCCTCGGTCCAATCGGAAGCGACCACGAATTCAGCATCGGTGGAAAAGTCTTTCAGGCTTCGGGCGATCGACTGGTATTCGCTCTCCCGCAAGCCGACGGCCAGGATGCGGACATTTTCCGTATATTTTTTAGGCATTACTTCAAATGGGTGCGCTTTCGAACAGGTGCGTAAAAATATGGGCTTTCTTGCGCCGTTGGCAAGCTCTGGCATGGTTGGTGCTAATAATTTTAATGAGTGTTACAAGTTGGGCTCATGGGATAAGCTAGAGAGGCCTGGCGGTTGGGGTTCCGCCAGGCCTCCTCATTTCTAAAAGGTATCTTTTCCCCACACGCAGTAAGCGCGAGGTGACTTTGGTTAACCTCGCCGCAGTCGGCAATTCGCCTGCCCGGCCCTGTGCAAGTGAAGCCAATCGAGGTTCGTATGAACGCACGGAGTTCGTAAGAGTCGGCGACAAACGCCGTTGCCCATGACTCCGCGTTGGCGGAGGCATCAGTGATCCGCAGGATCACAGGTCAAGGACTCAGTCCTTGCCTAATTCGGCCAGCAGGCGACGGGCTTCCTCGGCCGGGTCGTCATGGTGTTGTTCAATGGCCAGACGCAAGCCTTCTCGCAGCCAGGGGAGAGCCTCCTCGTGGCGGCCGGACTCCATCAGGGCCTTGCCCAGCATGATGCGTGGCAGCATCCAGTCGTCGCGGCTCTCGCTGCAAAATTGCAGATGCTCGACGGCTTCCTGCCACTGGGCATCCTGAGAAAGAGCCTGAGCCAGGCTGAAGTGGAAGAGCGGGTTATGCGGGTCGGCGGCCAGGCGCTGGCGCAAAAGGTCGGTTTTCATGAGAGAAGCGAGTTCAGGCGGATTCGGCAAAAATTGCGATGGCGGTGGTGTTGTCGGGGCCTCCGCGCTCATTGGCGAGGGCGATCAGGCGTCGGACGAAGCTCTTGGGGGAGTTGGCGGCGAGGATCAGCGTGTGAACTTCGTCCATCGTCATCGTTTTGGAAACGCCATCGCTGCAAATAAGCAGGCGGTCCCCCGGTTCGATCCGGGCGGTGAAGGTGTCCGTCTTGACCTTACCGAGTTGGCCGAGGCAGCGGGTCAGGGTGTGGTTGAAATAGTCCGGGATGTAGGCGTTCTCGCCGGGGTTTAGCTGGTTGAGCATCTCCTGCGCCATGGTGTGGTCGCTGGTGAGCTGGTGCCATTGCCCAGGCTTGAAGACAACGAGCGCGGTATCGCCGATGTGCCCGACATCGAGCCGGTCACCGACAACGTGGACGGCGGTCAGGGTCGTGCCGATCCCGAGGTCGGAACTGATCTCTCGCCCCCGCTTGCAAACCTCTTCATTGATGCGGGCAAAGACCGGGGCGAAATCCACCACCGTGCCGGGATTAAGCTGCGCGGCCCATTCGCCGAGTACTTCGATGGCGACTTCGCTGGCCATGGCTCCTTCGGGGAGTCCGCCCAGCCCGTCGGCCACCGCGAAAACGCCCTTGGCAGGATCAACGAGGAGGCCGTCTTCGTTGTCGCTGCGCATGAGCCCGCGGTCGGTCTGGCCGTAGGTTTGCAGTGTCAGGCGGGCGGGAGCTGTCATAGTGGCCGGTGATCTGTCGGACTTTCCGGGCATTCGGGTAAATATACCCCGGCTGTCCTGATTGTAAAGCTATTCCCTCAGGCGGAAACGCTCGGACAACGATGCTTTGCGATTGTTAAATGGTTTGTTTCTAGGGGCTTAGCCGGAATTTTATCGCTCTGATTCGATTGGACGCGAACCTTCACCCCGGAGAGAGGAACGGCATAGACGCATCCCCGTCATTAACTTTGCACGGGCACTGAGGAGGGCAGGCATGGGGGAGAGAATCCCCGTCCCCAAAACGCGAAAAATCAATCTAGGCGGTGGCGGCGTTGCGGCGCTCGACCAGCTTGAAGCCGTCGCTCTGCTCGTCGGCGTGGTAGGAGGAGCGCACGAGCGGACCACTTTCGATCACGTCGAAGCCCATACCCAGGCCGAAGCTTTTCCAGTGCGCGAACTCCTCGGGCGTGACCCAGCGGTCAATCGGCTCGTGGTTCTTGGTCGGCTGGAGATACTGGCCGATGGTCAGGATGTTGACCCCGATGGCACGCAAGTCCTTCAGCAGCTCAACCATCTCGTGTTCCTTCTCACCGATGCCGAGCATGATGCCGCTCTTGGTGACAAAGCCCCGGCTCTTGGCGTGGGTGAGCACCCACAGCGAACGCTCGTAGTTGGCGGTCTTGCGGATGGGGCGCTGGAGGCGTTTGACGGTCTCCATGTTGTGGTTGAGAATGTCGGGCTTGGCGTCGAGCAGAGTGTCGAGATGCTCCTGCTGGCCGCGGAAGTCGGCCGGAAGCACCTCGATCGCGGTCTGCGGGCAGCGGTAGCGGATGGCGCGGATGGTGGCGGCCCAGACGCTGGCGCCACCGTCCTTGAGGTCGTCGCGGGCCACGGAGGTGACCACGACGTGCTTGAGCCCCATGCGAGCCACGCTGTCGGCCACGCGGGCCGGTTCGCCCAGATCGAGCTCGGTCGGGCGTCCGGTCTGGATCGCGCAAAAGGTGCAGGAGCGGGTGCAGGTGTTGCCCAGGATCATGACCGTGGCGGTGCCCCGGCTCCAGCATTCGCCCATGTTCGGGCACTGGGCGCTCTGGCAGACGGTGTGAAGCTGATGGCTGTCAACGTTGCGGCGGGTTTCCATGTAGCCGGGACCATTCGGGAGTTTGGCCCGCAGCCAGGAGGGTTTGCGTTGGATATCGCTCATGGATTGTCGGACAATCATGCGGGGGTCCCGCCGTTTGTCAAAGGTGGAAGGGGATTTCTGCGGCTCAGTCTTCGCTCTGGTCGTTCGCCCGGAACAGCTCCTGCGCCTCGGCGGCCAGCAGTTGCTTGACCTCGGCCAGGTCGGCCTCGCAGCCCAGTTCGGCGGAAATCGAGGTCACCGTGCCCTCGGCGGGCGTGATCCCGCAGGGAACGATACCGCCGAAGTTACCCAGGTCGCAGTTCACGTTGAGCGCGAAGCCGTGGTAAGTGACCCAGCGCTTCACGGCGACGCCGATGGCGGCGATTTTGCGCCTGTCCAGCCAGATGCCCGTCAGCCCGTCGCGGCGGCTGGCGGCCAGGCCGAGCGAGCCGAGGACATTGATGATGAGCTGCTCGATCTTTCGCAGGTATGCGTGCAGGTCGCGGGTCCGCGCCAGCGAAATGACGGGGTAGCCCACGATCTGTCCGGGCCCGTGCCAGGTGATATCGCCGCCACGGTTGGTTTTGGCGAGCTGGATGCCGCGCGAGGCGAGGGCGTCTGGAGCGAGCAGCAGGTGTTTTTCCGCCCCGTGGCGCGCCCCGATGGTGTAAACGGATTCGTGCTCGGTCAGGATGAGGGTGTCG
Source organism: Ruficoccus amylovorans (assembly GCF_014230085.1). Classification (NCBI taxonomy): domain Bacteria; kingdom Pseudomonadati; phylum Verrucomicrobiota; class Opitutia; order Puniceicoccales; family Cerasicoccaceae; genus Ruficoccus; species Ruficoccus amylovorans. The sequence goes on along the minus strand of NZ_JACHVB010000020.1, from coordinate 190,093 downwards.
CCGATTTCGCCGTCGAGGCGCTGCTCGACGCGCTCCAGTTGCCGCGCAAAGGCGTCCTCGTAAGCCGTTCGGCCCCAGTCTTCGATTGTCAATGGCATGGGAAATGGGTTCGTAAATTTATAAATTTATAAAAATTCATAGATTCGCAGGTTGGTAAAATCGCAGGTTCGCCGTTTTGTACGCCGCATAGCGTTATTGAATTTACGAATTTAAAAATCTACCAATCTACGAATGTCTCCTAGGTGAACATCGCGTAGTAGAACAGCGCGGTCATGAAGAAGGAGATGCCGATCTTGATGATGAACGAGGCAATGCCGCCGACAAGGGTGCCGACCCCGGCCTTGCCGGACTCCTTGATCGTGCGCCGGGCGGTGAGTTCGCCAATGATCGCGCCCAGTACCGGCCCCACGACCAGCCCGATGAACGGCGAGAACACAAATGGCCCGATAATGCCCCCAAGCACGGCTCCGACAGCCCCCCGGGTGGTGCCACCGAACTTTTTCGCCCCCCAGTATCCGGCGATGAAGTCCAGCACCTGCGCCAGCGCGGCCAGCGCTCCGGTGATGATGACGACCTTCCACGAAATATCGCCCGGCACCCAGATTTTATAAATAACGATGCCGCTCCAGATGATTACGCAACCAGGCAGGATAGGGATGATCGACCCGACCACGCCGATGAAAATAATCAGCGCCGTGACCAGAAAGGGCAGCCAATGAATGCCTTCGTGCTCCATAAAATCAGGGCGAGTTTGGCCGACGGGGGCGTTTTTGCTAGTCAAAACGCCTCGGAGCGCTAAGTTGTTCTTCCGTACCCTAATAAAAATATCGTGAGCGACTCATTCCCCAATCCCGACATCCAACAGGAACTCAACGCTTTCTTCTCTCAGGAGGAGTTTATCGCCTTCTTTGATTTCTACTTGCCAGGCTCCGGTGGCAAGATGCTCAACGGCCTCTGTAAGGTCGCACGCCCGGCCGACGGCCACTCCGTCAACTACCTCTGTCTGACCTTCGTGGTGGACACGCCCAATGACGAGGCCGAAAAGCAGATTGAACGCCTGCTGGCCAAGTTCGACCTCAAGGCGCTGCGCGAACAATTGCCCAGCCTCCAGTCGCTGACTTCGGTTCCGGCCAGCATGCGCCACTCCGAGAACTACGTCCACCAGATGGACCTGATTTTCCCCAAGGACAAGGACCTCGACCTGCGCGAAGTCGTCCCCATGCTTCTTTTCAGCCTGCGCAAGGCAACCGGCTTCAAAACCGAAAGCCCGCAATGGTGGGACGAGGTCTCCCTCGACGCCCCCAAGCCCACCGAAGCCGAAAAAGCCAACTGGGGCAACCGCCTCAAGGCCATCTTCAAAGCCGTCGGCAAAAAATAAGTGCGTGGCCGCACAGGACATTAAGGGGCGCTGCCCCTACGCCGCCAAAAAGGCGGCTACCCCGGAGCGGGGCGGGAGCGTTCGGTCTTTGAGCTGACGCCCCGTATGTCACGCACCCTCCCGGACGGATTTCCGAACAGTCCAACATCATCCCCTCCGCATACGGGGCAGGAGCCTTTCTGGCTCCGATGGGGCAGCGCCCCATCACGGTGCGAAGCACCGAGGGTGCAGGGCATGCCCTGCCTAGAGGAGGATCCAACTGCCGAGGCCGAGGAAGACGGCGAAGCTGAAAATGTCGGTCGAGGCGGTGAGGAAGATATTGCTGGACTGGGCGGGGTCGAAGCCGAGCTTGTTCAGCATAAGCGGGATGAACGCCCCGGCCATGCCCGCGAAACACATCGCCATGACCATGGCGGTGAAAATCACGACCGAGATCATTGGGTTGCCGGTGAGCGCTCCTACCGTGACGGCGGCAGTCAGGCCGATGAGCAGGCCGTTCATCAGGCCCTTGAACATTTCCCTTATGCACACGCGGCGATCTTCCCCGCTATGAATGTCCCCAAGGGCGATACTGCGAATAAGGATCGCCAGGGTCTGGGCGCCTGTGTTGCCGCTGAGCCCCGCCACGACGGGCATGCACGCGGCCAGGATGGCCATTTTGCTGATCTGGTCCTCAAAGGCATAGACGACGCTGCCCGCGATCATCGCTGTGACCAGATTGATTAAAAGCCACGGCGTGCGGCGGCGGATACTCTGGAAAACCGGGTCGTTGACCGCTTCGTCACCGCCGGCACCCATGAGCTTCTGGATGTCTTCCGTGGCCTCGGACTGCACGATGTCGAGCACGTCGTCGTGCGTGACCATCCCGACGAGGCGGTTGTCGGCGTCCACCACGGGTACGGCATTAAGGTTCAGCTCGGCCATAAGCCGGGCCACCTGCTCCTGGTCCATATCGACGCGGCACACCCCCTTGAGATCGCGGGTCATGAAGTCGCGCAGGTAGTCCAGTGGGCCGTGCATGACCAGGTCGCGCATGGAGACGACGCCCAGCAGGCGGTTTTCCTCATCGACCACATAGACGTAGAAAATGTGCTCCAGCTCGTCGTTGAGACGCTGGATGTGCCGCACGGTCTGGATGACGGTCATCGAGGGGCGGGCGGTGGCGATCTCGGTCGTCATGATCCCCCCGGCCGTGTCGGGGCCGTAGGAGATCAGTTCGCGCATGGTGGCGGCGGTCTCGTCGTCCACCTTGCCCAGGAGGCGTTCGCGGTCGGCGGCCTCCATTTCGTTGAAAATGTCGGCGCTGTCGTCGGGGTCGAGTTCCTCCAGGATCTGGACGGCGCGCGGCTCGCGCATGGCCTCAACCACGTCAGCGGCGTCCTCGGCGTCCATTTCGGACAGAATGCTCGTGGTGTGCTCCAGCGGGATCAGGCGCAGGACCTCGCGCCGCCCGTCCACGTCAAGGCGGGAGAGGAAGCTGCCCACCGTGTAGGGAGAAGTCGCCTCCAGGCGGCCTGCGTCGAGGGCCTCCACGCCTTTCTCGGTGTAGATTTCGCGCAGTTCGTCGAGGGTGTAGGCTTCGGCGTCGGCAGCGGGAGCCGGGGTGTCGTTGACTTCAGCCATACTTCTTTACCAGTTGGGTGTAGGCGCGGAAGGCCGGATGACGGGCGTCGGCGAGCAGGCTGTAGAAAATCGTCTCCGTTGGCAACACATGGCAACCGGAATGTCGCAGGGCCTTCAGGACAGTGCCCCCGTCCCCGGCGCGGCGGCAGGTGAGCGCGTCCGAAAGCAGCGTCACGACGAGGTTCTGGTTGTGGGCGGCGAGGGCCGTCTGGTAAACGCAGACCGGAGTTTCCAGCCCGGCGATGAGGAGGCCCTCGGTCTCGCCCTCGGAGAGGTAGGCCTCCATGCCGTCTGCGTCGAGGCCGGAAAAGGCGTGCTTGGGGAAAACGGGAGCCTCGGGGGCCAGCGCGCGAAGTTCGGGCAGGGTGGGGCCGAGTTTGTCCGGCATCTGCTCGGTGAATGCCACGTCGATGCCCAGCAGGCGGGCGGCACTGATGGCGAACGAACATCGTCCGACCACCTGTTCCCGTTCAGGCATGACCTTGAGGAAGGTTTCCTGCATGTCGAGGACGAGCAGGACGATTTTACGGGTGGGTTGGCCGGATTCTTCGTTCATGGCAGTAAAGTCTTGTCAGATGTAGGCTTTGCGGGCGGCGATCTGGAGGTATTTCTCCTCCCGCACGTCGTAGGCGGTCAGCTTGCCGCCATAGACGCAGCCGGTGTCAATGCACAGCGACCAGGGGCGGCGGAAAATCTCGGGGCGCGGGGTGTGTCCGCAGACGACAAAGGGCGGGCCTTTCCAGCGTTCGGCCCAGCTGATGCCGTTGGTCATCTTGCCGCGCTTGCCGTAGGTACCGGGCGAGGCCGGGTCGATGACCTGGATGGAGGTCACGATGTCGGCTCCCTGCTCGGTCCAGGCACGGTCCGGCAGAAAGCCCCCGTGGACGAAGACGGTTTCATCCTCGGGGTAGGAGATGGTCAGCTCCAGGCTTTCGAGAAAGGACCAGTCCTCGGGGTCGATCTGCTTGAGCGTATCCCAGTCGTAGTCCTTGAGGATGGAGGGGTTGCCCTCGTGCCGGTAGCGCAGGAGGCGCAGCTCGTGGTTGCCGAGCAGGCAGCGGGCGTTGGGGAGGGCCTGGACGATCTTGAGCACGCGGGTGGTGAAGGGACCACGGTTGACGAGATCGCCGAGGAAGACCAGCGTGTCGTCCGCAGACGGCGAGATCTTCCCGAGCATTTCCTCCAGCTCGTCCGCACAGCCGTGCACATCGCCGATGGCGATCAATCTTCCCTTCGCGTCCCCCATGATTAATCCAGGCTTTTTCCTTGTAGAAGGCCCTACCTTGCAAACAATTCCTTTCGACTGGAACAAAAAAACCATGGAATGGCAGTTTAAACCTCCGGCCCGCGAGTCTTCGGTCTCGGGCGAAACCTTCTCTGAGGGCGAAATCGTCGTCTGCATCCTTCACCTCGACGCCGAAGGCCAGCTCCAGCGGGTGGACCTGCGCGAAGAGGAGGCGGACGCCTTCAGCGCGCCCGGCGGCGTCCTCGGGCGCTGGCGGCGCGAGGTCAAAACACCCAACGAGGAGGCCCGCGAGGCCCGTCGTCAGCTCATGGCGACGACGGAGGAGCTGTTTGTGTCGCTTTTCGAGGAGTCCGACCCAGAAGGGGAGCAGGACCGGGCCGTGCTCAAGCAGTTGCTGGCCCTCATGCTGGAGCGCAAGCGCGTGCTGCGCCGCGTCGGCCCCGCCGTCAAGGGCGTCCAGCGTTACCGTCATCCCAAGCAGGACCGCGAATACGACGTTCCGATGGACGACATCGATCCGGCCAAACTGATCCGGATTCAGGAACAACTTCAGTTGCTGGTCTGAGCAAGCCTGCGAAGCAACTGGATAAAGAGATGGCCCGCGAAGCCACGCGAAGAAACGCGGATAAGGATACCTGATTGTTAAATGGCTGCCCCAACAATCAGCCTTTTAACAATTAACCATTTTGCCCCCTCCGGGGCATACTTTCTACTTGAGGCTGATATGGGGGAATACCATGAAGCAAATGGCCATGACGATGGTCGGCACGAGCGCCCCGAGGAACAGCCCCAGCGGTGAAATCCCGTCCTTGAAGAACTTGTTCAGGATACTCTGACCGGCAGGGTTGGGGGCGTTCGCGATAACGGTCAACCCACCACCCGTGACAGCTCCGGCTACCACCGCGTACTGGAGCGCCTCGGCGCGGATGAAGTCAGCCCCTTCCTTGATCGCGCCGGTCGCGGTATGGATGTCGAAGACCGGCACCTGCGAGGCCAGGTAGGTGATGGCTGCGTTGTCGTTGACCGCGGTCAGCATGGTTGAGCCGATAAACAGCGGGAGTTGGTCAAGGCTGCCCAGCACGGGCGAAATCCACCAACCTTGCAAGCCACCGTGGATTTTCAGCGCCGCCAGAAAGAAGCCGACCAGCATCGGGCCGCGCAGCTTGATCTGGTACTGGAAGTGGGCCGTGCCCACCGTGAAGGCGATAAAGACCAGGAAGCCGCCTACGAAAAGCGGGGGGTGGTGCAGGGTCATGACGGTCCAGGCCACGAAGCCCACATGCACCGCGACAATCCAGCCCGGCACGGGAGCTTCCTCCGGTTCGGCTTCGGCATCCGGCACCGGAACAGAGGCGTTGGATACCAGAGTGGCAAAGTGCTTGCGGAAGATCAGGAAGTAGATCGTGTTGGAAATCAGGATGCCGGCCACCGCGCGCCAACCGAAAGTCAGCAGCATATGCGGCAGGTTCCACTCCCAGGGCGTCGCTACCATCAGCACCGGGGGAGCGGCGAAATGCGTCAACGTGCCGCCGACCGAGACGTTGACAAAGAGCAGGCCCAGCGTGGCGTAGGCAAAGAGCGGAGCGGGCTTGTATTTATAGAACTGCTGCCCGAGCAGGAGGGCGGCGATAGTCATGGCCGCCGGTTCGGTGATGAACGAGCCCAGCACCGGGGCAATGGTCAGGATCGACAGCCACCAGGCCGCCGGGCTGCGCTTGCCCAGCCCGGCCACGATGCTAAGCGCGTCGCGGGCCAGTTGCAGGATCGGGCGCGAAGAGGCGATGGCCATGATGACCACGACAAAGACCGGCTCAGTGTAGTCCTGCGAGTCGATGTAGCGCACGGCACTGGGAAAGCCCAGTCCCGGCCAGAAGCTGATGACCGCGAACAGCGGCAGCACCCAGATACCGAAGATGGCCTCGACCTCCCCGAGAAAGTGAAAGACGGTCGCCTTGAAGCTGACGGACGACTTGCCGTCCACGTAGTGCTCGCTGTCCTCGTCCGATGCGGCGGCGTGTTCCTCCTCCAGCCGGTGGGCGATGCTCATGAATTTCCCGGCCAGAAAGGTGTGGATGATCGCGCCCAGAAACAGCGCGGTGACCACGAGGTTGATCGGCTCGGCCTCGGCCCGGAGCACCAGGGTTTCCCACAGGCCCAGCTCCTCGACTCCTTCCTGGGCGGCTTTCTGTTCCTCAGCCTGGCGGTAGTCCTCCAGCGGGAGAGGGAAGGGTGGCAGATCGGCGTGGCTGTCACCGGCGGCGTGGGCGAAAAACGGGAGACACAGGCACAGGCAAGCCAGTATCGTCGGGAAAAATCTCGGCATCGTGGTGATTGAGTGAGAGCGTGAAAAATATACGCCGGGCTTATGGCCCAGTCATCTTACGGTTATGACATAAGTATCCCCCGGCTTGGCAAGCCGGATTCATCCGATTTTGTAAAAAACGCGTGACAATGCCAGGGGCGCCGCCCCACCGGGATTTTCTGCCCCGGGTTGGCAAAATAGTCCTTGCCCGTTGCCGGGAGGCCGCCCAATGTTCGTCCCGTGCTGCGAGTGCATTGCTACCTCTTGACAGGACTCGCGCTGATGGGTGGCTCCCTGCTGGCCCACGCGCAGATGGTCCCTCCCGAATTATCCTCCGACGAGCCGATTGAGTTTGACGCGGAGAATAACCGCATGACCGCGCGCGGAAATGCCATTCTCGACAATGAGAATACCCGCGTGAAGGCCGACCGGATCATCTTCGAGCAGGACCAGTCCACGGTGCAGGCGCGTGATACGGTCACGCTGACCAGCGGGAGCTTCCGCCTGCTCACCGACAACGCCGACTACGACTATTTCAACCGCACCTTCTACACGGGCGATTTCCGCCTGGGCAACGACTCCATCTACGTACTGGGCACCGAAGCCAAGGGCGACAAGGACCTGATCGAGGTGGCCGACGCCAAGATGTACGTGCAGGAGCCCGACCCCTTCGCGCTCAATCTTAACTCAAAAAAACTCACCGTTGAAAACCAGGACACGGTGGCGATGGAGGATGTGGTCTTCCAGATCGGCGAGGTGCCTTTCTTCTATCTGCCCTACGTCGAGTACCGCGTCGATAACGGCACCCCGGTCCAGTACACGGGCAATATTGGCCAACAGAACGACCTCGGCTTTTACTGGCAAAACGCCTTTGCCTTCCGCTTCATCCCCGAGTTGGCGGCGGGCCTGAACCTCGACGGCTACACCCAGCGCGGCGTCCTCGTCGGCCCGATTCTCGACTACAACTGGACCGACCCGGACTTCGGCACCATGACCGGCTGGGTCGATACCGGCTACATCCATGACGAGGGCAGCGCCAGCGAACTGGGCACGGACGTGCTCGGCCGCCCCATCGAGCCAGACCGCTACTTCATCGAGTGGCGGCACAAGCAGTTCTCGCTCGACGACAACCTGGAACTGACCGCCTCCATCAGTTGGTGGAGCGATTCCGCGGTCGAGCGCGACTTCCGCGAGGGCCTGTTCGAGGACAACCAGCAGCCGGACAATTTCTTCGAGGCTACCTACAAGGGCGAAAACTGGTTCCTCAACGCCATCGCCCGCCTCCAGCCCAACGACTTCCAGACCGTGGCCCAGCGCCTGCCGGAAGTCCGCTTCGACCTCGTGCCGACGGAGATCTTCGACACCGGCCTGTACCAGCGGCTTGATGTCAGCTACGCCACGTTGCAGGAAAATTCGCCCACTGGCTCCTTCAACACCCTGAACAGTAACCGAATCAACGGCTACTACGGCGTGCATTACCCCATCGCCGCGAGCGACTGGCTCGTCATCACACCGGTGGCCGGGGTCATGGCTACGCACTACGCCGTCACTCTCGGCAACTCCGGCAGCTACACCCGCGTGCTGGGCGAGTTCGGGGTGGATGTGGACCTGAACGCCGTCGGCGTCTGGGACTACCAGAACGAGTTCTGGGAGATCGATGGCCTGCGCCACTATCTCCAGCCGACCGTCCAGTACCGCTACGTTCCCGCCGCGCAGTCCGGCGACACCCTTATTCCGCCCATCGACCGCCTGGCTTCGTTTGAAACCTACTTGGAGCCGCTCGGCCTGGCCAACAAGCGCAACATCGACGACCTTTACGAGGAGAATACGATCCGCGTCGGCGTGCAGAATCTTTTCCAAACCCGCGACCCCGAATACGGCTCGCGCGACCTTTTTGCGGTCGATCTGTACCAGGAGTTCCGCTTCTCCACCGCCCCGGCCCAGCCGGCCCGTTACGGTCAGCCCGCCGAGCCCGCCGAGCAGGATTACTCGGATACCTACGCCATTATCCAGTTCATGCCCGCCTACTGGGTCCAGTTCAGCACCCTGCTGCGCGTGAACCCGAACAAGCTCAACCTCGATGAAATCACCTCCGGGGTGCGCTTCACCGACGGCGAGGAGTGGACGGCCTTTTTCGGGAACAACTACGTCACCGACGTGGTTGGGAACGACATCAACCAGTTCCTGCTTGATGTGCGCTACCGGCTCGACAGCCGCAACCTGCTCGGGGCCTACTGGACCGTCGATGCCGACCTGGGCGAGCTGACCGAGCAGGCTTACCTGTGGGAAACCATGCTGGGCCGCTCCTGGGAAGCCACCTTCGCCATCATCCACACCTCCGGTTCCACCCGTCAGAACGGTTTCCGCTTCCAGGTCAGCTTCAGCCTCGTGAGGATTTGACAAGCGCCGCCGGTGCCGCCTCATTGTATTTCCTGAAAAGAGTAGGGCGGCGCCGGGGAATCCCTTCCTGAGCACGCCCGCCCACCAGCCATGACGACGCCCGCCGAGCACGCCGAAGAACAGGACGCCCTGCTGCCCAGCCGGGAGATGGCCATCCGCCTGCCTGTGTTCGAGGGGCCACTGGACCTGCTGCTCTTTCTCATCCGCAAGAACGAGCTGGATATTTACGACATCCCCATCGAGGAAGTCACCCACCAGTACATGGGCGTGCTGCGGGAGATGGACGAGCTTAACCTGGAAGTCGCGGGCGAATTCTTTGTCATGGCCGCCACCCTGATGTACATCAAGAGCCGCATGCTTCTGCCGGTCAACGATCAGGAGGCTCAGCCCGAGGAAGAAGCCGAGGAGGCCGACCCGCGTTGGGAACTGGTCGAGCAGTTGCTCGAATACAAGCGCTTCAAGGACGCCGCCGAACAGATCCGCCAACTGGTTGAGCAGCAGCAGGACTTCCTGCCCCGGCTGTTTTCGGCCAAGGAGGAGGAAGTCGCCCCGCGCCCGGTCAAGAACAGCGACCGCATCGAGCTGTGGAACGTCTTCAACCTCGTGCTGCGCCGCCTGGCCGAGAAAATCGTCCAGGGCGAAATCCGGGACGAGCAGGTCACCGTCTCCGATCGGATGGAGTACATCCTCAACAAGCTGTCTGACACGCCGGAGTTTCTCTTTACCGAGCTGTTTGAGCCGGGGCAAAAGATCACCGTCCCGCTCATTGTGGCCTCGCTGCTGGCCGTGCTGGAGCTGACCCGCCTGAAAAAACTCACCGTCGAGCAGGAGGAGCTTTTCGGGGACATCCGTTGCTTCGCCCGCCCGGAGGAGGACGAGCCACCTCCGCTCCCCGACGAGGAAGACGAGCCCGACACAGCCTCCGTGAGCACCGGGGCGGCCGCTGTCAGCGCGGCAGTGGAGTCGGCTGATGAGGGGGACGAGTACGAAGAGGATGACGACGGCGAGCCCTGGGACAAGGATGCCTTCGCCGCCGATTTACCGGAGGCGGAAACACCCGAGGCGTCAGAAAGTCTTTCCGAATCAGCAGACGTAGAAACCGACGCCGGGGCAGACGAATTTGGCGACGGGGAAGACCCGTTCGAAGCCGATGAGGCGCTGGATGATGACGACGCGCATGCGGGTGACGAAGGGGAGAACCCGCGCCGCTGATCCGCGAATGTAACCCGGCGCTTGCCTTTTTACGATTAAGCGGCACGTTTCAGACTGTCAGAGGATTTCAGGAAATCCACAGTCGCACTGGCTAATTGTTGTCTTCTATCTTCAGTATCTAACCATTAAAAATCAGCCATTTAGCCATTTAACTCATTAGCCATCCTGACTTTTATTATGGAACGCAAGGAACAGAAGATCACGGGCCTGCTTGGCATCGGGCTGGATAATAAGGACGGGCACAAGCGCGTGACCCAGGCCGATAAGTTCGCCATCGTTGGCGGCTCAGCCGAGACGCACGAGCGCATGACCGAAACCGTGATGAAGACCTTTGAAGACCTCAAGCGCCGGGGCAAGGAGCTGGAGGAGGCCGACCACCGCGAAGTCGCCGACCTGATCCAGAAGCACTCCCAGTAAGGGAGGCGTCCGGGCTTGCCGGGCGGAGGAAATGTCCGGCGCGGGTGGGGCTGTTTAGGTTACTTGGACAAAATACTCGCATTGCATCTCTTGGCGCTTTTTGTCCGCGTATCTTAAGTTTCCGCAAGTTCCTGCCGGTGACTATTCTCAGTCAGGCGCTTGACTTTACCCGGCGAACGCGAACAATCCGTGTTTACGCATGAGCGACGAAGAAAAAAAGGATACCCCGCCCCCGGCTCAGGAAGCGGCGCATACACCGCCCCCCGCCGATAACGATAAACCGGCCGCCCCCGCCGAAAAGCCTCAGTTTAAGGTGACTCGCTCGCCCTTTACCGCCAAGGCTCCCGGTGCCGAGGGTGCCGTTAAGCTGCCGACCCCGCCCAAGCCGGTCACTGGAGCTCCCAAGCCTCCGTCGCCGGTTGCCGGGGCCCCGAAGCCGCCTTCACCGTCACCGGTCGCGGCCAATACAGCTGCCAAGCCTGCAGCGCCCGTTTCGCGTCCTAAGCCTTCAAAGCCCGTGCCGAAGGCACGCGCCGCCGACCCCGTCGTCGCGGAAGGATCTTCCGTCAGCGCGCTGGGACTGGCCGTTGACGCCGTTTGCGCGGTCGTGGCTGTGGTTTTTGCCGCGCTGATTTTTGTCAGCATGAAAGGTTAGCCCTCATCGCCCGACTAAGCCCCTGTTAATATTCTCATCTTATGGCATCCGAAAAGATTCAAAACCTCGATAACGATAGCTTCGACGCCACGGTCACTGAGGCGTCCACGCCCGTTCTGGTGGACTTCTGGGCCCCGTGGTGCGGCCCCTGCAAGGCCATCGCCCCGATCCTGGAAGAACTCGCCGGGGAGCTGGACGGCAAGGTCAGCATCTGCAAGGTGGATGTGGACAGCAACAGCGAGCTGGCTGGCAAGTTTAACATCCGGGCCATCCCGACCATCCTGATTTTCAAGGGCGGCGAAGTCGTCGATCAGGTCGTGGGCATGACCAGCAAGGCTGATCTTTCGAGCAAGCTTCAGGCCCAGCTCTAAAGCCTGCGCACGAAGAACGGAACGTTTTTAGGCATTTCCGTTTGGGTGTGATCCCGACTTGAGCTTCGGTCTATTTTTCAACGGCGCATGGAAAAGTCCATGCGCCGTTTTTGTTTTGGCCGCGGGGCGGTTTTGGGCTTTGCTCCCAGCGGTCTTTGTCGGGTAAAAGCAGAGCTTAATTTCTAATCATGGCACGCAAATCCAGCCGCAACCTGTGGACGGCCAAACTGACCGGCAAACCTGTTCCCGGGGCATCTTCCGCCCCTGTGACGGACGTTCGGCGCGTTTTCGCGGGCGTGGTCCTTGGGATTGACCCGAGTTTGCGCGGGACGGGGCTGGCCCTGGTGGAATTCGCCCCCGGCAAGCAGCCGCGCCTCTTGGCCAGCGAGACCGTGCGCAACCGTCCGAAGCTTGGATTCGCGGAGTGTCTCGGGGTGATAGCACACCGGGTAAGTGTCATGCTGGAGCATGACAGGCCACCGGTCTGCGTGGCGCTGGAGCAGACCATCTACGTGCAGAACTTCCAGACTGCGCAAATCCTCGGCGCGGCACGCGGGGCAGCCATCGCCCCCGCTGCCATGCGATCCCTCCCGGTTTTTGAATACGCGCCGTTACGGATCAAGCAGGCGGTGGTCGGGGCCGGACGCGCCAGCAAGGAACAGGTCGCAAGCATGATGCGCCACCACCTGCAACTGCTGGCCGAGTTGCCCTCGGACGAATCCGACGCCGCCGCCACCGCCTGCTGCCACGCCTGGACCTGGCACGGCTGATTTTACTTTGAAAATAGAACGATAGAATAACGGTCGCCCGCGAAGCCACGCGAAGAGTCGCCAAGAGAATATGAAAGGGAATTTCTTCGTGCCCCTTCGCGTCGCTTCGCGGGTAATCTCATAAACAAACAGAGCCCGGACCAGTGTCCGGGCTCTGTGAAAAAACGGGAAAGAGCGGGATTGTCCGCTCGGAGTATGCCGAGGCTTTACTTGGTGGGGTTCGGTCCCTTGGAATCCACGATATTGTGGTGGCCCTGAATGCTCAGCGAGATGGAGACATCGTCACCCACGACGGGTCCGCCAGCGGTCAGGCCCCAGTCGGAGCGCTTGATCTCGGTGGTGGCTTCCCAACCGTTGATAAGCAGGCCCTGATAATGGCCGACGCCTTCCTGCTGGCCGAGGTACTTGACCTTGAGCACGACGGGCTTGGTCACACCAAGCATGGTCAGGTCGCCGGTCACGTCATAGGTGTCGGCACCGGTCTGCACCCACTTCGTGCTCTGGAAAGTGATCGTCGCGTACTTGGCGATATCGAAGTAATCCGCCGACTCCAGGTGATCGTCGCGCTTGGTGTTACTCGTGTCGATGCTCTTGGCCTGGATGGTGGCGTTGACCGTGCTCTTGGTCATGTCAGCGTCATTGACACTGATTTCGCCGGTAAACTCGGTGAACTTGCCCGGAACCTGGTTCAGAAAGTGCCGGACCTTGAAGCTGACCTCCGAGTGATTCGGATCGATCTGGAAGATCGTGTTGGCGGCCTGGGCCGGGACGGCCACCAGCGAGCCAATGCCAAGTGCGAGGAGTGAGAGGATGGTTTTTTGTGTCATGTGGTTCAGTTTAGTTAGATGATCGGCGAACTTAAAGCAGGTCCTTCATTTCTTCAACTGGTCCGCGCACAATTAAAACGCAAAGATTTTTGCTGCCCCGCCACACGAGCATGGCCAGGTCATTGCGCTGGATCACGACCGGGGTTCCGTCGGCGGGGACGTGGTTTCCGGCCAGGGTGGGATCGAGCAGGTAGAGGCAGAAGGTCTGGTCGCCCTTCATCTCGATAAAGCTGATCGTGGTGTCGCGGAAGGTGAAGCTGCCAAAGCCGACCTCGGCCAAGGCGTCCACCTTGGGCGGCAACGGGCCGGGGGAGCGCAGCCCGGAGGCATCCAGCAGGCCTCGAATCTGGTCCAGATCGGTAGAGTTCTGGGCGGGCTTGGGGTCCTGCTCAAAGTGCTCTCCGATACGATCGTAGATCTGGTCCAACTCGGGCTCGGCGTCCACCGGGTTGGGGTCGAGCAGGACGAGCCCGAAGCCGAGAAAAATGACGACAGTGGCGGCGGCGGAGAGGATGGAGGAGCGCTTCCACCAGGGACGCTGGCCAGGAAGAATACCTCCGGAGGACGGTTGCTCAGGGGAGGGCTGGCCGGGCGCGGGAAAGGGGATCGTCTTGGCAGCAGGGTCGAGGGCGAGAAGCTTGGCCTTGAGGTCGGCGGGGGGCTCGATGGAGTTGAGCTTGCCGGAAAAAATTTCATCGAAGTTCTGCTCATCCTCGAACCACCGGCTCAACTCAGGGTCGCTCGCGGCCAAGGCGAGGGCTTCGCTAAAGGCAGCATCGTCCGCATCGGGCATATCTGCCCGGTAGGCGCTGAGGATGGCTTTGGCTTGTGAAGTGTCCATGTGGCGAAGGTGAATCAGGAGGCGGTGCTGCTCAGGAGAATGTTTTTCAGTTGGGCTTTTCCCCGCGAGAGCCGGGACATGACCGTGCCGATAGGGATGTCCAGGGTTTCGGCGATTTCCTTGTAGCTGAGGCTCTTGAGATAGAAGAGGGTGAGCGGGGCGCGGTAGGCTTCATCGACTTGCTCAAGGGCGTCGAGGGCGCTCTGGCTGTCGAGGGTGCGGGCGATGCCGGGCTCGACGGACGGGGCTTCAAGTTCGAGAATGTCGTTTTCCTGAGGAGTAACATGAGCCGCTCGCCGGCGCAGGCGCAGAAACTCCCGGTACAGCGTGGTGAAGAGCCAGGACTTGACCTTTGAGGAGTCGCGCAGGCTGTCTCCTTTTTCCGCGTAAATGACGAAAGTCTGCTGGGTGAGATCGGACGCTTCATGTTCATTTTTCGCCAGACTGTAAGCGAAACGGTAGAGCGGAGTGTAATAGGTCTCCACCAGATCGCTGAAGTTCAAGTTGGCGTGATCAGACATGAGAGGCAAAACAGCTCAGGTATATTCCTGAGTTTGGCAAGATTTTAGCAGTATTTGGCAGAGTGTGAAAACTATGTAAAGCCTGAGCCGCCGAAACTTAACCCCGAATAAACATAGCGTCACCGTAGCTGTAGAAACGGTATTGTCTGTCAATAGCTTCGGCGTAGAGCTCTTTCAACCATTTAATCCCGTCAGTGCTGCCGGGCGTGAGAAATGCCGAGACCAGGCACAGCAGGGTCGAACGCGGAAGGTGGAAGTTTGTGATGAGCCCCTCGGCGCTGTGGCAGGTGTCGGGTGGATAGATAAAAAGCCCGGCCTCGCCGATAAAAGTCTCATCCTCTCCGGTTGCAGGTGCCTTGCGGATAAAGTCCTCGCAGGCGCGCAGGCTGGTCGTGCCCACGCAGATACGCGGCCCGGGCTGCGTGGTGCTGTCGCTTCCGGCCAGGGCGCGGCGGGCGTCAGCGGGGATTTCGTAAAGCTCGTGGTGGATGAGGTGGTCCTCGATCCGGTCGGTTTTGATGGGCTGAAAGGTGTCCAGCCCGACGTGGAGGCGCACGTCGTAAAAGGTCGCCCCGTCGGCTTCCAGCCGGGCCAGAAGCTCCGGCGTGAAGTGCAGCCCGGCGGTGGGGGCCGCAGCGGCGACCTTGTGTCGCTCGTCCGCGTAAACGGTCTGGTAACGTTCCTCGTCGAGGCGACGCAGGGATGGGTCGGCCTCGCGGGTACGCTCAATGTAAGGGGGCAGGGGAACCTCTCCGATGCGGTCGGTCAGCGCGATCACGTTGTCTGCGCTCTCCAGCGCAAAGCGCACGAGCCGTTCACCGGTCGGTTTGAGGGCGAGAACTTCGGCCCGGTAGCCGGGGCCGGAAAAGGTGCCGCCGACGGGGAGCTTCTTCCCCGGCTTGAGCAGGCACCAGAAGCTGTGCTTGTCCGCGTCGGGGTGCAAAAGCAGGCACTCGACCGCGCCGCCAGTGGCCCGCTGGCCGCGCAGCCGCGCCTTGAAGACGGCGGCCGAGTTGCGGAAAAAGCGCGCCTCTGCCGGGACATGGGCCGGGAGTTCGCGGAACACGGTGTGCTCGATCTGCCCAGTCCGGCGGTCCACCACCATGAGCCGGGACTCGTCGCGGCGCTGGGCCGGGACCTGCGCGATCAGCTCAGGCGGTAACGGGTAATCAAAGTCGGCGGTGTTCATTTATCATTTGTCATTGCTCAATTCTCATTGGCCAGTGGGCATGCGGCACTGGGCGGGGACGATTGAAGTCGCACTTTCAAACGCTCAAACGTTCCCCGACCGGCCTTTCCATTCGCCGCCGCGTCCGGCGTGGTGGGCGCGGGCGGAGTCGATGGTGGCTTTCAGGTAAAACAGCGCCACGACCGGCAGGAGTGGGGCGGTCAGGAGGTTGCCGGAGTAAAAGCGCAGCATCGGTACGTAGGTCGCGCTCATCAGTGCCCAAGCCGCCAGCGGAACGACCCGCCAGGGGCCGGGGACAAAAAACGTCCCAACCACCGGTACGAGGAAAACAAGCGCCATTCCCAACAGACAGCCGACGAGGACGGCGGGCGAATAATTAAGCTGGGTGTAGGCGGTGCGGCGGATCATGCGCAGGATGCCGTCCAGCCCGTCGTAACCGCGCAAGCTGTGCGAGTCGCGGGTCAGCTCCAGTCGGATGGGGCCGGTGCGCTTGAGCCGGGCGGCCAGCGTGCAGTCGTCGATGATCGCGCCGCGCATCGGTTCCAGGCCCCCGGCTTGCCGGAGGCTTTCGCGCCGCACGAGCATGCACCCGCCCGCCCCTCCGGCCAGACGGTCAGCGGGGTTGTTGACACGGGCAAAGGGGTACAGCAGGCGGAAAAAATGAACAAAGGCCGGGATGAGGAACTTTTCCCAGGCCGCCAGCGCGCGGAGCATGACCATGCGGGAATTTAGCGCCAGCCGCTGCTCCTGTGCCTGCGCGACAAGACTGCGCAAGACCTGCGGCCCGTGAAAGATATCCGCGTCGGTCAGCCAGACGAAGGCGGCGGGGTCTTCGGCGGGGATGCCGCGCGTGATCCCCTGGTGCATGGCCCAGACCTTGCCCGCCCAGCCGGAGGGGAGGGGCTCGGCGTTGATGATGTTGAGGCGGTCCTGTTTTTTGAGCGCCTTGGCCGCCTGCCGTGCCTCGGCCACGGTGCCGTCTTCGCTGTGGTCGTTGACCACCACCACGCGTAGCCCGCCGGGATAGTCCTGCAAGAGCAGCCCCGTCACGCATTGGCCGATGCCGTTTTCCTCGTTGCGGGCAGGCACGACGGCGACCACCTCCGGCCACATCGCAGGGGCGGTCTCAGCCTTGGCCGGGAGTCTCACCCGCCAGAAGCGGCCCTTGCCCAGCGTCAGCACCAGCCAGATGAGCAGTGAGAGGCAACTGAGGATGAGGAGAAAAATCATGCTTCGCTTGGGTAAAAAAGGTCGGTTTTCGGAAGCCGTTATTCATGCCAGTGCAGCCCCGCCGCTGGCAATGCGCGATTTTCCCCAATCTCGCAACCGGAACAAAAACGCGGACGCCAAAGAAATCCAGCGAATAGGGCGAGCGGGAAATTTTCCCCTTTCCGTCGGGGAGGGGAGCGGCTACTTTCCTAAAACCATGCCGCAACTGACCACCCTCGAACTGGCCAAGGAGCATTTTAAGTTTTCCGCCGGGCATTTTACGATTTTCTCCGCCACGGATCGCGAAAATCTCCACGGGCACAACTGGCAAGTCGGCGTGGAAATCACGGCCGAGGTCGGCGACAACGGCCTGACCTTCGACTACGCGGTGGCCAAGCGGCAGGCCGAAGCCTATTGTGCCGGGCTGAACGAGCGTTTCCTCCTGCCGGGGCGTTCTCCGTACCTGCGGATAGAGGAAACCGAGACCGGGATAACGGCCATTTTCGGGGACGAGCGACTGCCCTTCCTGCGGCGCGACGTGCTGGTGTTGCCGCTGCGCAATGTCACCGTAGAGGAACTTTCCGGGTGGCTGCTGGGGCGCTTTTGCGAAGATCTCGCCGCCCGCACCGAACTGGCCATCCACGCCATCACGGTAAAAGTCTATTCCGGTCCCGGCCAGTGCGCCACCAGTTGCTGGCAGCGGCCCTAGGGCGCGGTCAGCCTTCGCCTGAGGACAACCGCCAATAAACTCAAGGGTTTCCCTCGGCCCAGCGGCCGCGCAGGCTGCGGACAAAGTGTGCTATCTGTGAAAAGCGATAGCCGGTGGCACTGCCGAGAATGAGCGTGGAGTCCGCAGGCATAGCGTTGTTTAGAGGAGGTTAAACAATTACTCTATCTCGAAAAACAAACCATCGGAATCTCTCGCGAAAGCGTGCGTTCAGAGGCGCTGAAGCACCTCCCAGGTTTTCTCGCCGGTGCGCTGCCAGTTGAAATGCGTTTGCGCGTGGGCGCGCCCGGCCCGACTCATGGCGAGGCGCTCGGCCTCGGGGCGGCGGATGAGCGCATCGAGCGCGTCGGCCAGCGCGGCGCTGTCGCGCGGGGGGACGAGCAGGCCGGTTTTTCCGTCCAGCACCATTTCCGGAATGCCGTCCACGCGCGTCGAGACGACGGGCAGCCCGTGGTGCATAGCCTCGACAATAACCAGCGGCGAGGGGTCGCAGAGCGAGGGCAGGACAAAGGCTCCAGCCTCGCGGTAGAGGCGGTTCATCTGCGCCGGGTCGGAGACTTTACCCAAACAGATGACACCCTCGGGCGGGGCTTCGGCATCGTCACCGACGACAGTCAGGCTCAGGCCGGGATGCTTGGTCCGCAGGCGAGTGAAGGCTTCGTAAAGCGTCCGTCCGCCCTTGCGCTCGAACTCGTGCCCGACGTAGAGCAGCTTGAGCGGGTCGAGGTGTGCGCGCGGTTCGCTGTTCACGTGGGGGCCGCCCACGCCGACGGCGGTGATTCTCTCGCCCGGCACGCCAAAACGTCGCATGATGTAGCGGCGGGTGTTTTCCGTAAAGCTGAAGAGGTGAAGCGCGTTGCGCAGGGCCACGCCTTCGTCGTGGATGTGGCAGGCGAGCTGGAGGCGGTTGCGGCCGCGGGTCCAGCCGGGAAAGTTCTCCGCCGCCTGCGCCATCGTGTAGTCGAGGTAGATGACGTAGGGCAGCCGCCGCGACGTCATAAACGGGCAAAAGTGCTGGAGCATTTGCAGGCACAGGTCCGGGCGCGGATTCATGGCGAGGATCTTGTCCTCGACGTACCTGGATTTGGCCCGGTACGCGAAGATGCTGCGTTGCCGCCGCCACCACTCCTGAGTACTGTCGCGGCGGTGGGGCAGGCCGTTAATCAGCCGCGCCTGCCAGCCGGACATGCCCTTGCCGCCGACAATGTGCTCGATGTGCGGGATGTGACGCGCCAGTTCGCGGATCAACCCGTGAAAACGCCCGGTCTGGTTGTCTCCAGAAACCTCCGAAACGGCGAGCCGGTTGATCTGCATGGAGCCGAGACTGGCGGCCGCCCTCCCGATGGCAAACCGAAAGCTCTGTCCCGATCCCGTGAACTCTTCTGGTTCGTCGAGCAGGGCGGAAAGATACTTTTCATTTGACCGCTAGCACTTTTGAGGAATATTAAACAGGCTGATCCCCATTAGTTATTTTAGTTATGAGTGACTCTCTTACCCCCACCGAGGAACGTCTCTTTAACCCGCCGGCGGACTTCGCGTCCCAGGCCCATGTTGGCAGTCTGGATGCCTATCGCCAGCTCCATGCCCGCAGCCTGGAAGACCCCGAAGGCTTCTGGGCGGAGATCGCCAGCGAGTTGACCTGGACGAAGCCCTGGAACCGCGTGCTCAACGCCGATAATGCGCCCTTTTACAAGTGGTTCGAGGGCGGACGCACCAACATCACCCTCAACTGCCTGGACCGCCATGTCGAGGCGGGGCAGGGCGGCAAGACCGCCATCCTCTGGGAAGGCGAGCCGGGCGACACCCGTGAGCTGACCTACGAGCAACTGCTCAAGGATGTCTGCCGCTTCGCCAACGTGCTCAAGGGCCTCGGCGTGGGCAAGGGCGACTCGGTTGCCATTTACCTGCCCATGATCCCCGAGCTGGCCATCGCGCTGCTGGCCTGTGCCCGCATCGGGGCCGTGCATTCGGTCATTTTCGCCGGGTTCTCCTCGGAGTCGGTCAAGGACCGCGTACTCGACGCCAGCTCGAAGTGCGTCATCACCGCCGACGGCTCCTGGCGGCGCGGCAAGGAGCTGTTGCTCAAAAACATCGTGGACGAGGGCATCGCCGGGTGCGACTGCGTCGAGCAGGTGCTCGTCATCCAGCGCCACGGCGACCGTGAGCCCTTTAAGCACAACTGGACGGCGGGCCGCGACCACTGGTTCCACGACCAGGTGGACGGCGTTTCGGACGAGTGCCCGGCCGAGGATATGGACGCCGAGGACATGCTTTTCCTGCTCTACACCAGCGGCTCCACCGGCAAGCCCAAGGGCATCATGCACACCGTCGGCGGCTACATGGTCTATACCTACCTGACCTCGAAGCTGACTTTCGACCTCAAGCCTGCCGACGTTTACTGGTGCACGGCGGACGTGGGCTGGATCACCGGGCACAGCTATATTGTTTACGGGCCGATGGCCAACGCCGTCACCCAGGTCATGTACGAGGGCGCGCCCAACCACCCGGACGAATCGCGCTTCTGGCAAATCGTGGAGAAGTACCGCGTCAGCGTTTTCTACACCGCCCCGACCGCCATCCGCGCCTTCATGAAGTGGGGCGACGACTTTGTCACCAAACACGACCTCTCCAGCCTGCGCCTGCTCGGCACGGTGGGCGAGCCGATCAACCCGGAAGCCTGGATGTGGTACCACCGCGTCATCGGCGGCGAGCGTTGCCCGATCGTCGATACCTGGTGGCAGACCGAAACCGGCGGCCACATGATTACGCCGCTGCCCGGTGCCATCCCGACCAAGCCCGGTTCGGCCACGCTGCCGTTCCCGGGGATCGACGCCGCCGTCATCGACGAGAATGGCGACGAGGTCGAGCGCGGCCTGCTCGCCATCCGCAAGCCTTGGCCGGGCATGCTGCGCGGCATCTGGGGCGACGAAGAGCGCTTCGTCAACACCTACTGGTGCAAGTGGGGCGGCAAGTATTATTTCCCCGGTGACGGCGCGATCCGCGACGAAGACGGGTACATCTGGGTCACCGGGCGCGTGGACGATGTGGTTAACGTCTCCGGGCACCGCATCGGCACGGCCGAGCTGGAAAGCGTCTGTGTGGCGCACCCGGCGGTGGCCGAGAGCGCTGTCATCGGCGTGCCGCACGAGATCAAGGGGCAGGGGCTTGTCGCCTTTGTCATCATCCGCAGCGGGGCCAGTGGCGAGGAAGCCGCCTGGCGCACCGAACTGATGGCCATGGTGGACGAGAAAATCGGTAAATTCGCCCGTCCCGAGAAGATCGTCTTCTCGGCCGACCTGCCGAAAACCCGCTCGGGCAAAATCATGCGCCGCCTCCTGCGCGACATCGCCGAGGACCGCCCACTGGGCAACATCACCACGCTGGCGGACCCCTCCATCGTCGAGCAGATCAAGGTCAAGTACCAGAGCGGGAGCTGATTTCATCCGCCCCCGGCTTTTTGCCAAGCCAGTGCCGGGCAATGAGTTGCGCCGCCGCTTTTAGGATTGCGGCGGCGCAAGCCCTGCGCTATTGCTGCGCCAATCCTCTAATTGTCCGCTATGCTATTTTCCAACAAGCGCCCGCTGACGGGCCATCTCAAAACCTGCCTTCTCTCCCTGCTGTTTCTCGGCCTGCTGACGGCCTTTGCCTTTAAGCCGACGGACGGCAACGGCCCGACCGCGCCGAACTTCTCCGGGGAAACTGTCGCTGCCGCCACCCAGAAAGACGGCGGCAACGGCCCGCTCGCCCCGGACTTCGCCGGTGAGCAGCCCAAGCCCAAGTCAGTGAAAACGCTGCGGGTCGGGGTCAACCCGAGCGGCCCGCCCATCATCTTCCTCCAAGGGGACAAGGTGTCCGGTATCGACGCCGACGCCGCCCGCGCCCTCGGCGCGAAGCTCGGGCGTGAAGTCGTGTTCGTACAGATGCCCTTCAACCAGCTCATCCCCGCGCTGCTGGACAACCAGATCGACATCATCATGTCGGGCATGTCTTTTACCGAGATGCGGGCCATCCGGATCAACTTCACCCAGCCGTACATGAAGGTCGGCCAGATGCCGCTCGTGCGCCGCGCCGACCTCAACAAGTACACCAACACGCTCGCCCTGCTCAACGCCAAGGGCAAGGTGGGGGTCGAGTCCGGGACGACCGGCGACCTCTTCGTGCAGGAGAATTTCATCTACGCCGAACGCGTGCCGTATAAAAACGCCGAAGACGCGCTTCCCGACCTCGTGGCGGGCAAGATCGACATGTTTATCGACGACTCGCCCATCATCTGGTGGATGGCCTCGGAAAACGAAAGCAACGGCCTGAGCCCGATGGTGGTCTCGCTGAGCGAGGAGTACCTGGCCTGGGCCGTCCGCAAGGACGACTCCGAACTGCTCGACCAGGCCAACGCCTTTTTGATGGAGTTTCGCAGCTCGGGCGACTTGGGCAAAGTCATCAAAAAGTGGCTGCCCTACGCCACCGATCTCTGATCTCTTATGCCATTTTGATAAAAGAAAAGATTTAACAGGAAGATCGGGAAGGACGTAAAGGAGTGGAAAACGCATATTCCCTTCTTTCCGGCCTTTCTGTTAAGGATTTTATCAATCCCGCAGTGAGGTTCGGTTGTTTCAGCCGACGCAAAGAAAATAAATCTCCGGGTTGTCAGGGCCGGAGGATTGGGTAGGGTAGTAGGTCATCGTATCATTTTAATCCCTCAGCGACCATGCCTACTCTCTATTCCGCCGAGACGCTCGACTTCGCCCGTCCGTATTCACCCCGCCTCGACACCGGCGACCCCGAAGCCAAACGCGAGGAAATTCGCAGCTATTTCCACGCCACCTACGATGCCTACGAGGCGCTCTTTGAGACGCTGGCCAGCCCCGAAGCCTACACCACCCGGGCCGACCCGCTGCGCCATCCGCTGATTTTCTACTACGGCCACACGGCGGTCTTTTTTATCAACAAGCTCGTGCTGGGCAAAATCCTCGACCACCGGCTCGACCCCAAACTCGAATCGCTCTGCGCCATCGGCGTGGACGAAATGAGCTGGGACGACCTCAACGAGGCCCACTACGAGTGGCCGACGCCCGAGGCGGTCAAGGCGTACCGCGACAAGGCCCGCGCCGCCATTGACGGCTTGATCACGTCGCTGCCGCTCACGCTACCCATCGGTTGGGGCAGCCCGTTCTGGATCATCCTCATGGGGATCGAGCACGAGCGCATCCACCTGGAAACCTCGTCCGTGCTCATCCGCCAGCTCCCGCTCGACCTAGTCCAGAAGCACCCGGCCTGGGAACCGGCCCGGCTCGACACCGCGCCGCCCGCCAACGAACTGCTTGACGTGCCCGGCGGCGAAGTCGTTTTGGGCAAATCCCGCGAGCACGGAAAATTCTACGGCTGGGACAACGAGTACGGCCACCGCGAAACGGAAGTGACTGCTTTCAAGGCGTCGAAGTACCTCGTCAGCAACCGCGAGTTTCTGGAGTTTATCGAGGACGGCGGCTACACGAACCGCGACCTCTGGACCGACGAGGGCTGGCACTGGGCCACCTACGAGGGGCGCGGGATGCCGCGCTTCTGGCGGCACGGCGACGATGGTTCCTACCGCCTGCGCTGCATGTTGGAGGAGATTGACATGCCCTGGTCCTGGCCGGTGGAGACGAATTACCTGGAGGCAAAAGCCTTCTGCAACTGGAAAGCCGCCCGCACTGGCCAGCCCGTGCGCCTGCCGACGGAGGAGGAGTGGGTCCGCCTGCTCGACCACACCGGAACGCCCGACATGGACGCCTGGCAAAAGACCCCCGGCAACCTCAATCTGGAGGAGGCCGCCTCCTCCGTCCCGGTGGATCGGCACGGCTTCGGGCACGGCTTTTACGACATCCTCGGCAATGTCTGGCAACATACCGAGACGCCCATCGCGGGCTTGCCCGGCTTCGAGGTCCACCCGCTCTATGACGACTTTTCCACCCCGACCTTTGACACCAAGCACAACCTGATCAAGGGTGGTTCGTGGATATCCACCGGCAACGAGGCCACCCGCCAGTCGCGCTACGCCTTCCGGCGGCACTTTTACCAGCACGCGGGCTTCCGTTACGTCGAGGCCGAGGCCGAGGTAGTCATCCCCGACGACCGCTACGAGACCGACCCCGACGTGGTCCCGTACTGCGAGCAACACTACGGCCCCGACGCGCTCGGGCTGGAGAATTTCCCCGAAAAGCTCGCTCAGGTATGCCTCGCCGCTGTGCAGGGTCGCCCCCGTGGCAAGGCCATGGAAATCGGCTGCAAGGTCGGGCGCACGGCCTTCGAGTTGGCGGTGGAGTTCGACTCCGTCCTCGCGCTCGACCCGACCGCCCGCACCATCCGCATCGGCGTGGAGATGACCGACAAGGGCTACACCCAGTGGGAAATTCCCCGTGAGGGCGAGTTGCTCGATTTCCGGCAGGCGAACCTGAAAGACCTCGGGCTCGACGGCTCGCGCGGCAAGGTCGAGTTCATGCAGGCCGATCTGGCCAACATGAAAGACCTTTACCGGGGCTTTGACCTGATCCTCGTAACGAACCTGCTGGAGCGCTCTTACGACCCGGCGAAGTTCCTTTCTGCCGTCCATGAACGGCTCAATCCCGGTGGGCTGCTCGTCATCGCCTGCACAAACGAGTGGCGCACGGACCAGACAAAAAAGGAGAACTGGATCGGCGGCTACAAGGACGCGACCGGCGAAAACGTCAGCACCCGCGACGGCCTCGCCGCCGCCCTGACGAAATTCCGCGAAGCCCGCGAACCGGTCAACCTGCCGCTCGCCCTGCGCCGCAGCGGCCGCTCCTGGGACTACGCCGTTTCCGAGGTTACCTTCTGGGAACTTGGGTAAAGGGAGCCCTTCGGACTTTAATACTTAACCACTTTAAGCAAAAAGCTTCATCCCTGGCGGGCGATGACTTCGATCTCGACCAGCACGTCGCGCGGCAGGCGCGCTACCTGCACGCAGGAGCGGGCCGGCTTGTGGTCGCCGAAGGCTTTTTCATAAATAGCGTTGAGCTTGGCGAAGTCTTCCAGATTTTTAAGGAAAACGGTCGTCTTGACCACCTGTCCGAGCGAGGAACCTGCGGCCTCCAGCACAGCCCGCAGGTTGGCGAATACCTGTTCGGACTGTGTCTCGATGTCGTCGCCGACGACCTGACCGTCCAACCCGAGCGGAATCTGCCCGGAGCTGTAAAACCACCCCTCGATGGCGATTCCCTGGCTGTAAGGGCCGATGGCTTTGGGGGCATTGTCTGTGTGGATTTTTTTCATCATGACGGAGGAAGTAAAAGGGTGGGTAAGGCGCAAACCCTTGACCGCTCCAGCCGCGATGGCAAGCCCTGTCCTCCGGCCAAAAGCTACAGACGCGAAGTGCGCACAGAAATGACTTCCCGCTCGGTGACGATGGCATCCATGCAGATGTCGTGGCGTTCATAGGGGATGTCGCCCCGGATCTGCCAGGAGTAGGCGAGGGCGACCTTTACCCCAGAGACACCGGCGAGGAAGCGATCGTAGTAACCCCCTCCGTGCCCGAGACGGTGCCCCAGCCGGTCAAAGGCCAGTCCCGGTACCAGCACAAGATCGGGGCACGGCGGCTCGACCGCCGGTTCGGACTCGGGCGGCTCCAGGATGCCAAACATCCCCGGCGCGAGCGACTCCCAATCACGCAAACGGTGCCAGCTCATACGGCCGCCGTCGTGCGACTTGGGCGCGAGAATCACTTTATCCGAAACCGCGCCACCGACCAGCGCGTGCGTGCAGACTTCGTTACCCAGCGAGAGGTAGGCGCAGACGGTGCGCGCCTCGCGCCAGGCGGCCAGTCCGTTGACCCGCGCACAGATATCGCCACTGGCAGCTTCGACCTCCTGCCAGAGCATTCCCCGGCGACGGGCGCGGACTTCTGTGCGCAGGAAGCTTTTTTGCGAATGGGAGTTCATTGACGAAGGCATGGGATTTGGGTTGTCATGCGGGTGGGAAGCTTTTTTCTGGAAGCATCCATGACCGAAGAGGCAATAAAGTCAAATATCCGGACCATTCGTGACTGGCCCAAGCCGGGCATTAATTTTCGCGACGTCACCACGCTTTTTGAAAACGCCGACTGCTTCCGCGCCGTCATCAAGAGCCTCGTTGGCTGGGCACGTGAACGCGACCTGAACTGCCTGGCCGGTATTGATGCCCGGGGCTTCGTCCTGGCCGGGGCGCTGGCCTATGAACTGGGCCTGCCGCTCGTGCTCGTCCGCAAGAAGGGTAAGCTCCCCGCCGAGACCTTGAGCGAAAACTACACGCTCGAATATGGCCAGGCTACGATTGAAGTCCACAACACCGACACCATCCGCGGCCAACGGGTGCTTGTGATTGACGACCTGCTGGCCACTGGCGGCACCGCCCTGGCAGCAATCCGGCTCATGCGGCGCCTCGGCGCCGAACGCGTGGACTTTGCCGCCATCATCAACCTGAGCGAGCTTCCCGGGCAGCAACTGCTGCACGAGGACGGTATCCACACCTTTGCCCTGTGTAACTTCAACGAAAGCGAGTAACCCTCGGCCATGCCAAACGACACCAACGGCGTTTTCTTCTGGCTCGATCTGGAGATGACCGGACTCGACCCGCAAACCGACCGCATCCTGGAGGCGGCCTGGATCGTGACCGACAAGGATTTTAACGAACTGGCGACCTACGACACCGCCATCTATCAGGAGCCGGAGACCCTGGCCGCCATGAACGACTGGTGTAAAAAAACGCACACCGAAAGCGGCCTCGTGGACCGCGTGGCCAGCGGCATCGGCGAGGACGAGCTGGAGGAAAAACTCCTCGACACGCTCGCCGCGCACTTCGGGCCGGACCCCGTCCTGCTGGCGGGTAACTCCATCGGCCAGGACCGTAAATTCGTGGACCGCTACCTGCCGAAGTTTTCCCAAAAGCTGCACTACCGCATGCTCGATGTGAGCAGCTTTAAGGTCGTCTTCCAGACCTGCTACGGCAAAAGCTTTTCCAAAAAGGGCACCCACCGCGCCCTCGACGACATCCGCGAGTCCATCGGCGAACTGCGCTACTATCTCAGCTTTATGCAGGGCTGAACGAGTGCGCCCCGGCCCGCTACCGGTACTCGTACTGATAAAGATTTTCAGCGACTTTGATATACGAGGGGTCGGTGTGCGGGCTGAGACTCCCTTGATCTACAGTCGGTGCAGGAATATAGTACCCCCGTTCGCTGACAAAGCCGTCTTCCATGCGGACATACAGCCCCGTCGGCTTTAGCCAGACACGCTCAGCGCCGAGGGCGGTAAGCGTGGGCGAGATATTGGCGTCGGGCATGAGCCGCTTCGTGTATTCGAGTTTCGCTACATGCTCACGCGTAAAAATCGCCTCAGCTTCCCGGACAATGGCCGCCTGCTGCTCCGCCGAAAGCCTCACTTGGGAATCGCCGCGGCAACCGCCGACGATCATCAGCAGGAGCAGGGTGGCATAAAGCCGGCAGGCATTGTTCGCGCCTTTGATAATCTTCCGGTTTGAAGGTTGCCGTTCTCGTGAAGGGGACGAAGCTTCACCCTAAAATCTACTTGGAGCTGGTATCCTCGGGTTCCAGCCGTCCGTAGAGCTCCGCCAGCCCGCGCAGGTAAGTTGCGCTCCCGCGCCAGAGCGTGTCGAGTTGCTCGGCATGGTAGCGCCATTGCCAGTTGCCGGCGGCTTCGCCGGGGCGGTTCAGCCGGGCCTCCGAGCCGAGGTTCATCAGGTCTTGCATCGGGATCACCGCCAGCCGCGAGACCGAGCGGTAGGCGGCCCGCACGCAGTCCCACTGCGGCACCGAACCGTCCACGCCGAAGTAACGCCGGAAGTGGTCCTGGGTCGCCCCGTCGGCCGAGCGATACCAGCCCAGCGTCGTGTCGTTGTCGTGGACCCCGGGGTAGGTCGCGCTGTTGCGGGAGAGGTTATGGGGCAGGTAAAGGTTTTCCGGCCCCGAGCCGAACGCGAATTGCAAAATCGCCATGCCCGGCAGGCCGGTGGCCGTGTGCATGGCACGCACCTCGGGGGTGATGTCACCCAGGTCCTCCGCGATCAGCTTTGCCTCGGGGATGGCTTTCTGCACCGCCCGGAAAAAGTCCAGCCCCGGACCCGCTTCCCATTTTCCGCCCCGGGCATCCTTGGCCCCGGCGGGAATGGACCAGTAGGACTCAAAGCCCCGGAAATGGTCGAGCCGGACGACGTCGTAGAGCCTGAAATTCGCCTCCAATCGTTGAATCCACCAGGCGTAGCCGTCCTTTTTATGCTGCTCCCAGTCAAAGAGGGGATTTCCCCAAAGCTGTCCCAGCGGCGAAAAATAATCCGGCGGGACTCCCGCCACAGCGGTCGGTTGCCCGTCCTTACCGAGCTGGAAAAGCTCGGGTCGGGTCCAGACATCAGCGCTGTCCAATGCGACAAAAATCGGTACATCTCCGATAATGCCGACGCCCTTCTCGGCAGCGTAAGCCCGCAGTTGTCGCCACTGGGCAAAAAACAGATACTGAGTGAAGCGAACGGCATCCATCTGGGAATCAAGCGCTTGAGCCAGATCGCTTTTTTGGAACCCCCGGTAGGTGCAGAGCTTTTTCGGCCATTCAAACCACGGCTTTCCCTTAAAATGAGCCTTGCAAGCCGTGAAAGCGGCATAAGGGGTAAGCCAATCAGCCTCTTTTTCGCAAAACTCGACATAAGACCCGTAGCCGGACAGTCCCTCAGGTTTGGCACCATAACGCTGACAGGCGAGTTCGAGAATAGGCCAAAAACGCTGATAAAGACTACCATAGTCCACATACTCGTGGGGGAGT
The DNA here is from genome assembly GCF_014230085.1 of Ruficoccus amylovorans. Lineage (NCBI taxonomy): Bacteria > Pseudomonadati > Verrucomicrobiota > Opitutia > Puniceicoccales > Cerasicoccaceae > Ruficoccus > Ruficoccus amylovorans. Next base: position 161,603 of record NZ_JACHVB010000020.1, on the reverse strand, counting down.
TGCCGCAGAGGCTTCAGTTCGCTGTCCTTGAGCAACCCGAAACCGACCAGAGCTTGCAGGTCGATTAGATAGGGATTTCCGGCATGGGAGGAAAAACACTGGTAGGGCGAGTCACCATACCCGGTTGGCCCCATTGGACAAAGCTGCCAGTAACGTATTCCGGCCGCCGCCAGAAAATCGACGAGTCTTCGCGCTTCACGCCCGAGTTGCCCGATGCCAAGGTCTCCAGGCAGGGAAGTCGGGTGCAACAGGACACCGGCATGACGTTTTTCGAGCCAGGGAAAGAGTGGTGAATCCATAAATGTTTCATCAGAGCTTGGAACCCCAAGCCCCAACCGTCAAAAACAAAGGGGAGAGGACGCACTTCATGGGTCCGCAGATCCCGCCCAACAATATAGGCATAATGTTTAGTCTGTCTGGCCTAGTCGGGCTGGGGTAGTGCCCCTACGGTCAACGGCTTTTTGAATCCGTAGGCTTTGCCCATAAGCGAAGCTTATCTTATGCACACCGGAAGCCGGGGAGAAATTCCCCAATCTTTACCGATCCAGACCAAAATATGCCCGGTTTTGATGCAGGAAGCAAGCCAACGCGCTATCAAACGAGCCTCTGACTTGTACCGCGTCACAAAGAAATGCTCCGGCTTATCCGCTAGAACGGAAACCTTTATGACTTCGCCCATGCGGGTACGGCGTCGCACCAAAAACAGGACCTTGGGTCGCTGCACAAACTCAAACTCAAGTTGCCTCATTTTGGGCACGTTGGCTATGCTCTGCCTTGATGTCTTGGGCAATGCTGAAAATAGTACCCCGCAATCCCCAAGCCCAGTTAGAGCCGAACTCCCGGCGAAAGTCCGCCTCTGAGGTAAAACCTAGATCTTGTGCGATCTTTGCGACCGCAAGCCGCCAAGCCCGGCCTGACTCAACGAAACCAAACCCGCGCTTAGTTGACGGCTTCCAGTTGATAGGAGCATATAGACGAGCGCCCCGAAACTCAATCGGCCTATCTAGGTCGGATACGTACTTGCTTGCGTATTCTGCTGCCGCTTCGCCTGCCTTGTAAATCGGTACGGCTTCACTACGACCAAAGCCGAACCGTTCCAGACGCCGGAAGAATGTCCACCATTCCCGCAACTCATCGTTGGCACTTGCCCCATAGATACGAGTCGCTTTGCGCCCCTCGGCCGAGGCCCAATGATGCGCTCTGGCCTCTTGGTAAGCGTCAAAATCGAAGCCCCGGCGCACGTCTTGACCCGTTGCAATGACCAGATGGTAATGCGGCTGTCTAGACTTGTGAGGCTCCAATATCCGGCATCCCTTAAGGATAGCTGGCCGAATAGCGTTGCTGGCAGCACTATTCCACGCCTTTTGAGCTTCCTTCAAGGTGACAGGTTTAGGAAACGTCAGGGTACCGAACAGGATTGTCTCTATTCCTTCGATTTGGATTAGCTCCAGGACAGCTTCAGCAATGATCAATTTGGAGGCTTTTTGCGCTGTCGGCCTGTAGCTTTGGATTGAGTTGTTTGTTTCTAGACAAGGAAGAGCGGCGGGCGATTTTGCCGCGTGCGCCGGAGGCGCACTTGCGGCAAAATCTGCGCCGCTCGTTTTCGTTCGAGACTTGACATTCGTTCGAGAATGTACAGGGCTTTGCATCGAAAATTCTCCTAGATTTTCTATTTGTTGAAACCCGGTCTGTGAGCGCAGATCGGGTTTTTTCGTTGGCATGCGGGACAGCGAGGCCGAAATCAGGCATTCTACGGCTCCTCTGGCGCGTCTTCGGGGCATAGGGCAGGGCGAAGAGTGCAAGGGCAGGGAGCGCCCTTGGATAGTTCGCTATTTCGTCGCCTAATCCTGCGAAGCTGCGCGGGCTAGTTGAGCCCGCCAACGCAGCTTCTCCGGGGCGACTTAGCCACCGGCTGCACCTTGCAAACACGATGATGAGGCTTTGCCTCATGAGGGGCCGCGATGCGGCCCCGCCAGCGGGACAAAACCCTCTATGGTCTTGGCGGCGATGCCGCCAAGGGTGAGCAAAAGCTGAGTACAGCTTTTTCAGTGGGGGATAAAACAGTAGATAGCCAGGGGACCTAGCTGAAGCTAGGTCAGTCGGTGATGACGGGAGACCCGCCTTCGGCTGGTGGCCTCTATTGGATGGGGCAACGGCAGAGCCGGAAGACAGAGAGGCCGGACCAGACGGCCCGACCTCTCCGCAAAAACTGCGATGTACGCGGGCCATCAGGCAGCGGCCAGCGGATTCTCGGCGTAGGGCTTCGCGTCGAACTTCTGAAGGCTTTCGGCGCGGATCTTCGCGAAGTTCTTCTGGCCGAATCCCGGCGCGATCACCCAAATGGCCTCCTTGACCTTATGGCGGGCCTTGGAGCCGGGCGTTTCGATCCCCATAAGCTTCAGCGCTTCGAGCGTGGCCGGAGCCATAAAGGACAACTGCGAGTCAAAGCCGCTAGCGGCGATGGTGACCATAATAGAGGCCGCGTATTTGCGGCCATCCTTCACGGATTCGCCGGAGTGCTGGACCTCGATGTTCTCTTCACGGATTACTAAGTGCTTCATTATATTTTAGTATTTTATTGTTTGGTTGTTTTTGGCCCTGCTGCTCATCAGCCGGGAAATTTTCAACGACGGGCACATAGGTAAAGACCTCGCCCGCTATCAGCGCGGTATTGTCCGCTCTGCGGAAGCCGCCAAAGTCAGGATGCGTCTCGCGGATAACTCGACCGTCACCGAGGCGCAAAGACACGAAATCAAACGTGCAATAACCGACCTGATCCGCTCTCTGCGGATCTAACATGCGTGCGCGACCTTGGATCGTGAAAGCCTTTATCGTGCGATCCGGTTTTTCGGGTACAGGCTCTAGAGTCACGGATTGATCGACCGCCGCGGCGGTTTCTGCCTGGCTAATTGCGACAGGAGAGACGGGGGCCGCTACCGGCTCGCTCTCGCCCTGACCGGCAAAGAGCGCTCCGGCCCCGGCCATCAAACCGCCAAAGGCTAAACGGCGCACCCAACGACGGGCAGAGCGGCGCACGGTGTCAGCTTTCGTCACCGCGTGTTCGACCTTCTTGACCTCGATTTGAGGCGCGGAGCGGATAACCTCTAAGGCTTTCGACTGTATGTCATGGGAGACATAAAGCTTGTAGATGAATTTACGTTTCCAGCGGAACGCTGAATCATATTTCAGCTTCGGATTACGGGCGTCTACTTCCGCGAAGATGTAAGCCGGAATCGGCAAACCTATGCCTAGCCATTTCATCTTCTGGAGATCTCGGAACCATAAGACACTTTGCGCTTTGTTGCGGATCTGCGCCAAAATCTCCGTGAAGTGGTGAGCGATGAAAACCGTATCAATGTGGAGCTTTCGAGCGTGGACGATCATTTCCAGAACCGCGCGGTCCATCTGGCGCTTGTCCATCGTGTTATGGTGCAGGCCCGCCTCGTCAATGATGAGCTTATTGGGCTTGTCTCGCTCACCTTTCACGAGCAGATCAACGAACGACGAAGCCCTTTCGGGGTCAATGTGCACATACTGGCGATCATCGAGCAACAGGTCTTTTTCGTCCTCGAACCAGTACTTGAGACGCTGCCAACGGAGCTCGATATTCGTCATGACGATGCCGCCGCGCTCAAGGGTTTCCATAGCCTCTACAACGCCGTGATAGGACTTATAACTACCGAGCGTACCGGCAAAGACTCTAAAGATTGCGTCTTTCATCAGGCGATAGTCGGAATGAAGGATTTAACGATGCGAACGACAGCCATAACGCCGCGAAGTGCTAACAGGATCGTTCCTAATGCGAACATCAGATCGAGCGGAACAAAGGTGTTGACCGACACCCAGAAATCAGACGCAACCGAATCCAGATGGTGATTGCCAACCGTCAAATCCATACCGGCTACACGCTCGTCAATCCACAGGATGAGCTTATTCAGCATCGCCATAGTATACGCAATGATGGCGTAAGAGGCGGTCAGGAAACCAATGATCGGCGCAAAGAGTAGCTGCATCGGCTTTGAGAGCTTTTGCACCCATCCTAGCAAGTCTTCAAGAAGCCCAAGAATGCTCATGATGCGAACCCTCCACGGATGAGATTCACGCACGCTATGACGAACATCACTAATACGATAGCTTCCTCCAGTATGCGCACTAATTCGATGACTTGACGATGGGCCGTTAGGTCAAAGGTGAAATTCAGGTCCATACCGTGGAAATCACCGCCGTTTATCTCATACGTGTAGTTGCGCCCACTGACGACGGGCAGAGCCTCTAGGGACGGCAATGAATTAATGATGCGGTCCACCATGCCGCCGATGCCGTCTAGTTCTTCGGTGTCACCTTCGCCCCATTCTGGCCCCTCGGGGTAGTTGTCGCCGTCAGCTGAGACGCCCGATCCATCACCAGACTTACCGATAGATTTAGCCACGTCCTTAGCCGCTTCTGCGCTCTCGCGAACCGCCTGCCGGATGCGTTCAAGTTCCGCCTTCTCAGCCTGGGCAATCTTGCGCTCTTGCTCTAGCTGTTCTTGGTGTCGAGCTTCGGAATTCGTCTCCTGAATCGTCGTATCAGTGCTCGCCCCCGAGGCATCAGCCCGGCCCTTATCGCCCGGGGAAAGCGTGGATGTTGATGAGCCGTCACTACCTTTGACTGTGGGGGAAGAGTTGATAGGCGTTTCGCCGTCTGACTCGCTCGTACTAGAGGCGTAATCACCCACCTTTGTCAAAGTCCCGTCAGAGTTCTTTTTCCAAACGCTCATTGAATACGGGTCAAGACGACTGCCGCCGTGGATCGTCTTACTCTCGCCCGGCTGCAAGGTAACCTCTCCGGTCTCTACCGTGCCGTCTTCGTGGACGATACTGTAAATATAGGTCTGCGGCTCATCCGTGCCATTATAGATTTCCCCCGTTTCGGCGTTGTGAAAATACAGGGCTTCTGATGGCTCCGGATCAGGGTCAGGATCGGGGTCTGGATCGCCCGTAGCCGTTCCTCTGAAGGTGATTACGTACTTCTTATCCGTGACTTGATCCGTAGTCCAAGAGACTGTCAGGCCGTCCGCAGCAACAAAGCTGCCACTTGTGCCACCTGAGGACAAAAGAGTCGCCTTACTGCTGTCGGCATAGACATACACCGTGTGCAACTGGAGCACGAAAGACGAATTCGCGGTGTAGCTCCATTCCCCACCGTCACCGACCGAGAAGCTTGCACCTCCGGTCTTGTGGTCTGTCGTGGCACCAGAGCTACCCGTCTTGTAGTTAGCCCGGCCCTCATAGTAAAAGGCTTGAGAAGCCGAAGCGAAAAGCGGAAGCAAAGCTATGAGGATTAGGCGTTTCATTACTAGCGCTGTTGTGACCAGAACAAGGCCCAAATCAGGATTACGACAGCTGCAACCTGTGACTCTAACGCGACGCGCATTTGAGCGTTAAGCGCCTGCATCTGGCCTAGGATTTCCTGTAGGAGTTGGATTTCGTCCATGTGGAACAGGGGTAAGGGTAGGGGCCGGACTCTCGCCCGACCCCCAGCCTCGATTGATTAGCCGGCAATGGCCGCCCACATCTTCTTGATGAAGCGGACGCCCTTGGGGGCCGCCATGAGGAGCACAGCCGCACCGGCAATCGCCATACCGGCGGCGATGATGCCAGGGATTTCGCTGGTGATACCGGTCTGCAAAGCCGAAAAGTCAATTTCGGCGCGTGCGGCAACGGTGCTCCCCATGACGAGGCCACCGGCGATGATCTTGTTTTTCCAGTTCTTCATGTCTGCTCTTGGTTTGGGTTAGGACGGAATGTCCGACGCTGCGTCAAACACCCGCCAGAAAAAGCGAACAATCACTTGCGACCACCACGCCGCACCATAGAAGGCCAGCCAGACGCTGACGCCTTGCAAGAAGTCCGAGATTTCAAAGGGCAACATAACGTGTAGTGATTTTTCGGATACGTGGACGAACTACAGCGACGAACCTAGGGCCGCGCTGGTACTTACGATGGGAGGCAGGAGCGGACGGCGTGCACGCCCGCCCCCGACCTCTGAGCCGATGGGGAGCAACGCTACTCATCGAAAAGCCTTGCTGTGATGATTTCAGCGCAGAGCGCGGAAACGGTGGTCCCTTGAGAGGAGGCTAGGGCCTTTAGCCGCTGGCGCTCGCGGGATGTCACGACAAAACAGACCGTGCAGTCCCGAGGTTCTGAACGCATGAACATGCGCGGCAAACGGCGAGTGGGAGCGGGATTGATACCACTCATTTCCCGCTCCCTTCCATTCGCTCCGGTTCCTGTACAGGAAAGTCTTTGTCTAGGCTGGCAATGACTCTACGCGCTGCACTGAATGCAGTGAAAGCCATAGCTAAAGGCATCAAGAGCGCCGTAAATTCGCGGAATTCGGCTGAGAAGTTACATTCAAAACGACGCTGCCGAAGGCGAGCTAGTGAACGTCGGCCCTTGGCCCCCTTGGGGAATTTGAGGCGGCGCTTCATGACTGTTCCTCCGCAGCTCGCAAAATGAAGCCGTTAAGTATGTCGATTGCGTGTTCAACACCCGTAGAAACGCCGTGCCAGTACTCAGAATCACAAGGGTGCGAATTGGCACGCTCCCGGAAATCATCGCGGCTCTCGACTAACGATTTTAGTAGCGCGTCAAGCGGAAGCGTTAGCGTCCGAGCCTTCACGCTGAGACCTTTCCCTTGAATTCACCATAGGTACGCTGAAAATCAGCAAGCATATCCCTGTACGCATCAGCGTGACCTTCACACCATAACTTGACGTCTTTGTTTTCCGGCCTTTGGGAAAGCTCAGTCCAAGCTTCAATTTCACGTGCTAGCCTGCGTAGCGTATTTTCAAGGCGGTACTTGATGATTGCTGCTTCGTCCATTTTGGAGCCTTTGGTTTGAGTGGTTATGTCTTGAGCAGGTTTATTAACCCTTGTGCATTCGGAACCTATAGGAAGGTGAATACACCTGTAAACGAAATTGACTCCACCGTGAAAGGGTATAAGATACCTTCATTATCATGCCGAATCAGCTCAGCCCAAATTCGGACCGTATGTCTATCGTTCTGCCTCGCGAAGTGAAGGCTCAGATCGTGCAATTCTCTAAGGAGGACAAGCGCACGATTTCAAACTGGGTGTCACTCAAGCTTGAAGAACTTGTAGCTAACGAGTCCGCAAACCGTTCAAAGAAAACGGCTTAAGGCTCGCGGGGAAGGATGCCGCAGGCATAAGAAATCGCCCATCAAAAACTAGACGTAATGTTTATTGTGCGAAATGTCGGGGGTATTTAAAAATCCGCTATGGACCTGAGTCCCTTTAGCGGTCAGCCCTTAGCGCCGTGCTGCTCAAGTAGTTTCTCGATGTGAAAGCGAATCCAATTGGAGGCCGAACGACCTTCCTTTTTGGCTACCTTTTGTATCTTCGCTTTCATTTCTTTCGAGACAACCACGCCCAGCAAGGCGGAGTCCTTACCCATCTGTCCTGACATAGTTTCAGCAAGGCTTATAGATGCCTTGGAAAAAGTCAAATGCCTTTACTCGGCTTTAAAAGCCATTAAATCTTAAAGGCGTATAAAGCCGATGCAAGCCATAGCAAGAAAACTGGATTCCATAGAAAAGCCTCAATACCAGGGCTTCCTCTCTGTTGGTTCGCCTCTGTCTCTGGCGTCCAATGCCTCCCGGATGGCCTCCTTGATGAGCCGTTTCAGCCATTCACGCAATGCGGGGATGAACCACATCCAGAAAGCCACGTTAAGCAGGACGATGGCAACAGACATTCCAATTAGGATAATCCGCCAGCGCAGGGCTATTTCTTCAAGGGCAGTCATAACTTTGATGCCAAGTATCACACTTGGCCACTAAGGCAACGAAAACCACACAAACCGAAGGGACCGAAAATGAACACCACCGATGAAACCAAAGCTTTGCAGAAAGCACTTCTTGCGCATGGCTTTTATATGCCGACTCCTACAGCTCAAATTCTACATGGCTGGCGTCTCATCGTAAGTGATGGCGGCTTAGTGTTCCGTGCTAGTTTCACTTGCGAGCCTCAGTTTTTGGATCATTACGCACGCCAATTGCGCAATGCCTGCGGTGAGCGCTACAAGGTCGTGCGCAGCGGTCGTCGTCTCATCGTCAGGCGCATCCTCAAGGGAAAGGCCACAGCGTGAAGACTCCGACGTTAACGCTTCCGCTTGACGCGCTACTAAAATCGTTAGTCGAGAGCCGTGATGATTTCCGCGAGCGTGCGAATTCGCACCCTTGTGATTCTGATTACTGGCACGGCGTTTCTACGGGTGTCGAACACGCAATGGACATCCTTAACGGCTTTATTCTGCGGGCTGCGGAGGAACAGTTATGAGCACGCCTTGTGCCCTATCGGCCTTGTGCGCTCTACGTGCCCAGGTGCAATTGATCCACGGCGGTTTGCGCTGTTCTTTTGGTGTCGCGGGCGAACTCGCGCTTGACGCCATGCGGGACGAATTACTCTCGGCCATCGAAACCGAAATTTTGTTACTTCCCATTGAGGATTTCAGCGGGCGGGGTTCGGTCCCTCCTGCAAGTGGTAACGGGGGTGAGGCATGAGCACGCCTTGCCTCACCCCTCAACCCTCGCGCCGTTGTCGTGGCGGCGATTTCCGCTTTGCCACCCTCACCTTTCCCGGCCCTCTTGAACAAGCTTCTGCTTGTTCCCCAAGCCAATTTCCCGCCATCCCCGGCTTGACTGGCTGTATTCAGCCAGTCCCCACCCTGAGCATGCCGCAGGCGTGCTCACCCTCTACTGTTTTGGATTTCCGAGGTGAAACCGGGAACCTCCCCGGCAGCCTCCCGCCATCCACCCACTTGCACGGCGGAACCTCCCGCCTGCTTTCCGTTTCTTCTGCTCTCGTGCAGCGCTTCTGCATTGCTGGCTCAACATCGCTGCCCCTCTTCACGTCACGGCAGTTATTTGGAGAGCCCCGTTTCATAGCTGACTGTGTTGCTTACCGCTTTTCGGCGGGTTTTCCCAAAGCCAAAAAGGATGCCTCCGCATGAGCAAGAAGCTCCGTCAAAGCCCCCTGCTCCACCCTTCGCAACGGTCAAACCCGGTGGCGAAGCTGGAAGCCGATCAGGAGAAAGCGGCCCGCCGTGCTCGCGTGCTCAAATGGCGTTTTCCTCCCGAGCAACCCAAAGACACCTACGATCCTTTTGATACTGCCCGCATTCGCGGTGAGTACGTGCGTGAGGAACTTTGTCATGCTCTGGCGGATACAGAGCCGGTCCACAATACAGAGGTTGAAGTCGTTCCGTACCGGGCAAAGAGCTACCTCTGCGAAGGTGGCGGACGTCTCGTCCATGATGACATGAAACGGCGCGGCCTGCCGGTAGATTTTACCAACTGGTTATTTGTCACGCTGACACTGGACCGCGAGCTTTTTGACTGGGATCCCGAATCAGGCTACCTCGCGGGCAAAGACCGCATCCGGCGCATGTTTGAATACCTCAAGCGTCACGGGTTTGTTTTCGATCGCTGGCTGTGGAAACTCGAATGTCACCCCGACTCCCCCGAGTGGACGCACTGGCATCTACTGATTGATACCCGGCGCTTTTTGCCCTGGCAATTGCTGCAACGCGCTTGGGGCCTCGGAGGTACCGATATTGAGCGCGTAGAGCGTCGCGGTCGCGGGGTCTACGTTGGCGAGTATGAATTTAAATACGTCTTCAAGCCGGGCACCGAGATTCCCGAGTGGATGAAGAAATACAAGCGTATCCGCTTCGTGCAGACTCGCGGCATTTTTGAGCCAGAGGACAACGACCCATCCGACGACGACGGCGACACCTCCGAGCGCGAACAGACCGAAAGCATCACCATCGGTGAACGCCTTGACCAGTGGAAACGCAAGGTCACGGTCATCAAGCGCAATTCTCACGGCGTGCAAATGCGGGCCTATGAACTGGACTGCACCGCGCAAACACTCTTCGGGCGCATCTGGGTGGCGGCTACCGTGTACCGCCACCTTGTCGCGCCCTATCACGCAATCGTAAGAAACACTAAAATCCTAACGCCTTATGTCAGACGAAAAACAGAGTTCGCAGAAGATCAGCAAAGAGTTGCTTGATAAGTATTTTATCGAGCCCGCAACCGGCCAGATGGGCAAAGAGAAGCCCGTCGAGGGCCTTTTACTCGCCGGGGAAGTGGTTAGCCTCAACCACAAGTCCTTTGTCAAGGAGCAGAACGGCCAAACGGTCTATTCGGTGCAGACCTCGGTCGAAATCGAGGCCAACGGGCGCAGGTACCAGCATCAGGACTGGGCGAACCTGACGGAAGGCCAGACTCCGCTGGCGGAAAAGCTGCGCGAGAAAGAGCGCTATGTCTTTTCCGTGGGTGGCCTCAAGACCTTTGTGGTCAATGACGGTACCTATACCGGCAACGACGGCAAAGAGCGCCCCAACCGTGTCGCGGAGCTTGTCCAGGTGCGTTTTCTGGAAGTGGTCGATCTCGAAATTCGGGCGAAGCCCGCAGCGGGGGCGGTCGGCGGGCGTGATGCCGGCGGAGCCGGCGCGCGCCCGAAGGCCGCTGCCGCCTAGGCTTGATTCACCTTTCGTAACTGACGCAAGCCAGCTTACGCAAGGTGAAGCAAAAGAAACTTTCGGCCATCGGTGGCCGGGAAAAACAAACCATCAAAACTGAAAATACGATGAATAAGATTAAAGCATTCCTCATGTTCCTGTTCGCCTTCGCGCTGTGCTTCGGTGCTGCGCAGGCGCAGGAAGTCTCGGCCATTGATACGGCCATCACGACCCTTGAAGGGGCCGGGACGACCATTGCCGGTGTCGCCGGGACGCTGGCCGCGATTGCGGCCTCGGTCATGATCTGGGGCAAGGTCCGCAAGTACTTCGGCAAGGCTGGCTGAGCAATCGGGGGAGTGGCTGCCGTTGGTGGCCCCTCCCCCATCACTTTAAAAACATCATGTTGGGAGCAATCATAGGATTCGGGGTTGGGGTCGTAGTGGCCTATTGCGTGATTCGGGGGATGAGCCGATGAAACGCTTTGTTGTGTTCGGGCTGCTGTTCTCGGTGCTGATGGCTGCGAGCGTTCAGGCCTTTTATTTTGAAGGTCGGGCGAACTACAAGACGGGTAGCTCTGGTGCCACGACAGATCACAAGACCGGTGGCGCAAGCTTCTCGGTTGGTGACGGCGGAGAATGGAGCTATACAGCCAATTCGTCTTTCGTGCTCGAACTGCACACGGTCTATGTCTACGCAGACAGCGGCAAGATTGAGTTGTTAGCTACGGGCGGCACCAGCGGCAGCTTTGTAGCTGCGGACGGGTTAACGGTTGCTTGGTCAACCAATCAGGTGACAGACAAGAAATATGTCATCACTTTTACGGGTTCGGCTACGCCGGTAGATCCTGAACCGGAACCGGAGCCTGAGACACGCATTATCGAGTGGGAAGTCGAGAATGATTCGGAGGAGCCGAAGACTTACGGGGTGTTTCGGGTCGATCCTGAGACCGGCGAGATTGACGATATTGCTTATGACTCGGTGACGCTGGAGCCGGGCGAAAAGGGGCAGCTCTCAGTCGATGCCACGGACGACGGCTCCCAGTACTATGTCGCCGAATGGGATTATGCGGCCTCGCAAGCCAAATACGGCGGCTTTCCGGTCCTGGAGAGCGGAAGCTACCAGGACGAAAACGGAGAATGGCATGAGTGGTCTTACTGGTCGGGTGTCGTCCCGAATGATGCCACGGCCACGTCGACGAAAAGCTATGCGGACGGGCGCGATCCTGACGCCTATCCCGGCGCTGAGGAAGGCGACGGCAAAGGGGATGCCTCGGATGCCGGAATCAAAGCGGCTGCTGACGCTATCGTCGGGGCTGAGGAAAAGACGGCCAGAGCTATAGCCGCGGCGATCGATGAACAGACCGGTGACCTTGAAAATGCTATCGAAGGGCAGACCGACGCGATTACCGATGCTGTTGACGAGGGGGCGGACAGGACAGTTGATGCGATTAACGCGCAAACGGGGGCCATTACCGGGGCCATTGAAGGTCAGACTGAAGATCTGAAAACGGCCATAGCTGAGGGGTCGGATTGGGATAAGCAAATGAAGGAAAATTATGATGCGCGGAAGGATTTCAATCCCACTTCGGAACTTGCAACCGTGCGCTCGCAAAACCCCGGTATCAACACTCCCAGCGGATGGACAGGGCCCAGTCTGAGTTCGTCTGATCCGTCCTTGCCGGGTGGATTTAGCATTCCCGGCCCGACCGGCGAAGCAATCACACTGTCATGGTCGGCGTCGAGTTTGTTTGATTTGGGCTGGGCGGCAAGCTGGGGGCGCGGCTTACTTATGGTTGCTGCGGGAGTCTGGCTAATGCGATCCTGTATGGATGCCATGCGGCAGTATATTATCGGCCTCGGGTCGGTTAGCTCAGCTAGTGCTGGGGCTCAGGTGGGTTTAGAGTCAATGGTGCCGGGAGTCCCGCAAGCAAAGGCGGTCGGACTGGCGATTGCGGCCACGCTGATTATTTCGGCGGCATGGGTCGCGCTAGCAATTGTAGTCCAGTCTGTTGGTGGGGGTATCATGGACATCTTGGGCGGAGGAGCCGATTTGCCGTCAACGTTAGGTGTGTTGGCAGAATGGATACCTTTTTCCGGCTTACTGACTATCTATGTCGGTCGTGCTGGTTTTGACTTCGTTGCGGCGCCGGTCTATCTGACGGCGGTGGCTGCGCAAAAATTCTTGGGGGTATAGTATGACAGCGGAAGAACTGCGTGTAGTGCTGAATGAATACATCGGGATGACATGGGTCTGGCGTGGGTTCGTGGCCGGGTTCGTCCTCGGGGTCTTTCCGGCCTTCTTCGGCTGGGTTCGGTCGATCTGGAATGACGTTGACGACTGATGATTACGCTGATCACAGGCAAGCCCGGCGACGGCAAGACGCTCTATGCGTGCCGGGAGATAATCCGCATTCTGAGGAATACGGATTATTATGTCGTAACAGATGTTCCTTTTGTTATGGGCCGCTTGCATGAATACGTGAACGACTGGAAAGGCGACGTCGTTGATCTGGACGAGCGTTTGAAGGTGTTGACGCCTGAGGACGCGCACAATTATTGGCGCTATCGCTCGGGCGGGCTTTTGCTGGACGAAAGTCCGGATGCCAAGGGTAAGGACGACGGGACAAGGCGCTTGCCGAAGATGGAATTTGACTTGTGGGCGCGGTCGCAGTTTGAACGCATCGGGGAAAAGTCCGAGTATCAGCGCGGTGTGTTCTATGTCATCGATGAGGCACATGAAAAGTTTCCGGCGCGTGAGTGGCAAAATATCGGTCGAATCACGACTTATCACGCATCAAAGCATCGTCACTTGCATGATGAGGTGTGGCTCCTGACGCAGTCGCCGGACTTCCTCGATAAAACGTTGCGGAACCTCGTCAGTGAAACACGGATCACGCGAAACAACCTGCGGCGCAATGTGGGGCCGTTTAAGCTGCGCGGGGTCTTCAAGGTGCGGCATTATTACGGGATGCCTAACCCAAGTGTAACGCCGTTCAGCGTCGAGGAAATGCAACTGGATGCGGCGGGGATTGCCTCGTGTTACAAGACCGTGGGGGCCTTCGGAGTCCACGTCAAAGCCGAGAAAATCCAGAACAAGGGCAAGCTGCCGTGGTGGTCGCTGTGGGCTATCGCCGGGGGCGGGATTTTGGCCGCAATTTTCCTGTGCTTCATGGTCCCGCAGTGGGCTATCGCCGGGTTGGGAAAATCGATTTCGGACGCTGGCCAGCCGTTAACGCAGACAGTCCAGGACAAGACGGCCAGCCAGACTGAGCAGTCGCTCGCCTACATGCGTGGCCCGTTGGCTGGGGCAGGACAGTCTCAGGGAGCGGAGCCGGGGGCGGTCGAAGCGGCCAAGCCGGAGAAGATTGTTCGTGGCTGTATCGTGCTTGATGGGGAAACCCTCGTCTCGGGATCGTGGTTCGAGGGCTGGCGTAAGGTCACATGGGGCAGCAAGGGCGCTCTCGTCGGGACCGACGTCGTTCCGCTCTCTGTGCTCACCTCTGCCGGGGTTTATCCGCCCCGGCCAACAAAGAAGTAAGGATGCAAGAGGAGTTTGGTTTTGCGCGGGAGTGTTCGCACGACCTGCGGCCTGTCGTGTGGGGCGTTCGCGGCCGTCTGCGCGTTGATGAGGTTTACAAGATCGTGCCGGATCACTTGGCGGATCTTCCAGCATTCTATGTTGCGTCGAGAGTCCAGGCACGATCAATGGCTCGCCTCTATTCTGCTTTGCCCGGTAAAGGTTTCGTTCTTGTCTTCAAAGGGCGGAAATTGGTAGAGAATCGAAAGGTCAAGAAGTCCGCGCAGGATTAATAAATCTAATGCCGTGATGCATGGACATGCCCAGTCTTACGGATTAGAATATAAGGTTCTGGCGGCGGTGTGTATCCATTTTTGGATACAAGCAATCTTGTTTATTGTGCGAAATATGGAGGGTGTTTTTTATATGGTAGTATCTGTTCCGTCTATCGGGCATCGAGGAGTGTCTGGATTGCCTGGATAATACACCAGCCCTGCGACGCCCAAATCAGTAGTTTTGAGGCGAACTACTTCTTCAGGAATAACGAATTATTCGGCCAAGCCCCAACGGTGTGTGAACGGATAGAAGATGAAGATCGCCTTGCCGACGACTTCTTTCTCGGGGACAAAATTAATGGGCTTGCCCTGTTTTTTATCCTCGTAGGCGTAGGGTGTGGAGGCGGCGTTGCTGCCCCAGCCACGGCTGTCATAGCTATTGGGGGAGTTATCACCCATGGCGTAAAAATACCCCGGAGGCACGGTTTCGGAGGTGCCCTCAGTCAGCCAGCCCATGTAGCTGTAGCCCGGGTAGCCGTCTTCCTGGCGGAAGTTTTTCCCAAACGCCTCCGCACCCTCGATGGGGACGTCGTTGCGGTAGAGTATAGGGGCACGCACCTGAAGTTTGTCGCCGGGGAGGCCGACAAGGCGTTTAATGTAGTACTGGTCGTTCGGGGTGCCGTCGGCGGCGCTCAGGCCCGGAATTTTTGCCGTGCGAAAAACGAAAGGATCACCAACTTCGGGACTGAAAAAATTGTAACTGAAGCGGTCCACAAAGAGCATGTCCCCGGTCAGGATGTCGAAGTCGAGCGCCGGTTCGCCCTGCTCCACCATGTTAGCTGAGAGCAGTGTCTGGTAGCCATTTTGACGGCGGCGGATGTTTTCCGGCCCGAGCTTTTTCGCTACGTCGGATAGGGTTTTGGAGCCGGGGAAAAAGGCTTCGGCCACCACATCGTCGAGATTGAAGTCAAGTGGCACCTCGACCTGGAAGCGCTGCCCGTCCACGCCGAAGGTGTAGCGGCGCAATTGCGTCGGCACGAGCAGGAATTTACGTCCCTTGACCAGCTCGAAGGCGACCTGGCCGGACATGCCGTAGGGGTTGCCGCCGTTGAACAGCGGAATCTCGACGTGGCCCGAGGCGGGGGCCTCGGCCTGGTAGTGGGACGCGCCGAAGGCCAGCAACCGGAAAAGCTGGGCGGGCTTCGAGGGGGCATCTTCGCCCAGAGGATAAGCTTCGCCGATCATGCCCGCGTAGGTCGGGTACATCGAGTTGGTCGGGATCTTGAACGGTTGCAGGAAAAAGCTGCGCACGCCGATGGCGAGGATGGCCGCCACCAGGATCATCTCGATGTTTTCGGACAAAAACGTGACCGGGTAAAGGGTGCCGCCGTGCGGCTTCAGGCAGGTATCCAGATTTTGCATGCACCGCTTGACCTTCTCGTCCTCGGCGGGCTTGGCGGTGAGCGCCTCAATCAGCGCCTGTTGGTCCTTGCGAATGGCCTCGACGGCCTTGTCGCCGATCACGTCCGAGCGGTAGTTGATGACCTTCTCGGCCAGGTGCACCAGATGGCGTCCCTCTTTGTGCAGTTTTTTACCTGATTTCGCGAAAAGTCCCATACAGCTTAAATGGTTAAAATGGCTAAGGGGTTAAATGGCTAAGTCCGTTAAGATTAACCATTTTCACCATCATCCCATCAATTTGTGGTTTTGAGGATTTTGACAAAGGCGTCCTGCGGGATGGAGACCTTGCCGATCTGCTTCATGCGCTTCTTGCCCTCTTTCTGTTTTTCGAGCAGTTTGCGCTTACGGGTGATGTCCCCACCGTAGCACTTGGCGGTCACATCCTTGCGCATGGCGCTGATGGTCTCACGCGCCACCACACGGCCATAGACGGCGGCCTGGATGGCTACCTTGAACATCTGGCGCGGGAGGATGTCCTTGAGCCGGTCGCAAAGCGCCCTGCCCTTGCCCACGGCTTTGTCGCGGTGCACGATGCTGGAAAAGGCGTCCACGGGCTCGGCGTTGACGAGGATGTCAAGCTTGACCAGGTCGGAGACAGCATAGCCGTTGAGCTCGTAGTCCATCGAGCCATAGCCGCGGGTGATGCTTTTCAGCCGGTCGTTGAAATCGACCAGAATCTCGTTCAGCGGCAGGTCGCAACTGAGCATGACACGGGTCTCGTCCACCGTCTCGGTGTGGTCGCACACACCGCGCTTCTCCGAGATGAGCGCGAGCATGTCGCCGATGGATTCGGTCGGTGTGTGAATGGTGGCGCGGATCATCGGCTCCTCGATAAAGTCGATCTCGGAGGGGTCCGGCAGGAAGAGTGGGTTGTCCACCTCGACGACTTCGCCGCTGGTCTTGGTGACGTTGTAAACGACGCTCGGGTAGGTGGAAATGATGTCCAGGTCGTACTCGCGACGCAGGCGCTCCTGCACGATCTCCATGTGGAGCAGGCCAAGGAAGCCGCAACGGAAGCCGAAGCCGAGCGCGACAGAACTCTCTGATGTGTACACGAGCGCAGCGTCGTTGATCTGGAGCTTGGCCATGCTGGCCTTGAGCTTGTCGTAGTCGTTGGTGTCGAGCGGATACAGGCCGCTGAACACCATCGGACGGACCTCCTTGTAGCCGGGGAGCATCTCGGCGGCCGGGTCGGCGGACAGGGTGATGGTATCCCCGATCTTGATCTCGGCCAGGTCCTTGATGCTGGTCACGATGTAGCCGGTGCGGCCGGCGCCCAGATCCTTTTCCGGGAGCATTTTCGGGGAGAAACGGCCCACTTCCTTGACTACTGCCTTCTGGCCGGTGCCCATCATGACAATTTCGTCGCCGGGCTTGACTGAGCCGGAAAAGACCCGCACGTAGCAGATGACGCCCTTGTAGGTGTCGTAAACGTTGTCAAAGACGAGCACGCGGGTCTGGTCGCAGTCGGTCCAGCGCGGCGAAGGCAAGCGGGTAACGACGGCCTCCAGAATGTCGTCGATGCCGATGCCGGACTTGCCGCTGGCGCGGATGCAGTCCTCGCGCGGGATGGCGAGGATGTCCTCGAACTGCTGCTCGACCATCTCCGGGTGCGCGCCGGGCAGGTCGATTTTGTTGATGACGGGAATGATCTCCAGCCCCTGCTCCATGGCGAGGTTGGCGTTGGCCACGGTCTGCGCCTCGACCCCCTGCGCGGCGTCCACCAGCAACAGCGCCCCCTCGCACGCGGCCAGTGAACGCGAGACCTCGTAGGAGAAGTCCACGTGTCCGGGCGTATCGATGAGGTTGAGCAGGTACTCCTGGCCATCGTGCTTATAGAGCATGGAGACCGGGTGCGATTTGATGGTGATGCCGCGTTCGCGCTCCAGGTCCATCGAGTCCAGGAGCTGCTCCTGCATTTCGCGCTTCTGGACGGTCTGGGTGCTCTCCAGTAGTCGGTCCGACAAGGTCGTCTTGCCGTGATCGACGTGCGCGATAATGCAGAAATTGCGGATGTGGTCGGTTTTCAAGATAGTTGGCTGGGGATGGGTTGTCCGGACGGAAAAATGTTATCCGAGCGGAAGCTCGTCGTAGGTGCTGAGCGAGGTGACGTTGAGTTCGCGGTCGATGCGCTTGGCCAGGCCCGCAAGGGTGCCGCCGGGGCCGCACTCGTAGTAGTCCTTGATGCCGAGGGCCATCATGGCCTGCACGCACTCGGTCCAGCGGACGGTGGAAGTCACCTGGTCGACGAGGGCCTGCTTGATCTGCTCGGGGTCTTCGATGCGGGCACCGAGGGCGTTGGAGAAAACCGGAACGGCGGGTGTGCTAAAGGGAGGCAGCGACTTGAGGAAGGCGTGGAACTTCTCGGCGGCAGGCTTCATCAGGCGGCTGTGGTAGGCCCCGGCGACCTTGAGCGGCACGGCCATTTTGAACCCGGCTTCCTTGGCCTTGGCGACGGCGGCCTTGACCTTGTCCACCTCTCCGGAGAGCACGCTCTGGCCGGGGCAGTTGAGGTTGCCCAGGTCCACGTCGAACTCGGCGGCGAGCGCTTCGGCCTTTTCCACATCGCCCCCGATGAGGCTGGCCATAGTGCCCACAGTGGCCTCGCAGCACTCCTGCATGAGGCGTCCGCGTTCGGCCACGATGCGCAGGCCGGTTTCAAAATCATAGACCCCGGCGACGGCGTAGGCGGTCAATTCGCCCAGGCTCAGTCCGGCGGCGCCGGCGATTTCGGGCAGCTTGCCGGCTTCGCGCAGGGCGGCCACGATGCTGTAGCCGTGCACATAGAGCGCGGGCTGGCAGACCTTGGTCTGGGTGAGCTCCTCTTCCGGGCCCTCGAAGCAGATCTGCTTCAGGTCGAAAGGCAGGATCTCCTTCGCCTGGTCGAAGCACGCGCGGGCGGCGGCGGAGTTCTCATAAAGGCTACTGCCCATGCCAACCTGCTGGGCGCCCTGTCCGGAAAATATGAAACCGAATGCCATAAAGGACAGGCATTGCATCGAAACCACCGCGAATGGGAAGGAAAAAATGCCGCCTCAGGCCGCTCCGCGCCCGGAAACACGCTCCAGCGCGGCCTGAAAGTGGTACTGTTCGAAGCGTAAATCCGCTGCCAGACGCATGATTATGTCGATTTCGGTCTCATCAAGCACACCGTCGGCCATGGCCACGTCGAAAAGCACGTTGAGAAATCCGATGCGCTCGGCCTTTTCCGTGGCCTCGTAAAACCAGCGGCAGACGCGCATCAGATCGATGTTCTCGACCCGGTCCGAGAGCGAGATCTGGACGACAAACTGGGCCTTTTCCTCGCTCAGCCCCCATTCTTCGCAGAGGTATTGTTCCACGGTGAGGACTTCGCGCTCGTCCACCCGGCCATCAGCGTAAATGATCTGCGAGAGCAGAATCCCGGCCAGGCTCAGGCGGCACAACTCCTCCGGCGCGGGCGGTTGCTCCCATTTTCCGGCCATCAGGCCCCCTACCCGCCCCTCCAGCCAGGCCTGCGTCTGGCTCAGGCGGCGCAGGTCTTCGGTGATGTCGGTCTGGCGGCGCTTGAGCAGGGAATCCTCGATCAATCGGTACATGCACAGGAGCGAATCCTGTCCGCACTTGCCCAGACAATGGTTCAGTTGGGCCAATACCGCCGGGGAAGGCGGCGTGCCCGCCCCGTTGCCGGTGCCGGTGACGCGCTCAATGGCGTAAGCGGCGAAAATTGCCTGATCCTCATCGCCCAGCAAAGCGCTGAGCTCGCGCTGGAAATACTCTGCCTGCCGAGGCGAAACCGGATTTTCCAGCAGTTCCTGAAGTTCCTCCCAGTCGCTCTTATGGAGCGCGGGGAGTTGGTAGAGAAGATCCTTGAGGGCGTCGGTCTCGGCTTCCGGGAGCGTGCCGCGGGTCCAGGCGGCAGCGATGAAGACGCGGGCAAGCGCCTTGGCAATGGATGTTTCTCGCAGCATCAGGTGAGAGTTGAAGATAAACCGGTGGGTTCAGCGAACACAGACAGCGAAGGAAGCCCGAGGTTCCTCAGGCGCGGGGGTGGGCGCGGCGGTGCATGTCCTTGAGGCGGGCCACGCTGACGTGGGTATAGATCTGCGTGGTGGAGAGGCTGGCGTGGCCCAGTAATTCTTGTACCAGACGCAGATCCGCGCCGTTGTCAAGCAGGTGGGTCGCATAGCTGTGGCGGATCTTGTGCGGGGTGAGATCGTGTGGCAGGTCGGCCAGATCCAGATAGCGCTTGAGCATCAACTGGATGCGCCGCACAGACAGCCGTCGCCCCTGCTCCGTAATTAAAACCGGGTCCTGCGGCCCGCTGTGCCGGGCAAACTGCGCGCGAAACATCTTCAGACACTCGAGGGCGACTTCGCCGACCGGGCACAGCCGCTCCTTGCCGCCCTTACCCCGGATGCGGGCCACGCCGCTTTGCTCGTCGAAGGTCCCGTAATTGAGGTCCGACAACTCGCTCACGCGAAACCCGCCCCCGTAGAGCAGTTCCATCACCAGCCGGTCTCGCAGCGCGGTGAAGGGCTCGATGGCCTCATTTTCCAGCAGGCGCTTCGGCCCGGCCAACAGGAGCGCGATCTGCTTTTCGGTTAAAAACTTGGGCAGCTTTTTTTCCAGCTTGGGGCCGGAAATCCCCGCCAGCGGGCTGGCTTCGATTTTGCCCAGTCGCAGTTGGTAGCGGTAAAACGAGCGCAGGGCCGAGAGGTGCAGGTTGGAGGTGCGCCGCTCGTAAACGGTTTGCAGCTCCATCAGGTAGCGGCGCACATGGCGGCTGCTGACCATGAGCGGGTGGAGCGAACCGGGCTGGCCCCGCAGCCAGGCTGTGAAACGCTCCAGCGCCTGCCGGTAGTTCCGGACCGTGCGTGCCGAATAGCGTTTCTGCTCGGCCAGGTGGCGCAGGAAGGCTTCCGCCTCCGGCGGCAGGGGTGGAGAGTCCGGTTCGTCGCTCAAGATACCGTCCAGCCTAACGCCCCACCCCGCCCCGGCAAGCGCGGACGGACGCTTTTTTGTCGCAGCAGCGGGCCGGGGCGCTACGCTAAGTTCCACCGTGAGCCTCCCTGCCCCCGACCGCACTTGCCTGATTTTTGACTTCGACGGCACGATTGCCGATTCTGCCGCGGTCGGGCAGGAGGTTTTTAACCAGTTGGCGGAAAAATACGGCTTCCGCCCGGTCGCGGCAGAGGAGATTAAGATCCTGCGCGGCATGACGACCTCCCAGTGCCTGCGCCATTGCCGCGTCCCCAGGTTGAAGCTGCCCGCCATCCTCATCGAGGCCCGCCAGCTCCTGGCCGCCCGTATGGACGAAATCCTCCCCTGCGAGGGAATCGTGGAGGTACTGCCCGAGCTTAGCCGGAAATTCACTTTGCTGGGTATCCTGACCTCGAACAGCGAGGCCAACGTGCGGCGCTTTCTGGAAAAGTACGGGCTGGATTGTTTCGATTTCGTTAGCACGGTGCCGAAACTCACCGGCAAGGCCCGCCGCCTGCGCACGTTGATAAAAGCCCACGGGCTCGCGCCCGAAAACGTCATCTTCGCCGGGGACGAGTCGCGCGACATGAAGGCCGCGCAAAAAGCCGGGGTGCACGGCGCGGGCGTGCTCTGGGGCACGAACTCCTCCGCCCCACTAGCCCTTTACGCGCCGCGTTGGATACTGGAAAGTCCGGCAGAGCTGCTCCAACTCGCTCCAGACGGCATGTAAATCAGAGCCATAAACGGCGAGGCTCAGATCATCTCAAGGCTTTTCACACGCCCTAAAGGCTCGGCGCGGGGGATGTTACGCCAAGCTCGGATGGCGTCAGCCAGCGGAATGACACCAGTTCGAAGCGTCGTCCCAGCCCCCCGGCCACGGTGGCAGACATCGCATCGGAGCCGTCCATTTGTTCCGGTAAGCGACGGACGACTGCTTCGCACCAAGCGCGGGCGGGCTCGCCTCCGGTGAGGTCGGAAGCCTCGCCGCAAGCGCGGATGATAAACGTATCCGAGCGCACCGCCGCGAACGGGGCCAGCCCGCTGATAATGTCCCCCTGGCGCAGGTACAGGTTGGAGAGTTCCGGCACGCCGTCGTTGATCGGCTTTAGTTCTTCCCCACGCATGACACCGACCTCCTCGATCGCCTCCTGCACAATGCCCGAGTTGATAAAATCTTTCATCGACAAAAACGGCCCGCGGGCCTTGATTCGGGCCACGATGCCCTGGCTGAGGTAATCAAGCTGGCTTTCTGAAATCCCCGCGTCGAGGGTTCGCCCGGCGAGTGAGCAGGCCAGCTCCGGGTCGGACGCCTCCTCGCTCCCGGCCGCCGGTTCACTCACGCTGGCGGCGTAAAACGGCAAACGGTAAAACACCGGTAGCGCTTCGTTTACACCGGCGGCCTCGCCACCAAGCCCGCCTTCGCCATCGACGGGAATACTCAGTCGCGAGGCCCCCAACACAGCCTGCCAGGCTTCGGTCGAAGTCGAGTTCAGGTTAAACGCCCCTGCCAGGCACAGCCGCGAGGCATCGTCCGCGCGTGGCCTGCCGACGGTCTCCAACTCTCCCCGCCAGTCGTGCCGGTCCACCGGCTCCAGCCACGGGTTGAGCAACCGCCGGGAGGAGCCGGGCTGCGCCAGCGGGCTCATGAAGTAGTAGTCGAACACGCCGTTGTAAGTGCCGCCCGCCGGTTCTCCGATTCCCAGTACCGGCACGCCGGGGATCTGCGCGAAGCGCAGCGTACCGACCGATACCGGCTCGCTGCGCGGCACGTCGAACATGACCACCTGTCGCAAGCCGCCCCCGTCCTCGTCACGGTGCGCGTTCACCACCGGGTCGTGAAACAACTCATCCTCGTCAAAGGCGTCCAGGTCCTTGTTTAACTTTTTGCGGTAAACATTTTCCAGCTCGACGAAGTTCTTCACCCGCCGCTCAACTCCGTCGCGGTCGGTGAATGTCCCGTCATAGTCGAGCACCGGGTTGCGCGGGTCGAGTGAACCCAGCAGCTCGGTCAGGTCCTCCTCGTCATCGGTCAACTTGAAGTGATAGGCGATGGTGTACTGGTCCACTGTGTAGTCGCCACCCACATCCAGCGAGAACGGCACGTCCCCCTGATAGAACTTGTGCTTGCCGTCGAGGTCGTCGTAGTCGAGGTGGGTAATTTTAAAGAATGGCGGCAGTGCGCGATAGTCCTGCTTCGGCCCCGGAAAAGCGGTAAAGCCGATCGTCACACCGCCTTTGGGCTGGTCGAGTTCGACGCGGATTTCCGCCTTGTCCTCGGGGCGCGTGTGCTTCCCCACAGCCCAGGTCGCGGTGCCGTCCGCGCTCAGTTTCCGGTTCTTGAAACGCAGGGTCCGTTTGAGTCCCTCCGGTTGCTGCACCGTCGCCGGGGACAGGACGCGGTACACCTCGCCCGGTTGCAGCACCGGTGGGCTCTCGCCTTCCGTGTCAGACCGGGCCAGTTCAAGCCACGAGCACAGATAGGCCGTGTCCGGCTCTCCCGCCCGCGGCAGGAGGTCGTTCAGGTCGTCCTCCACCGGGTCACCCGTCCCGCTGACATCACGCACCTTGACTGTCGGCATGTTGTCGAAATAGACGACCAGGGCCCGGTTTTTCCACGTCGGGTCCGAGTCATCGACCGGGAACGTCACCGGGACCGAGTACGGGTTCCAGAACTCGACCTCGACGTGGTAGCGTACCTTGACCTCGGCATCGCTGCGGGCATGAAAGACCCGCATGTAAAGGACAACCTCGGTCGGCACGGGGCGCAGTGCGTGGACCGGCTTTCCATTCTCGAGGTGCGTCTCGGAAAGGTCAGCCGGGACCTCGCCCTGCGTCACCGGGGTGAGAAACGCCTGCAAGGCGTCGTTGACAAAGCCGTCGCGAAAGGCGTCGTCCGAGAGGTTCGCCCGGAGACCGCCGGAGACCGCGTTCTCCAAGACCCCGTAGGCGCAGGGCGTATAGTCGTGGAACCCGGCGCGGGCCTGCTCCGGCGACACCGCCTGCCCCAGGCCGTCCTGCAAAAGCTCGAGCGCCCCCCGCCCCGGTAATCGCCGCAAACCGGCCAGCAGTTGCTCGTCCAGTTCGGCGTCCGCGACCAAAAGCCGCCGCAGGTCGAGCCCGGTCGGGGTCTGCGCCGCGAGCGCAAGGGTCTCTTCCGCATCGAGGTTATCCGGACGTTCCCGCCCGGCGCTGAGCGAAGCCTTTACGCCCTCGTCGCCCACCCACCAGGCGAAGGCGTTGCGGGTGCCGTCGCCACGCTCGAAGTAGATCTTTTCCACCTCTACGGCAGGCACCCCCGCCGCCGTATCTGCAGGTACCATTATCACCGCGTCAGCGGGACTGGCCGAGGGGTTGGAAGTACTGCCCGAAACCAGCCAGTGCGGGGCCTGTCCCGGCTGCGAGGCGTCCCACACCCCGGTCCAGTAGGCGTTGCCGCCCGCCACCTGATCGTCTCCGAGGATGTCCGCCCGCGCCGTCACCCGTCGGTCTGGACCAGCGTTTCGCTGGAGCTCGGCCAGCGCCTGCATCAGGGCCAGCCGGGCATTCTCGCGCGCGGCCAGGGCGCTCTTGCGCGGGGTGAGCGCGGCCATCTCGACCCGACTGAAGGCCGCCAGCGTCACGCACAGCAGCAGGACGAAGCCCATCAGCACCAAAGCGGTGATCAGAGCGAAGCCTCCGGCTCCGGCAGATGTCCCCTGCCGGGGAACACCGCTATGCCTTGTTGCAGATAACATCGCCCCCGTCATTCACGGGAGAAAATTAGGCCCTTTCCCTCAATCCGGTCGAGTTTGAAAATCCCGCATCCGCAAAATAGATGGAATTATTCCATCATGAAATAAGAGTAAAACATACCCCGCATCCGTCCACAAAGCGGGTTACGACGGAAAGGCTATTTCCGGGGTTCAACCGTCAGCCGCAACCGCCGTTCCGGAGCCAGGTAGCGTCGGGCAAAGTCGGTGACCGCCTCCGCCGTGACCGCGTCGATGCGTGCCGGATACTCGCGGGTATTATTGATGGGCTGGCCGTAGAGGGCATTGAGCGCGGCCTGCATGGCGCGGGCGCCGATGGCCTGCAAGCCCTGGCGCTTCTGTACCTTCAGGCGGGTGCGGCAGGCAGAGAGTTCCTCCTCGGTCACACCGCCTGAGCGCAGGCGCTCGATTTCGCGATCGTACTCGGCCAAAACGGCCGAAACCGCGCCCGGATGGGTCCCGGCGTAGAGCGTGAACATCCCGCCATCCAGCCCCGGCGTACGGCAGGCCCCAACGTAATAGGCCAGACCAGCCTTTTCGCGGACGGTTTCAAAGAGTCGGCTGGACATGCCGCTGAGCAGCTCATCGAGCACCTCGCCGGTGCGGAAATCCTCGTCCCTCACCCCCGCGTCCGGGTAGGCCTCCAGCACGACCGCCTGCTCGCGGGGCAGCCGTTCGACAAAGGTTCCCGTCTCGACGGGGTCGGACGGAAGCGCTGCCGGGACGGGTGCGGGCTCGGCACTCAGACGCGAGAGAACCGGCTCCAGTGCGGCCTTGACGGCGGACTCGTCCACTGCCCCCGAGACGGCGAGGACGACATTCGGACCGCGCACGAGTTGTCCGCGCAGGGTTTCGACCTGGGCCAGCGTGAGCTTTTCCAAACCTTCGCGAGTGCCCAGATAGTCGTTGGCAAAGCCGTGCTTCCCGTAGAAGCGGCGGCGCAGGCGACGGCGTCCGTAGTCGAGGATTTCATCCTCATCCTCCAGCAGTGAAGAGAGCTGCCCCTCGCGCTCGATTTCGAACGACTCGCCCGTTGGGCGCAGAGACAGCAGGGCGTCTCCCAGCAAGGAGACCGCCAGCGGGAAATCCGCCGGCAGCACCTCAACCGAGAGCCCGAAGGTGTTATTGCCGATAAACTCGCTGAAAACGCCGCCCACGCGATCCACCTCGGCGGCAATCTCGCCCGCACCCCGGCGCTCGGTGTCACGGGTCAGGAGCGAGGCCAGCACGCCACCCGCACCGGGCGCTTCCGCCGGGTCGAGCGCGGGACCGCCCAGCAGGGCCAGGCGCAGGTGGACCTTGGGGAAAGATGGATCGGCCTGCACGAGCAGGCGCGCGCCGTTGGGCAACGTCGTTTCGGAAAAGTCCGGCACCTCGCGGGTACGGGCGGTTTCCTTTCCGGCGGCGGAGGAAGTGGCTTTCGGCTCCAGGGTGACTTCGGTCAGGCCGGACTCGTTCAGGTAGCGACGGGCAGCGGCTTTCAGGTCGTCCGGGGTCAGGGCCGCCAGACGCGTGAAGTACAGGCGCGGGTAGTCGAGTTCACCCAGCACGGTCTCGGCCACCCCGAGCCGGGAAGCCTGCCCGGACATGGTTTTGCGCCCATTGACCTCACCCACCAGCGCCTGGCGCACGGCCTTGGCGAGATTCTCCTTTGTGATGGCACTGAAAACATCGCGGGCCATCACCCGCCGGATCTCGGACTCGACCTGCTCACGCCGTCCGGGATCGCACAGGTAGGATATCCAGAGCAGCCCTTGCCCGCCGGGATTCCAGCAACTGGCGTCGATGTGCTGGACGAGGCGCTTGTCTTCGCGCAGCACTTGCCACAGCAGCGAGCTTTTGCCGTTACCCAGGAGCGAGGCCAGCATGTCCAACGCCGGGGCCGCCGGGTCCGCCAGTCCGGGGATTTTGTACCCGGCCATGCCGCGCACGATATTGTAGTCTCCGCTCAGGCGCTCCGTGCGGCTGGCCAGTTGGGGCGACTCTGCGGCCACCACCGGGCAGGGGCTCAGACCGGGCAGCGCATCGCCGAAGTACTTTTCGGCCAACTCGTCCACCTGGGCATCTTCGAGCGCGCCGACCACCACGAGCACCATGTTGCCGGGCTGGTAGCGGCTTTTATAATAGCCGTAAAGCCCCTCGCGGGTCACCTGCTCGAAGAGCGGCCGCAGCCCGATGACCGGGAAGCGATACGGGTGCTGCCGGAAGGCGGTCTGCGCGAAGGCTTGAAAGAGCTCGCGGTCGGGATCGTCGAGGCCCATGTCGATCTCGCGCAGGATGACGTCGCGCTCGGAGGTAAACTCCGCGTCGGGGATGGTCGCGCGCAGCCCCATGTCCGCCAGGATGTCAAAAGCGACTTCGGCCTGCTCGGAGGGGGCGTCGATATAGTAAACCGTGCGGTCGAACGAGGTGTAGGCGTTGATGCCGCCGCCGATGGCGTGAACCTCGCGGCTGATGTCGAGCGGGCCGCGCGTCGGCGTGCCCTTGAAAAGCATATGCTCCAGAAAGTGCGAAAGCCCCGCCCCGGTCCAGTCGCCCTCGTGGATGCTGCCAGTCTTTACCCAGAGCTGGACCGAAACCAGTTCCGCCGAGAAATCCTGCCGTGAAACCACGGTCAGGCCGTTGGGCAGAGTGCGGCGGTGCACAGGGTCGCGGAACAAATCGTTCAGCAAGGTCTGGTCGGAGGAAATCGTTCGGGCGGGTGCGCTCATGGCTATCAGTGGTAAAAAATCGGGCAAAGAAAAAGAGACCGTCTTCGCGGCAATCGGCAACCTTCTGCCAGCCGCTGCCGCCAATCAAACAAAAACCGCCGGGTTCCTTTAAACCCGGCGGTCCTAGAGTGGTAACTTACCTGACGGCAGGCTGGCATCGGCAAGTGGCAGTGATGCCCGCCTTCCGTCAGTCAATATGTATCACTACACGGATATTTTCGCCACAGGCAAACAAGACAAATCTCATTTATCCGAGATTAACCTGTTCGACACACGGGATGTCCCGCCGACGCCGGCGAGGCAAAAATGCACGGGTAACCGCTTACTTCTTTTCCGGGACGGACACTGCGCCCTGGAAAAGCTTGGCGTATTCGCCGTAGCCCTCTTTTTCGAGGTCGGCCACGGGGATGAAGCGCAGGGAGG
Organism: Ruficoccus amylovorans; assembly: GCF_014230085.1. Lineage (NCBI taxonomy): Bacteria > Pseudomonadati > Verrucomicrobiota > Opitutia > Puniceicoccales > Cerasicoccaceae > Ruficoccus > Ruficoccus amylovorans. The sequence continues at coordinate 133,976 of NZ_JACHVB010000020.1, read as the reverse complement.
CGCTGTTGATGCAGTAGCGCAGGCCGTCAGGCCCCGGTCCATCCGGGAAGACATGCCCGAGGTGGGCATCGCCCGTCTTCGAGCGGACCTCAGTGCGAACCATCCCATGAGACGTATCGCTCACCTCGACGATTTCAGACCCGTCCACCGGGCGGGTAAAGCTCGGCCAGCCCGTGCCTGAGTCGAATTTGTCCGTCGAGGCAAAGAGCGGCTTGCCCGAAATGACATCGACGTAGAGGCCCGGCTTCTTGTTGTCCCAATAGGCGTTGCGGAACGGCGGCTCGGTGCCGCCTTCGCAGGCCACGGCGTACTGGGTCGGAGTCAGTTTTTCGCGCAGGTCGGATGTATGGCTCATGGAAGAAGTATCGGTTGAGGGTGAGAGTGTGCCCGAGGAGGGAACCTTGGCGGATGCGGTCGTCGCGGTGTTTGCCGCGGGCTCGCTGGCTGAAGAGGGATAAATACTCGTCGGGCAACTGCCAAAGAAGCAACCACCGCCGGTGCCGCTGACCTTCCCGTAGGTCAGCCAGGCCGCCACCGCCAAAACAATCAGGGGCCAAATGAATTTTCGCATAATGATAAAAGTCTGTCGCCTCAGGGGCGGAAACCTTACGTCCCGCCTGGATGCGGTTTTGTTCCCAACGCGGGCGTGGCCGGAAACGCAGTCGTTAGGCCAATTTCCTCCCCGATCACGGAGAGGAAATATAGGGGCGGGCAAGCTCTCTGGCTGACGCCGGAGCTGTCCACCCAAGCCCGGTTAACTCTGCTCGGGGTGGAGTTCGCCCTTGGAGTTTTTGGGCAGGTAGGGCTTGAGGAATGCCTCTCGAAAATCGTAGCCGCCTGAAAAATCCTCTTTCTTGTCGTTCTCGGTTTTGCCGAGCACGCCGTACTCCACGAGATTGAAGACGATCTCGCCGAAGTCGTCGCACCGACGGATACCCCAGTGGTCAAGCAGGCTGTACGCCATGGGGCCGTATTGGTTGTGGGCGTAGTCGCGAATACCTTCCAGCAGCTCCTGGCCGGAAACATGCCGGGGGTGACCGCCGGGTTCGTTGTCGAGGTTGCGCAGGGTGTGGTCGAGCCCCTGGCGCACGAAATAATACGCCCCCTTGTCGAACCGGCCATCTTCTTTGATGATTAGCTCCACCACTTCGCCGAAATCTTTATGTTCACTCATAAACGTTAAAACACTGCGTTCGTTCAAGAACACATCCTCTCAATGTAGCAAATCCCGGCCCGGAATCAAGTGCAGTTGATGAACTCCCGAATCGCTCTCGCACGATATATTTATGATCACGGGTTCGTATTTACCACTAAAACCAAGTGTGCTTGAGTGAATGTTCCGAAAAATAGGCTAAAAACGCCCAATAAATAGGTTCTTTACCTCTAAGTAAACGATTGCTTCTCTATTTTTAATAGGGATAAAATCCCCACTCCGATACTGGAATAAATCTGTATAGATTGAAGAATTATTACCCACCTCCAGCACCGGATAAAGACTCCGGCATGCTTTACCCAACAGAAACCTGCTCAAGCTGCTATAGCCTATGAAAAAAATAATCCTCCTATCACTGGCTGCGTGTGCGACTCTCTCCAGTTACGCAGCAACCTTTAATCTCTGGGGTGTTCACGACGCCATCATCGACGTCGATGACTCCGGCACCGTCACCGCGATTATCGGCGCCAACGATAACTACCACTGGGACAAGGGCGGCAGCGGTTCCGCCGCCTGGGACAACCGCACCGGGATGAAGGCCTTCCTCTCGACCGCGGAGTTCAACGGCACGACCGTCGGCACTGCCCTCACCTCCCTCGACTGGACGATGCTGAATACCGGCGCCAGCGACGACAACCTGTACTTCAACATCGTCGTCACCGACGGTCAGGGCGGCTACGCCATTCTCTCCCCGCGCACCTACAGCCGCACCGATACCGGCTACAAGCCCGGCAATGCCAGCTACCAGTATCGCGTCAATGAAGCCACTGCCAACTGGGCCGGACCGACCGGTACGGTTGATTGGGCCGATATCCAAGATCTCGTCATCGCCAGCGGCGGCTTCGCCGACGCCCCTGACACCCTGACCGGTGCGGCTCAATACCAGGGAGACCCCGTCTATCAGGACTCGAACTGGAGTGACTGGGCATCCGCTTACGGAGCCGCTGGCGCGGCCGATGACGGCCTCATCATCACCATCGGCCAGAGCATCTGGTACGGCCAGTCGCCGATGATCCAGCTCAGCGACATCATGGTCAACGGGGAGGCATCCAGCTTTAACAAAACCGGTAACGACACGGTGGAAGTCATCCCCGAAACCGGCGGCAATGAAAGCTACAGCGCCAGCACCCCCGGCGAGAAAGTCACCGCCGTGGCCAGCAAGGACTCGAGCATGACCTCGCTCACCGTCACCGGCGGCAGTGGCAGCACGGTTTTCCAGTTCATGAACAACGCTCTGCTGACGATGGACGGCGGCAGCGGCTCAGCCGAAGTCGGTGAAGGCGCGACCATGACCGGCGAAGGCTCACTCGCGGGCGACCTCACCGTCAGCAACGGCGGCATCTTGCGCGGTTCCATCTCCATCATCGGCAACACCACGCTGGGTGCTGGTTCCATCTTCGCGCCGGGCTTTTCGCCGGGCGCTACCTACAACGACGGCAACCTCACCGTTCAGGACGGCGCTACGGTGGAATTTGAAGTCGAGGGGCTGGCCGAAGCAACCGGGACGTTTGAAAATCCCACCGTCGGCCAGTACGACCAGCTCTTTTACTCGGGTGACGTTGACATCCAGGACGGAGCCACCGTTGAAATCGCCCCTTATGCCGGGTTCGCCTTTACCGAAGTCGGTGAAATCCTCAATCTGATCTACGCCGAAGGCAGCATCACCGTCGGAGAAAACGTGACTGTCCAGGGCACGGGGGCCTACGCAGGCTACACCTTCGGCTTGAGCGTTGGGACCGATACCTTCGACGGGAACATCTACAACGTCCTCCAGGCCGAACTGCTCAACGTTCCCGAGCCCGCCACCTACGCCTTGATCGCCGCCATCGGTGCGCTCGGCCTCGCGGTCATCCGCCGTCGCCGCCAAAGCTGAGCACGCTTCGCGGCCAGACTGCGATTCGGAGCTATACGCATGACGTGCCGATTGCCTCTAGAGGGCAATCGGCATTTTTTTACTACCAAAAGGAACCAGCCCGGGAACAGCGTTTGCCACCACTCCCTGAAAACAGGCCCTAATGCTAGCGCGCTAAGTCCTCTGCAGCCGCTGGCCACGCGATCCGGTACCGGTGCGCCCCCTCGCCCACCGAATGCTTTTCGCCGTTGGGCAGCACAACCTCGCCGCCTACGCCGGGCGGAAGTATCGCTTTCAGGGAAAAATACCCGTCGTCGATTTTCCAGTCAGAGGAAATGAGACCGTGCGGACTCTCCAGCGAGCACTCGACCCAGGTGACACCGCCGCCGGGGGTGGGCGCGATCATTACGCGGCCAAAGCCGGGGCTCAGGGGACGGATGCCACCAAGCACGGCGTACATCCACTCGCCTACCGCCCCGTAGGCGTAGTGGTTAAAAGAGTTCATGTGCGGCGGCCCGAAGCCCGCCTCGGGCGTCCAACTGTTCCAGCGCTCCCACATGGTGGTGGCTCCGAGGCTGACCGGGTAGAGCCAGCCCGGATAGGCGTCCTGTTGCAGGAGTTTGAAAGCGACATCGTTGCGCCCCACCTGGTCCAGCACCGGCATAAGCAGAGCCGTGCCGATAAATCCGGTTGAAAGCCGCCAGCCCCGTTTTTCCAGGTCTTCCACCAGATGATCGACCGCCTTTGCTCGCAAGGAATCCGGCACGAGACCAAAACCGAGCGCCAGCAGATAAACCGTCTGCGTGTCGCCACGGATGCGCCCGTCGCTGCTGATATAGGCCTTTTGAAAGGCAGCCCGGACACGCTCGAACAGGTCACGGTAATGTGCGGCATCCGTCGGATGTCCGAGCACGTCGGCCACCTGCGAGAGCAAATCCGCCGAGTGTGCGAAATAGGCCGTACCGACAAGCGAGCGGGGGGTGTTGGTATCGCTGGCCCGCTTCGGGTTTTCCTTGTCCAGCGCCAGCCAGTCGCCGTAGCCGGTCTCGTTCCAGAGGAGACCGCGTGGAGCACACTGGGCTTCCAGCCAGTCCACCCATTCTTTCATCGCCCGGTAGTTATCCGCAAGTATCTGCTTGTCGCCGTAGCGCTCATACATGACCCACGGAACGATCACACCGGCGTCCGCCCACCCCGGCGAGCTGCCGGTCTGCACACGCGGGTCGCCCGGCACGACATCAATAAAGGCCCCCTCGGGATTGCGCGCATCGCGCATGTCGGCCATCCACTTATTGAAAAACGCGCTCACGTCGTAGTTGAAGGTCGCCGTGCGGGCAAAGACCTGGGCATCACCGGTCCAGCCCAGCCGCTCGTCGCGCTGCGGGCAGTCGGTGGGGACTTCCAGGAAGTTGCCCCGCTGGCTCCAGACGATGTTCTCCTGAAGCCGGTTCAGCCGCTCGTCCGATGTGCGGAAGTGTCCGGTCGGGCGCAGGGCGTTACCCAGCACAATGCCTGTCACCGTGTCCAGTGCGGGAGGTTCGTCGGACTCCAGCCCCTCCACCGCCACGTAGCGAAAGCCGTGGTAGGTGAAGCGCGGAGCCCATCGGGACTCCCCCTCCTGGCCGAAGATGTAGGTGTCGGTCGCGGCGGCCTTGCGAAGGTTCTCTGTGTAAAGCGAACCGTCGGAATTGAGCATCTCCGCGAAACGCAGGGTCACTGCCTGCCCGGAGCGGCCTGTCGCCTTTAACTCGGCCACGCCGACCATGTTTTGTCCAAGGTCGAAAATCCACTCCCCGCCGGGACCTCGAGTGACGGACTTCGCCGCCACCTGAGCGGTCGGACGCACCGGCGGCATGCGCTTGCTCTCGTAAACGATCTGCGCCTCCGGGTAATCATCGCGCACGGCGACACTTCCCCAGCCCCCGGCCTCGAAACCGGGAGCCGCCCAACCAGGCATTTCCAGGCGCGCGTCGTAACGCTCGCCGTCAAAGAGATCGGCGGAAAGCACCGGGCCGGTGGCAGCCTGCCAGCTCTCGTCACTGTTCACAAGCTGTGTCGATCCGTCGGCCAGCTCTATCTCCAGGCGCAGGCGCAGCGCGGGCTCTTCCTGGTAGATGCGCTCTTCGCGGAAAAAGAAACCGATGCCCGCATACCAGCCATCCGCAAGGATCACGCCGAGCACGTTCTGCCCCTCGCGCAGTAAATCCGTCACCTCGTAACTGAGCACCTGCTGCCGCTGGCTGAAGTCCGTCCACCCCGGCACGAGCCAGTCCTCATCAGTACGCTCACCGTTGAGATAAGCTTCAAACAGGCCCCGCGCCGTGATGTGCAGGGTGGCCTTTTTCACCTCCCCGGTGACTTCGAAGGGCTTGCGCAGATAAACCGCTGGAAGAGACACCATCTCGGCTGCTCCGCGCTCGGGGTGGCCGATCCAGAGCGAAGCATCACCCACCGTGAACACGCCGTCCGGCGACGTTCGTTCAGCTTGGGCGTACGGGATGACCCACGCAAAGCCCAACAGGAAAACGCAGACAGCAAACACTGAGGAGGAACAGGCAAAGTTCTTTTTCATCAATAACGTCAACAGACGGAGTTGGTTGACTGGGCTTTATTGGTTATTCGGCAACCGCTACGGGCAATAAAAAGAAGGCCGCCTCGAAACCGCCATCTTTGATCTCACCCCTGTTGTCTACAAAATCGCCCATCGCTTTTGCCTTGCTGAGGCTACAGTGGAAACGGTCACGAGCCTTCCACCTCTGAGAGAGTTCTGTCCTTCCAGACAATCTTTCTGGTCAAAATCCGTTCCGGTGCGGCCACAACCTGACCATCCACCTCGACTTGAACCTGTTCCTTGTTCAGGCCGCGTACGATCACGCGGTGCTCGCCAAACTGGTAGCGCATCTCATCATCGGCGGGCAGCCAGGGCTTCACCGCCTCACGCACTTCAGGCACCGTAAAATCGCGCGTAACCAGCCAGCGCCCCTTTCCGGATCGCTGGTCGTAAACGGCTTTTCCCGCCGCCTCAAACTTCGCCCGCAGCCCCTCATCCACCAGGCCGGGCAGGGCAATGCAGATGCCACCCTTTTCGACGAAGCGGGCGAGCTCACGGGAAGTGGCTTCGGTGACGGTGACGCCGGTCAGGAACACCGCCTTGGCCCCGCGGAAATCAAAACCCGGATGTTCGTCGCCCACCCGGTGGTCGAATACCAACACCGACGCCATCGGGCTGAAAAAGCGCGGCCCCTGAAGCGCGGATTCCCGGATAAAAAAGGACATGCCGGTCGTCGGGATGACACCGTTGCTGAGGACGTTCCAGATGCCGAACCAGGCCTCCGTCTCAGGCGAGGAGTGGCTGATCTTGCTGCCCAGCAGCGTGTCCGGGAAATTCCGGGTGCGCGTCTGCCCCCAGCACGAGTCCGGGAAGCGGACGATAGCCACATCGCAGCGGGCATCCCGCCAGGTGAAAGGTCGCGGATGCTCGTAGCGGTAGTCGCAGGCATAGTCGCTGAGTGTTTGCCCGTAGGCAGTCAGCTCATACTTTTCTCCATCGTTATAGGTGACCAGCGAGCCGAAGACACCATCGGCGTCCGGGTGGTGACGGCCCTGCACACGTTCCGTTGAAAGCCCCTGCTTCATCGCCTTCTCCGCGTTGTGCTCAGTCTTCTGCAAGTGCACGTAGTCGAGATTTTCGACGTAGACGCGCGTTGCGCCCATCCAGTGCGCCGTCCACAGCGAGCTTTGCAGCTCGGCCACGCTGTGACCGGGGTAGTTGCCCGTAAACCACAGGTCAGGGTTGAACCACAGGTCCGCGCCCCTCCCGGCGTACTGGACTGCCGCGCCCAACCCCATCGGGATGACAATCGAGTTCCAGCTTTCCTTCATCAGCTTGGGGGTAACTGTCCAGCCGGCGCGCGCGAAAAGATGGTGCAGGTCAGGCCAGACCATTTCCACCGTCGGGGTCAGTCCCTGCTCGTCATAGTACGCGCGCAGTTCGGACAGCTTCTCATAAAGCGCGGCGTAGCTCTGCTCCAGCGTCATGTCCGCCGTTTCCACCATCGAGGGGGGCGTGTCGTCGCGTCCGGGCAGGCGGATAAGAAAGTTACGGGTCATGATCATGTGCTCCTGCTCGTCATAGCAGACATAGCGCATGTCCACGTCTTTACGCAGCGGCGCAATCAACTCGGACGGGAGCCGGACGTAATGCGTACCCGGCTCGGGCTCGTAGAAGTTCTTTCCGGGTTCATACTCCTTGCGGGCGATGAAGTTTGCCTCCTCCACGTTCCAGATATACTGCAAGCCTGTCGCATTGATATACTCCGAAAGACTACGCACCTCCGCCTCGAATCGGGCCAGGTTGGCGGCTTTAGACCCGGCTCCGGAAGGCACGGCCAGGTGGTGGTCTACCAGGAAGTCCACCCCGAGCTCGTCAATCGCATCGCGGAAGGCATTGAAATTCCACCCAGCCTGGCGGAATTCACGGGCACGCAGGAAGTAGGTGCCCGCCGTGTCAACCCCGGTGTATGGGACGCTCATGCCGTCGGCGGCTGAAGCCTGAACCGTCGCAGGTTCAGTCGGGACCGGCGCGGAAGAACCCCGTGTCGAGGAGTCACACGCGGCAGCGAAGACCGCGCACAAAACAATCTGTAGTGAAAATCGAATACGCATAATGATAATAGTTTGGTAGAAGCATGCCAGATTGATTGGCTGCAGGTGTTGAGCACATCTCTATACATCGGCGGGGTACTCGCCGTATTCCGCTGGAGGCAGCAATTCATCCTGTTGCCGCCATTTTAGACTTCAGTCGGGCTGATAACGGACAATGGATAACATCGGTGGGTATATTGTTGAGGGTGACTTATAGGGGGCGCATCTGCTCACATCAAGCCGCGTAGAGCGACACAACAGACTGATACACAAATACCGTCCATCTTTGCAACATGTTCGACCTGTACGCCGATTCTATGGCTTATTTAATTTACACGAGTAATTGAAGGTGTCTGGTTGTCAAATAATATTTCCAGAAATAGGCGAAGTGGCGTGAATACTCCTAGCTGCCGGATGCCCTGTCATTAACGAACGAAAGCAACTGCAGAGTGCGGCTTTCGGTGGCAGCGCCGCCGAGCGTATTGATCTGAAACCTGGAGGCGGAACTATCGACAAGAAAGATGCTGCGCCGGGTTCTGGCCTTCAGCCCGAAAAGAGAGCTTTTGCTCAATCTCCACTCCCCGCCCTCCTCTTCGGCTACCTGGAGGATAATGTTTGTGCCGTTACCGCTGAGAAACGTCTGCTGCCCCGGTGCCAACAATACGGGCTTGCCCGCGGCACGAACCGCCAACGGTCTTGATGTGGCGTTGAAGACACGGGCTTGTCCGGCAGGAAAGCCGGCCTCATCATCGTTAATGGCAAGGGCGTGATAGCCACCGTTAGCCGCCGGAAAAAGGAGTAACAGGACCTGCCGAATCCCATCAGGCAGCCGGACATTAGCCAACGGCGGCTCTGGAGTTTGGGTGCCAGCTCCGTCCATGATCGCGGGGGAGTAAAACGCGATCTGCGGAGGCCCCTTGTAGGTGTAAAACGTGGACCTCTCGAATGGAGGGGCTTCGATAATTGACCAATCTCCATCGGAGGACTGGCAGGCCAGTCGAACCGCGTCCGGGCCAAAAAAGAGCACGGAGTATTTTACACTCACCTGGCCTTGCGGTGGTGTCCCCTCCCCAAGGCAGGAATATGTCAACGACATCATGGCAACAAGCGTGAGCGCGCTGACCAAACGTGCCGAAGGGTGAGTAAAAAGCATAGAGAAGATTGATCGCATGGAGGGTCAGAATCAGGGTAAGCGGCTCAGACGGAATCAGCATCCAGCCATCGGAAGGCAACAATCTTGAAACGCCGTCCGAGATCGTTTTTATCAGCCGGCTCGTTGGCGTTGGCAGTCGATGGATTGACCGGAACCGGGGTGCGCTGCACAAGCGCTTCGCACCATTGGGCGGCCTCAACAGCGCCCGTAAGAGGATTTCGGACTTCACCGTAGGCCCGGATCGTGAAGGTGTCGGAACGGGCGCTGAGGATCGGGCCGAGCACTTTTAGCAGGTCGGCCTGCGTTAACCAGCCTGGCGCCCCGGCCGCCTGCGCGCCCAGCGCCGCGTTCACATTCGGATAGGCGGCCGAGTCGGCGGTGGTCGGGGTGTTGTTTTCGTCAAAGCGCGCGGGATCGTTGAGGGCAACCCCATCGACAGTGGCGCGGTCGAGCGCACTTTGGATTGCGCCTTTTTGAATAAGCGCACCGTTCCCCTGCAGCGAGCGGTTGAGGAAATGGGCCAACGAGGTAAAAGGGCCGCGTTGACGGACTTCGCTGACCATGACCTCGGCCAGGGCCGCAATCTGCTCGTCACTCAGGCTGCGATAGCCCGAGTAAATATCCTCCAGATCCCCGTCATTGCCATTCGTTCCGCCGGGCTGATAAAGCGAGCGTGCGTACGGGCTTTCGTCCAGGCCCAGTCGTGTCGCAGCCAGTACAGCTTTCCAGGCCTGCACAGAAACGGAGTTTACGTTAAAAGCTCCGCGGATCATCATATGGGCCGCGACTTCGTCGGGGTCCTGCAGGAGGCTCATGTCCTCCGTCAAGGGCTGGAGCCGCCCGTTGGGAAGATAGTCCGGCAGGACAGCCCCCTCTGACTGGGGGACAGTCGAGAAGAAGTACCCGTCAAACAGCGCGCAATTCAGCAAATATGAGGTATCCTGCGAACTCTCCCAAAGCCTCGTCCCATCCGACATCGTATAGGAAGAGCCCGCGGCCGTGTACTGCGGTGAGAGGTAGGGATTTGCCCATGAGTTGCCGACACTGTAACCGCCCTGTTCCCCGACTGACATGTTACGAATATTGGCGGCACTCTGTCCCAGCAAGGGCAGTGAGGCATTCAGGATAAAGGTCAGGTTGGCATGGCTGAAATCGGCCATGGAGAGTAGAGGCGAGTCGCTGTCGTCGGCCTGAATCATGTCAAACAACACGACCTTGTCAGTCCCGGAGCTGTCGATATCCCGGCCCCAGCGCGGCGGGAGGTCCGCCCCGAAAAACGCGATGGCGGCGTCACCCAGTGCAGCGGGATACTGGATATTAATCAAGGGATTGGACTGGATGGCATTGGCCCGGTCATCACGCAACGGGCGTCGCCACAGTTGGGCCCGCAGATTGTAGTTGGCATAAATGCGCTGCCGCCCCTGCTGCGCACCCGGCATGACCAGATGGTGCGTCCGGGCGAAGTACGGACGGAAATAAGAGTTCGCGAACGCCTCCTCTTCGGTGGCCGCGGCCACGCTGGTATCGGCCAGTTTTGGAGCGGTAAAGACCAGGTCTGTCGCCGTGCCTTCCAAATCCACCTGCTCAATTCTCTGAAGCGGCCGTTCGTCAAGCGGATCATCCGCATCACCGTGCCCAGTCGGGTACATGGAGAACGCGAAGCGTCCCCAGTTGCCGCTCGGCAGATCGGTCTTTATTTCCCAGGTCTTGGTGGAAACGGTCTCGTCGTTAAAATCTCCGGGCTGGATATAGCCGATCGGCAGTTCGATGGCGCAGTCCGGGTCCAGCCCGGCCACTCCCTCCTGCATTCCCACGACAACCACGCCGTTTCCGCCCGCAATGGTGTTCGCGCCCAGGGAAAATACAGCAAGCTCTCCGGGTTGGATTGTAAAGGCACCGGTTCGCATGGTGATATTGCCCAGCAGCGACCGATCAGCGGGAGAATCGTTATAGCGCTTGAGGTAACGCATGGGGGCTCCGATGACACCGCCCGGGCCGATCAGGCTCATCTCGATCTGAGTCTCCTCGGAGATTTCACTGCGTCCACCTCGCGGGTGGTAGCGGAAATCCACCCCATCGGAACGCAACGGGACATTGTAGGGATTCCCCAATACAACAATGGGGGCCACGCCCATAAAGACCTGCCTGGGTTCGGTATCATTCGCTGCCGGAGCTACCCTCAGGCGCACCAGGACGCGAAGCTGCACCAGAACGGGCGTGACATGGTGAACATTGGCATCACCGACGGTCGAGCCCACATCGACATAGCCCGTTTCGGCGACCGACGCAACCTGGTCCCAAAAAGACTTCAACTGCTCCCAGCGCGGGTTGCTCAAGGAGTTGATCTCGTTGCGCAAGGCGGCGTCCTCGCTGTAGGTGAGCGTGGGAATCACTTTGCCGGTAAGGGTGCCCCCATGAAGATGCCCGGTGAGGTCTCGCCGCAGTCCGCCATTGCGGTTGTCTGCCAGAACGCCCCAGGCGGACGCCGTCAGATCGTGAAAACGCGCTTTCATTTGCTGCTCACTGACAGTGGGGACGGACAGGCGCACCTGATCGCGCTGCAAGACATTCTCCACCTGCGCGATATTATCCTCATCCAGCAGGAGCGGGTAATTTTCGAAGCCAGTCATCAACTCCACTCCATTGCGCTGGGCGAGGCTGAGCCAATACCGGCCATCCAGCGTCGTATTGTCCACCGCAGTTCCGGCATAGGGCTTGTACGCGCCAAAATCAGCCTTGATACCTTCGTCTCCGACCCACCAGGCATAGCTGTTGGTCTCGTCCAGATGAACCTGAGGGGCGACCACATAGTCCTGTTCGTCGCTGACACTGCCCGGCCCCACCAGCAGCGCCCACTCCTCGTCAACCGAAAGCGCGCCGAGATCGAGGGATGCCGGAATGGAGCCGTTATCGGGAGCAAAAATCGAGCCGTCGCCGGCGGTGATGGCGGACGAAACGACGTTTCCTTGTGCGGCAACGGAAAAGGCCGCCCCTTCGTTCCCGCTGACCAGCCAGTTGAGTAAAATGGGAGCCGGTGTCGCCGTATAAATGCGTTCGCCGACATCCTTGTTCCCCCAAACACCGGTCCAGTGGCGAGCACCGTTGCGAGCCTCGGTTAATCCGTTCTGGACGGTCCGGTGAGCCGTGCTGCCACCGTTTTGCGTGTCGGCCTCACCGAGTGCCGCGCTGGCGGTGCTACGCTGGTCGGGGCCCGCCGCGCGTTGAAGCTCCGCCATAGCCATTTCCATCGCAAAAAGAGCATTCTGGCGGGCTTGCGTCTGAACTTGCGTAATGGCGACAGATGACGTTTCGACTTTCGTCAGCGTGGCCACACTGACAAGCAGCAGAAAAATGAAGGCCATCAACGTGAGCGAGATGATAAGCGCAAAACCACAGCGCGTGTTTCTGCGAGGCATGTCTCGCCATTCGGCGTGATGGGATACATGGGGCATGTCAGGGGATACAGTTTGTAAATAAGCTCAATGAGGGGTGGAAGTCAGGCCTAATGCCCGTCTTTATTTACTCCTGTAAATAAACTCAGAATCCATGTCAACATGAAAGCGAATTAACGGATGAAACGACGGCTTGAAAAGCGAGAGAATATCCCGGTGAACGGCCCGCAAGGAATACGATTAAGCCCCTCGCAGGAATAAAGACCCAGCATTCCACCGGGCCTGAAAATAAATCGGGCTGCAGGGATTCGAACCCTGGACCTCTTCGTCCCGAACGAAGCGCGCTACCAGACTGCGCTACAGCCCGTCAAAAAATCGGGAAAGAACTGAAAATGACGATGCTTGAGCCACAAGCAAGTTTTTTTATCAAGTTTGTCAATTTATATAGCAAATCCCTTTCTCACGCAGACTTAGCGAGCGAAGGAACAGGTGCATAAACGAACGCCACGACGATTATATTTCATACATAAGGCCACTTTTCATGCACCGGAGGCTATACCATAAAGCATCCAACGGTTAGGACTCCGAAATTGCCTCCAGCCGCTCTGTAGCCTCCATCCACTCCTCGTTCAGGCGCTCCAACTCGTCGTTGAGCGCGAGCAGGTCGCGATTGAGCTGCATCACCTTGGCACTGTCACGCTCGTACAGGGCGGGATCTTCCAACTGTTCGGTCAGGGCGCGTTGGCGGTCCTCCAGGCCACAGATACGCTCTTCGAGGCCATCGACTTCAGCCCGGATTTTCGCCCGTTGCTGGCGGGCCTGGGCCTCCGCCCGCTTCTGCTCGCGGGATTTGAAAGACGAGTTCTCCGCCGGGGCATTTTCCCCGGAAGTTCTCACGACTTCGCCCGGGCGCTGGTTGCTGAGCTTTTCCCCAGCGGTGAGGGCGGCGCGCTCGTCCTCGCTGCGGGACTTGAACAGGTAATAATCGTAGTCGCCCGCGTAGGCGGTCAGCGCGCCCGCGCTGATGTGGAGCACGCTGCGGGCGATTTTACGGATGAAGTAAACGTCGTGGCTGATGAAGACGAGCGTTCCGTTATAGTTCTCCAACGCGGCAATGAGCGCGTCGATACTGGCGATGTCGAGGTGCGTCGTCGGCTCGTCCATCAGCAGCAGATTCGGCGGGTCGAGCAGGAGCTTGATCAGGGCGAGGCGGGATTTCTCACCACCGGAGAGTACAGCCACTTTTTTGAAAACCGAGTCCCCCGTAAACAGGAACGAACCCAGCACGGTGCGTGCCTCGGTCTCGTTGATCGCGCGGTTGATGCTCTGGACTTCCTCCAGCACGGTGTTATCGGCGTTGAGCACGTCGAGGCGGCTCTGGGAAAAATAGCCGGGCTTGGCGTTGTGGCCGAGCGTGCGCTCGCCCGCGGTCGGGATCAGCGCTCCGGCCAGAAGTTTGAGCAGGGTTGACTTGCCCGCGCCATTGGGGCCGACCAGCACGATCCGCTCGCCGCGCTCGGCCTGAAAGTCGATCCCTTGGTACACCCGATGCTCCCCGTAGGAGAAATGCACGTCCTCCAGCTTGATCAGGCGCTGACCGCTGGCCGGGGGTTGCGGGAATTTCACCTTGAGCGTGCGGGCCTTTTCCTGCGGAGCCTCGATCCGGTCCATCCGGTCGATCTGCTTCTGCTTCGACTTGGCCTGCGTGGCCTTCGTGTTCTTGGCCCCGAAGCGGTCGATGAAGCGTTCCAGTTGCGCGATCTTGTTTTGCTGGCTGCGGTAGGCGGCCAGTTGCTGTGCGTCGCGGGCGGCAGCTTCCTCGACGTAGTCGTCGTAGTTGCCGCGGTAGCTGTGGATGCGGTGATGGCGGATTTCCAGCACGTGATCGACCAGCGCGTTGAGAAAGGCGCGGTCGTGCGAGATGAGGAAAATCGCCCCCGGATAGCTCTTTAAATAATTCTGAAACCAGCCCAGCGACTCCAGGTCGAGGTGGTTGGTCGGCTCGTCGAGCATGAGCAGGTCCGGCTCGGCGGCGAGCAAACGGGCAAGGTGCGCACGCATGACCCACCCGCCGCTCAAGGACCGGGCCGGGCGGTCATAGTCGCTATCGCGAAAGGACAGGCCTGCCAGGATGCGTTTGGCCTTGGGCTCGGTCTGGTAGCCGCCCAGCTCGGTGTAGCGGGCGACGGCGTCGGCGTAGAGGCTGGAAGTCGTGTCCCCCGCCCGCTCGCAGTCGCCGATGATCTTGCGCACACGGGCGTGCTCGGGGGTGACCCCGGCGGCAATCTCGATCACCGTTTCCTCGCCCTCGGGCGCGGTCTCCTGAGGCAGGTAGCCGATACGGGCACCGCGCTCGATATCGACGAGCCCGCCGTCCGGATCGGTCCCGCCCAAAAGGATGGAAAAGAGCGTGGTCTTGCCCGCGCCGTTGGGGCCCACGAGGGCCACGCGGTGCTCGCGGTTGATGCGGAACGTCACGTCCTCGAACAGGACCTGGCTACCGAAGGCTTTGCTGAGCTGTGAGACCTGAAGCATGGAGCCCGACAGTCCATGCCGAAAACCCCGCCGCGAAAAGCCTAAACTCGCCCTGCGGGTGGATTCCTTCCCCGTCCGCGCGTGCTTCGCTGCCCTCTCCCTCGCGCTTGCCAAGCTTCCGCGCAAATCAGTTTCCCGACAACGCGGTTCATTTTAACCGACAGATGACTCGACACCACCGGGCGAGAACGCGCATACTTCACCGATCCCGCGCAGCTAGCGGCTAGGAGCTATTTTTGACTTCAGACTCGACCCTGTCATGTCCCACCCGATCCGCAACGTCATCTACATCCACACCCACGACATGGGGCGCTACATCTCGCCCTATGGGCATCAGGTGTCCACGCCAAACCTGCAGGCCTTCGCCCGCCACGGGACGCTTTTCCGGCAGGCCCACTGCTGTGGCCCGACCTGCTCCCCCAGCCGCGCCGGGTTGCTGACCGGCGTCACCCCGCACGAGTCCGGCATGCTCGGCCTGGCACACCGGGGATTCAAGTTCACCCACCCCGAACACCACCTGGCCGCCTACCTCCGGGGACAGGGCTTCCTCACCGCGCTCTGCGGCATCCAGCACGAGTTCCACAGCGCCCCCGAGCAGATGCCCTACGAAATTGTCCACGAGGAAAATCTCGACACCCTTGCCGCCACCGACCGGGGTTGGACGCAACACGCGCTCGATTTCCTAAACCAGCAGCACGAGCGACCCTTTTTCCTTTCCTTCGGGCTGTTTTTCCCGCATCGGCCTTTCGACCCGGTGGACCCGGAACTGGAGCCCGAGGCCTATGTTAAACCGCCCGACCCGTTACCGGACACGCCGGAAATCCGCAAGGACATGGCCGAGTACCGCCACGCCGTCGCGCACTCAGACACCTGCATCGGGCGCGTCCTCGACGCGATCCGGCAACACGGCCTCGACAAGAACAGCCTCGTCATCATCACGACGGACCACGGGATCGCCTTCCCCCGTATGAAGTGCAACCTCACCGCACACGGGACGGGCGTCACCCTGATGATGGACTACCCCGGCAACCCCGCCTCCGGCCAGGCGGTGGACGCGCTGGTTTCGCACTTGGATGTTTACCCGACCGTCTGCGACCTGCTCGGGCTCCCCGCCCCTGAGCACCTGGAGGGCTTCAGCATGCGCCCGCTTTTCGAAGGCTCCGCGCCCGAGATCCGCGAAGACCTTTTCAGCGAAGTCAGTTTTCACGCCGCCAGCGAGCCCATGCGCTCCGTACGCACCCAGCGCTATAACTTGATCCGCCTCTTCGATCAGGACCTGCGCCGCCCGCTCTCGAACATCGACCAGAGCCCCTCCAAGGCGCTCCTGCTTAAAACCGGCTGGGGCGAGACCCCGCGCGAAGAAATCCAGCTCTACGACCTGCTCCTCGACCCCAACGAGAGCCGCAATCTCGCCCATGACCCGGCCTGTGCCGACATCCTGACGGAAATGAACCAGCGGCTGGAAAACTGGATGCACGACACCGACGATCCGCTTCTCAACGGCCCGCTGGCCCAGCCTACCGGGGCCGTCATCAACACCCGCGAGTCCGTCGATCCCGCCGCCGGCCCCTTTATCCGGACCTAGTATCCCGTTAGTGTGCTGCGAGCTAAGTTCCTCGCATAAGTTTTGGGGTGCAACCCAGTTTGGATGTTCCTCAGGGATTGTTGCTTTTAGCCAAGCTAAAAGCAACAATCCCTGACGCGATGCGGCAGCATCGAAAGTGCAGGCTATGCCTGCTGCGGGGCTTGGGGGCGCATAGTCCCCAAAAAATATGCAGCAAACTCCGGTAACCGCACATTAGCTTAGTTCCTGATAAAAATATTTTCACCGCAGAGGCGCAAAGACACAGAGCGATCTCTGTATCCACAAAGTTTTTTGTGCTTCTTGTGCCTTTTTGTGGCCATTAACATTTGTTAAGAACTTGGCTAACACCGCACTACTGTACCCTTAACCAAATCCTTTGGGGCACACCCAGGCCGCACGACCAAGCCCGGTGCTGACTTGCAGCGACCGGGCTTTGCTAGTATCTAAAACATTCGCAGCTGTCATGCTCCGCCACTACAGGCGAGGCTCAGACACACTCCAGCAGTTGCTCCAGCTCGGTGATGACAAGGTCGGGCTTCACGCCCTTGCAGCTTTCGTCGTCCTTGCGCAGGCGCAGAGAGCGCTTGTCACCGGCGAAGAGCGCGGTCTTGAAACCGAGCTTGGCCGCCGGGGCGATGTCGTTGCGCATGTCGTTGCCGATGAAGAGCGTCTCGCCCGGAGCAATGCCGTCGAGCGCCTGCAGTCGCTCTGCCGCCACCTCGAAAAGCTTGGGCGAGGGCTTGGCCACGGTGTGCTCGAAGGACCAGATGCAGAGGATTTCCTCGAAGCCGAGATCGTGCGGGCTACCTTCCAGAAACGCCTCAAAAAGCAGAGGCGTGTAGAACTGGGCGTTCGAAATGATGCCGAGGCTCTTCTGCTTGTCCAGCAGGCCCTCGATGGCCTCAACCGCGCCCGGCATGGGCGCGGCGGGGTTGACATTGGCCTCATAGAGCACGGAAACCGTGCGCAGGGCGGCGCGGCTGGCGCGGCCCCGGATCAGTTCGTAGGCTTCGAGCTGGCCGATGAGATCTTCCCAAACCCCGAGAATGTCCACTTCGGGGAAGTCCACTCCCTGCTCACGACGGATGTCCTGCTCGGCGCGGATCGTGTCGTGGAAAAGCTCCGCCACGGGCGTTTTCTGGTCGAGCATCTGGAGGCCGGCGTCCTTCATCGAGGCGCGGATCAGCTTCTCGCGCTTGGCGCCGCGGTCTTCCTCGGCCAGCGAAATATCGCCGACTCCGGACTGAAACAACGTGCCATAGACATCAAAGAGCACCGAGCGGATACCCGGGAGCTTTTTCAGGACGGGCTTCTCGCCGGTCGGCTCGGGTTTCATTCCCTCGGGGGAGTGTTGGCGGAAGATTTCCGGCAATGGGGTCTTTACGGACATGGGAGCGGTTATAGCCGAATGTGTTTACGAATGAAGTAAAAAATCCCCAAACAGGGCAGCTTCCCTAGAAGAAAGGCCCGAAACTGATAACAATTCCGGCCAGGATTAGCCCTCCTACCCCTAAGTAACACTCGCAATCTTCAAACTCGCAAACGCACGCCGCATCTACGTCCGCAGCAGGCAGAAACGGGCCGGATCGAGAAACGCGTCAAGCACGCGGGCCGGGTCCAGCGATTCGCTCCCGGCGACGGAAGCCGGGGCGGACAGGATTTTTCCATAAATCCCAACGAGGCGCTGGCCGTACTGTTTCAGGTTGAAATGCTCGGCGATGGCAGCGCGGTTGGCCTCGGCAGTGGTGGCATCCTGTCGCACCAACGCAGGCGGGAGGATCTCGCTGGCCGGGTCGGATAACGAACGCAAGTGCCGGATGGCGCGGGCCTGCAAATCCTCGTCGAGTCGCCCGAAATCAACCCGCTCACCGTCCACCGCGGCGGCGAGCGCAGCGGCGATTTCACGTGGGCCACATTCACGCCCGTAGGCGGCGTAACTGGCGGCCAGCGACGGGGCGATTTTCGCACGCAGTTCCCCTGCCCCGCCGATCCATTCCAGGGGCACATCGAGCCGGTCGTAGAGTCCGCTCAGTCTGACCCCTGCTTTGAAAAAATCCCCGGTAATGTCGGGCAGATCGCGCCCGCAAAGCGTTTTCCCGAAAAGAAACGGCTCCAGAAACGCCATCCCGAAGCCCTCGGCCACGCTTGTCGTGACCACTGTCTCCGCCGCCGCCATCACCTCGGGAAACGACAAATCGACCGCCTGCGCCAACTCGAAAACGGCGGGCAATTCCAGTTCCTTGGCAAGGGCCACCCAACGCTCGTACACGGGGCGGGCGGTCGGGTTGGCCGGGGCCAGCGTGGTGGCGAAAGTCTCGCCCTCCCGCGCCAGCGCGGCCCAGCACAGGAACTCGCCCATGTTTTTGCGGCGAATGGCCCGGGTGGGATACAGAAAAAGCCGCTCCATCCCGGCGATCTTCGGCGGCTCGCTGCCGGGGCGGGCGACCGCGCCATGAGGGACGGACACCGGATTGGGAAGCAGGTGGAGGCACTCGGCGGGCATGCCCGCGCCGCTTAAAATGGACTCGTCACGGCGGTTGAGGACGGCGGTGTGGACACGCGGCCCGTACGGGTAAAGATTCTTCCAGTCGGCAATACCCTCCCCTACCAGTTGGTAATTCCCCGGACGCCCGTCCTCGGCAAAATCATGGACCTGCAAAAGCACCGCCGCCCCTTCCCGCACCAGCAGGCCGACGAGATCCGGCAGAACGGCGTTCTTGCCCAGCGAATGGTTATGGATGTGCCACAGGTCCGGTTCGCCTCCGAGCAACTCTTTTGCCTCGGCCTTGAGCTCATGCAGAAGGTACTTCGGGTCGATGTACTCGGACTCTTCGGTCGTGTATCCAAGACCGGATACAACGCCGGTTTTTAACTCCGCGCCGCCGGTGTACGGTTCGCCGGAGATGGCGCACAGATCAACGCCGTACGCAGCCAGCGCCTCCGCCGCGCTCTCGACGATGCGCGTCACCCCGCCGGGCTTTAAATGGTAGTGGATAATCGCTACACGCATGGGCGGAATCAGAATACGGTCACAAAGAGCACAAAGAAGACACGAAGAACACGAAGTTGTAATTGATGCTTCAAGCCACCATTTAGGGCGATATAGTTCTTCTTTGTGCTAAAAATTCAGGCGAGCCGTTTTTGTCCCGTAGGGCTAGCTGCCAACTGTAATATTTGTCCAACAAAGATATTAAGTAAAAACCATCATCGACCCGACAAATATAAGAAACATATTCGGTCAAAGCATAAACAGGAACGGGAGTCTCTACACATGCCTTCCAATTATCGATCGCATCATTTTCCGTCTGAAATAATGCAAATGGAGGTGAAACTCTCAAAGTATCGTCGGATTCTTTGTCCAGAATAAACCGTACAGTCTTATCTGACAGAAAGCTTTGCCGAATAAACTCCAGCTCTTCATGAGTAGGCGTTCCATTTCCTGCTTCAATTCGCACTCTTTTACCCACGAGATCGAATTCATATATTTTAAAATGATAGAGCCTTTGATCCGATAGGAGTTCGCCTGCATATTTCGTTTTCTCGAGATTGATTGTACATAGCTCCCCCGAGTAGAACCCATTTTCCCACCGATAATTATAGATGGCACTGATTGCCTTAACAGCTCCAGGTGTAATCTGAATTTTCTCCACCAAATAAAGTTGACGGTCGGGAAAGCGCTCGGACCAATCGACTAAAAACCGGATAACCTCATTTTGATTAAGACCTTGAATACTGCTCAACGGGAGGTTGTCGGCACGCAAGCATGAGCCAGCAGTAAACGCGCTGATTGACAGTGCAAAAATCAATCCCGCGCAAACCCGCATGAGCCTTAGATTCCCCTTCATAACATTCTCTTTGTGCGCTTCGTGTCTGCTTTGTGTTCTTTGTGACCGTATTCAAAAACAACGACAAAACTACCCGTCGTAGCCCATTTTTTCGCGGTACTCGGGGATGTCGATCATGGGCGGGCGTTCCTCCTCGACAATGTCATAGCAGACTTGCTCGTACTGCTGGTCCTTGGCGATGAACTGGCGCAGCACGTTGGTCATGGCGGGGAGGTTGCCCTCCATGCCCATGTTCTTGAGGCGGCCGAGGAAGCTCTGGAGGATGCCGAAGGACATTTTTCCCAGCGAGAGCGTTTCCTGGTTGCGGTGCACGCGCTGGTCGAGGTCGGTCTGGCCAAAGGCTTCCAGGCCCCACTGGCGGTACACGTCGAGGATGTGCGAGGTCTCCACCCCGTAGCCGATGGGGAACGGCAGGCGCTCCAGGACTTCGCGGCGCACGGCGTATTCGCCCGAGAGCGGCTGCACCAGCCCGGTCAGCTCGGGGAAGAAAAGCGAGAACAGCGGCCGCACGAGTATCTCCGTCACACGGCCGCCGCCGCTGGGGCGCACCCCTTGCGAGAAGGCCAGCGGGCGGTCGTAGAAGGCCTTGACGTACTTGATCTCCTCGCGGTACAGCAGCGGGGCCACCAGCCCGTAGCAGAAGCGCGGGTGGATGTTTTTAATGTCCGCATCGACATAGACGATGATGTCGCCCTTGAGCTGGTGAATGGCTTTCCACAGGTTCTCACCCTTGCCGCGCTTGTGGCCCTGCGAGGGCAGGATGTCCCCGGCGAAGTACGTGTCCGCGCCAAAGGAGGCGGCGACTTCGAGCGTCTTGTCGGTCGAGCCCGAGTCGATGACGGCGATCTCGTCCACCAGCGGGTAGCGCTCCATCAGCTCCGAGCGGAAGATCACGATCTCCTTCCCGATGGTGGCTTCCTCGTTGAGCGTGGGGATGCACAGCGAAATCGTCAGCCCGGTTTTTTCCTTCTGCTTGAGCAGTTCAAGCTGGTCGTAAAACTGGCTGTGGTGAAAGGTGTTGTGCTGAATCCAGGATTCAAGTTTCGTCATGGCAAATTCCTTTGTCGATGGCTTGGAGGACGGCCAGCAACTGGGCCAGTCCGGTGAAGATCGGGTCGATAGCGACGAGTTCGTCCTGCAGGTGGCGGTTCTCGCCGTAGGTCATGCCCAGGGTGACGCCGGGGATGCCCCGCTCGATGAGCGCGGCCAGTTCGCCGGTGGAGGGAGCCACAATGGGGTCCACGTCGAGCGCGGCCATAATCTCGCGGCAGGACTGCACCAGCGGGTGCGTGTAGGCGAGCCCGCCATGCTCGCGGCGTGCCACCTCGTCGTGTTGGAGCGTAACGCCGGCGGAGGAGCGGATTTCGCCCAGCAGGCTGTCGATCTGGCGGTTGATGTCCACCACCATGTCGCTGCCTTCACTGCGGATTTCGTAGCGGAGATTGCCGCGTCGGGCGACGGTATTAAAGGTCGTTCCCCCGCGCACCGAGCCGAGAATGATCTGGGTTAAGGGCTCGCGCGGGATACGGATGGCGAGCATGCCGGAAATGACGCGGTTGAGGATGGCAATGGCTCCGCCCGCCCCGAAGCGGCTGAAGTCATACCCGTGCGGGATACGGCAGTCGATCACGCCCCGGCTCATTCCCAGCGAGGTATAGCTGAGTCGCCCGAGAGTCGCGGCCTCGACGATGACGCCCGCCTCGATGGGCAGCTTGTTGTTGTTTAAAAAGAAGCGCATCCCCTCGATGTCTCCCGAACCGAGGCTGCGGCTGGAGCCCATGAGCAGGATGTCGTGCTCGAAGGTGAGCCCGAGCTTTTCAAAAATAATCGGCAACGAGGCGACGATGGCCACGCCGAGCGCGTTGTCGAGCACACCGGCCCCGCTGATGCCGTTACGCAGAACGGTCACGGTGTGGTCTTCGCTCTTGTCGAAGGGCGTGTCCATGTGCGCGGAGACAAGGATGGCCTTGCCGCCGCTCTTCCTGCCGGGGACGATGCCCACGGCGTTGCCGACCTCGTCAGTAGAGATCGTCTGGCAGCCGCCCTCGGTCAGCCGGTCCATGAGGAAGCGCGCAC
Source organism: Ruficoccus amylovorans (assembly GCF_014230085.1). NCBI lineage: Bacteria > Pseudomonadati > Verrucomicrobiota > Opitutia > Puniceicoccales > Cerasicoccaceae > Ruficoccus > Ruficoccus amylovorans. The sequence goes on along the minus strand of NZ_JACHVB010000020.1, from coordinate 111,681 downwards.
AGTCGCTCTCGGCAAAGGTGGGCGCGGGGATCTCCCCGAACATGACCGCGTTGGCGAGGATAATTTCTCGCATTTCCTTCAAGCCGCGCCGATGGCCGGGCAGCGCGTCAAGGATGGGTGTAAGTGCTTCGTGCGGCATAGTGGTTTACAGCAAACTAGATGCCGGTTCCACCTGTGCCAAATGTTTTTTCCCCGACAGGGGCGTTCAATTCTTGCGCACGCGCAGACAGGCATGTATCTTGCGTACCGAAAGTTGCTAACGCATCTATTCTTCGTTCAAGCAGCCTGTCTCATGCCCAAAAACATCGGTTTCATCTCAACGCGCTTCGCCGGCACCGACGGCGTCTCTCTGGAAAGCGCCAAGTGGGCGGAGGTACTCTGGGACGACCGGCATGTGAGCTACTGGTACAGTGGCCGCAGCGACCGCGAACCCGGCATCTCCTATGTCGTGCCCGAGGCGTATTTCGGCCACCCCGAAGTGGAGTGGATCAACGAACGAATCTGGGGCCGCACCACGCGGACTCCACTGGTCACGTCCCGCATTCGCGAGATGACGGACTATTTAAAGACCACCCTTTACCACTTCGTCAAAAAATTCCAGATCGACTTCATCATCCCGCAAAACGTGCTCACCATCCCGATGCACCTGCCGCTCGGGTTGGCGGTGACGGAGTTTCTGGCCGAGACGGGGATGCCAGCCATCGCGCACCACCACGACTTTTACTGGGAACGCACGCGCTTTGCCGTCAACGGCGTGACCGACTACCTCGACAGCGCCTTTCCGCCCAGCCTGGCCAACATCCGCAATGTCGTCATTAACCGTCCGGCCGAGGAACAGCTCGCCCTGCGCAAGGGCCACTCCACCCTGCTCATCCCGAACGTCTTCGATTTCGACAAGCCCGCGCCGCAACCGGACGAGTACTCCGCCGATGTGCGCGAGGAGATCGGGTTGACGCCGGACGATGTTTTTATCCTCCAACCCACGCGCATCGTTCCGCGCAAGGGTATCGAACACGCCATCAAGCTCGTGGGCATGCTCAAGGACCCGCGTTACAAGCTCGTCATCTCGCACGACGCCGGGGACGAGGGGCTCGACTACCTGCACATGCTCGACGAGCTGGCGAAGGAGGAAAAAGTCGATGTGCGCTTCATCGCCGACCGCGTGGCCGAAGTGCGCCAGCGCGACAGCCTCGGGCGCAAGATGTACACGCTCTGGGACCTGTACCCGCACGCAGACTTCGTCACCTACCCGAGCACTTACGAGGGCTTCGGCAACGCGCTGCTGGAGGCTGTTTATTTCCGAAAGCCCATGATGGTTAACCGCTACTCTATCTACATTCAGGACATTGAGCCGCGGGGGTTTCACTTCGCCGAGATGGACGGCATCGTGACGAAGAAAGTCGTCAGCCACGTTCAGCGCATTTTGGAGGACTCGCACTACCGTGCCGAAATGGTCGAACACAACTACCGTGTCGCCCGGCGCTTTTATTCCTACACCGTCCTGCGGCGCTCGCTGCGCACGCTCATGACCAGCCTCACCGGCTGGGGTAACGGCGGTTGAGTTTACTTTATGGGTCACGAAGGACACAATGAAGACACGAAGAGCACGAAGGTTTTCATCCATAGGCGGGAATGCCACTCACAAAACGGGAAACCTTCAGCCATTTAGCCTATTAACCATTCAGCCATTTTAGTCCCCCATGATTAAACCGATTTCCCAGGCCCAGCTCGACCGCGTGTGCCGACGGTTGAGATTCCTCTACGATGACCGCGCCGACTGGCTGGTTGACCGATTCTATCACCTGATCGGGCGCTACGGCGTGGGCGTGACTCCGCCTGCCGCCTCCGCCCGTCGCTGGGACCAGAAAGACGTCCTTCTGATCACCTACGCGGACATGGTTCACACCAGGGGCGAGACGCCACTGGCCACGCTGGACAAGTTCTGCGTCGAGCACCTCAAGGGAGCCGTCAGCACGGTGCACATTTTGCCTTTTTACCCGTGGTCGAGCGACGACGGGTTCTCCGTCATCGACTACCGCCAGGTCAAGCGCGAGTACGGCACCTGGAAGGACGTGGAAAAGCTCGGCGAGAATTTCAACCTGGCCTTTGACCTCGTGCTCAACCACTGCTCGGCCAAGAGCCCGTGGTTTCAGGACTTCATCCTGGGGATTTCTCCCGCGCGTCACTACTTCCTGGAGATGGACCCGCAGACGGACCTCTCCGCCGTCGTGCGCCCGCGCACCTCGCCTTTGCTGACCAAGACCGCCACGCGCTTCGGGGAGTGCCACGTGTGGACGACTTTCAGCGCCGATCAGGTGGACCTTAACTGGCAGAACTCGGACCTGCTGTTTGAGTTTCTGGACATCCTGCTCTTTTACATCAGCAAGGGCGTCCGCACGCTGCGGCTCGACGCCGTGGCCTTCGCCTGGAAGGAGATCGGCACCGACTGCCTGCACCGCCCCCAGACCCACGAGATCGTGAAACTCCTGCGCGATGTATGCGAGATCGTGGACCCGCGGGTCAACATTCTCACCGAGACCAACGTTCCCCACGCCGAGAACGTCAGCTACTTCGGGGCAGGCGACGAGGCGCACATGGTTTACAACTTCAGCCTCCCGCCTCTGCTGCTGCACGCGCTGCTGACCGGCAACTGCGACTACATCGCCGAGTGGCTGCAAAACCTCGAATATCCCGAGGGCGCGTGCACGTATTTGAACTTCACCGCCTCGCACGACGGTATCGGCGTGCGCCCGCTCCAGGGGCTTCTGCCCGACAAGGAGTTCGATAAACTCATCAAAGCGGTGGAAAAACGCGGCGCCCACGTCTCGCGCAAAGCCAATGCCGACGGCACCCAGAGCCCCTACGAGTTGAACATCACCTACGCCTCGGCCCTCAGCGAGCCCGGCGACGAAGCGCTCGGCGCGGAGCGTTTCCTGTGCTCGCAGTTTTTCGCGCTCTCGCTCAAGGGCATCCCCGCGGTGTACTTCCACAGCCTCATGGCCACCCCGAATTACGAGGAAGGCGTGGAAAAAACCGGAGCCCCGCGCACCATCAACCGCCGCAAGTGGGACGCCGAAGAACTCGAAACGCTTTTATCGCAGGAGAAATCACCGCAGGCGGACATCTTCCGTCGCTATGTGCAAGTGTTGCGTCGCCGCGCCAATTACCCGGCTTTCAACCCGGACGGCACCCAGGAGATTTACCGGCTCGGCGAGTCCGTGCTCGTGCTCGCCCGCACCTCCACCCTCGGCAACCAGAGCGTTTACTGCGTGTTCAACTTTTCGCCCGAACCGCAGACGGTTGCCCGGCCCGCCGACTTCGCCCCGCTGCAGGATGCGAAAAAGTTCTACGACGTGATTTCGGCCAAGACCCTCAGCAGCGGCAAACGCGGAATCACCCTGAAGCCCTACCAGGCCATGTGGCTGGTCCCACGCTCCTGAACGCCCCGCAAAAAAAGAGTCCATCGCCCACTCCTCGGCCCGGCCACAAGACTCCCTTTCACGCGCCTTCCAAGGGGGGTGTTCACGCTATTCTTCACCCCGGGATGCTGACGGGCCGTGTTATTGATAAGTCCTTGTCAGACAGGGACGAAAGTTGGGGTATATAATGAAAAAAGAACTTGCTGTAACTGCGAAACCGGATTAGGGGTTATACAGTTGCTTTACCCATGAAAAAATCCTCCTCCGAGACCCCAGTCGGCGGCGGTGCCGATGAGATCAGCTTCAGCTCCCGCTTGTACGGAGCGTTCTGGGGCTATTTCATTGGTGACGCCCTGTCGATGCCCTGCCACGGCTACGCTGTCCCCAAACGCATCCGTAATGATTACGGGCGTATCGAAGGCTACCGCGACCCGGTCCTTCCCCACCCTCAGAGCACGCTCTTCCGCACCCACTATACCGCCACCGGCCCCAATGGCGAGATCATGCACGGGCGCGAAGCCGAGTGGCGCATTCCCGGCACGCACTTTCACCAGCACCTCAAGGCCGGCGACAACACCATCAACGTCCTCCTCGGCCGCGAACTGCTCAAATCGGCCGTTGATCACGAGCGCTACGACCCGAGCGCCTACGTGGAGGCCTACACCTCGTTTTTCCTCACCCCGGGCAGACACAACGACACCTACATCCCCGCCTCGCACCGCACGTTCTTCGAGAACTACGGGCGGGGAAAAGACCCCTGGGTCTGCGGCGAAGAGAGCAACCGCATCGGCGGCATCGCCATTGCCCTCCCGCTGGCCCTCTACTACGCCCGCGACCTGCAGGCAGCCTGTAAACACGTCACCCAGGCCCTCTCGCTCACTCACAAGGGCGAGCCAGAGGGCCGGGCGGCAGTGCTTATGGTTGAGCTGCTCATCTACCTGCTGCACGGCTACACGGCGGACAAGGCGCTCTACGAGCACATCCGCAACTGGCACGCCCACCCGGCGCTCAACTTCACCTACCGGCGCTGGCGTGATCGGCTCTCGGACGAGGAAGTCGCCGAGCACCACTGCCGCAACGGTGCCACCATCGACGATGCCCTGCCGCTCATCCTTTTCCTCATCCTCAAATACGAGGGCGACTTCGAGTCCATCATGCTCGCCAACGCCAATCTCGGCGGCGACAACAGCCCGCGCGGAGCCATCCTCGGTCTGCTGGCCGGAGCCACCGGCGGCTGCGGCCAGATCCCCGGCGAATGGGTGCAGGGCCTGAGCGCCTACGAGGAACTTGACGTGCTGGCCGACCGCCTTGTCTCCCAGGTCTGCTAGTGAGCGTAGCTTGGTTCTTGCACTAGAGGGTTTCCAATAAAGTCGTAGCCGTCACAAAAGGGCCGAATGGCTAAATGATTAAATGGTTAATTGTTATTTCCTACGTTCGGAATCCAACAATTAACAATTAGCCATTTAGCTATTCAAAGCTTGTGGCTACAGTATTTTTTGAAACGCACTGGACATTGAGGGGCGCTGCCCCTGCGGAGCCAAAAAGGCTCCTACCCCTGATTGCTGGTCCAGCCGGGCCCTCCTGCCATCTATGCGATAGTAATCTACCCTCCGCGCTAACGGGACGGAGTTTTTGCTTGTCGCCCGGCGGGGGAAAAAGGGATATAGAACGCTGTCAATGTTTCGCACCCTGCTATTGCTCGCCGCGTTTGCCGCCGTGGTGGGCGGACCGCTTGTCAACCTGAGCCACTACTGGAACCACAATCCGCTGTACGGCTTCGGGTGGTTCGCACTGGTGCTGGCCGGGGTGCTCACCGTGCAGCGGCTTGACCGGCTGCCGCGTTACCGCCCGGACACGAACCGCCTTCTCGCCCCGTTAATTCTGTTGCTCCTGCTGTTGTGGGTGCCCCTCAGGACCATCCAGGTCGGCAACCCCGACTGGCGCGTGCTCGACACACTGTTTCTGCTCAGCGCCATCGCCGTCACCCTGCTGCTGATCGACCGGCTCTTTGGCCGTGGATGGGCGCGGACCCTGGCCTTTCCCCTGCTCTTCCTGCTGGTGGCCCTGCCTTGGCCCGTAAAAGTCGAGAACGCCGTCACCCTGCACTCCCTGCTCAGTGTCGGGCAGACCGCCCAAACCCTGCTGGGCTGGTTCGGCTATCAGGTGCAGGCCAGCGGCTACGAGATCCAGACCGAGTTCGGCATCTCCCACCTGGCCGAAGCCTGCAGTGGCATCCGCTCCTTCCACCTCGCGCTGGTAGGCGGGCTTTTTCTGGGGGCGTTCCTGCGCCTCACGCTCCTGCGTCGGGTGTTGCTGCTGATCCTGTGCGCGGCTACCGCGTATCTGATCAACGTGGCCCGCGTAATCGCGCTGGTCTCGATCATGCTGCACAGCCATTCGCAGGACACGATGACGCTCTGGCACGACCGCATCGGCTGGGGTTCGCAACTGCTTTTCATCGGCCTGATGTTCGCCGAGGCCATTTTCCTGAGCATGTTCAAATGGGACCGTCCCCGGCGCGAGGTCGCGGGCGAGAGCGGCGTCATCCGGCAGGCCATGCGGGAGGCCCCACGCGGGCATTGTTTTTTGCTGACGGCAATTATCCTGCTGGCCGTGGGCTCGCACCTGGCGGCTGAGCACTGGTACCGCTGGCACGAGCAGCGCGCCAGCGGCATGGCCTATGCGACGGGATGGAAACTTGTGGATCAACTGCCCGACCCCAACATCCGTGAGCGCGACATTCCCCTGTTGGTCCGCGAACAGCTCGCCTACGAAGATGCCCGCCTCTACACTTGGCTCGATCCCAACGGCGCGCTCTGGCAACTGATGTGGCTGCGCTTCGACGGGAGCACCTACTCGGCCTTCGCTCACAACATCCACCAGCCCGAGACCTGCCTGCCCTCGCAGAATTTTTCCCTCGTCGAGAACTGCCCGCCGCTGGTCATGGAAATCGACGGCGAACGCTTCTCGTGGCAGCACCAGGTGTACCAGCGCGACAACATCGTGCTGCAACTGTTTTTCAACAAAACCGCGACCGGCCCGCTGCTGGTGGACGGCAGCGAACGCGACTGGAGCGCGCTCGGACGACTGAGGCAGGCCTGGCAGGGCTACCGCATCAGCAACGCGCAGGTCATGCACCTGTCGGTCTTCGCCCCCTACAGCCCCGAAGTCGCGCAAACGCTGGCCGAGGGCTACCTGAGCCGCTTCATCGAGGAGGCGGTCATCCCTGCCCAAGCCCACGAAGATGAGCCAAACTAGCGCCTGTAGGCAAAGGGCCACGTGGCTTGAAGGTCGAGCGCTTCCTCCCTTGTGTATCCATGAACCATGACGCCGATTACCTGATCGTCGGGCAAGGCATCGCCGGAAGCGTGCTCGCCGACAAGCTGCTCGCGCTCGGGCGGCAGGTCCATATCGTTGACGACGGGCACCGCACCAGTTCGACCCGTGTTGCCGCCGGGATGATTAACCCGCTGGCGGGTAAACGCTTCGCACTCGCCCCCGGCACGGACTGGCTCCTGCGCGAGGCCGGGGAATATTTTTCCCGCCTGGAGGCCGAGAGTGGGGAGCGGATTTTTCACTCGCTGCCCATCCGGCGCATCCTGCGCAACGAGCGCGAACAGACCCAGCTCGACAAGCGCCGCGCCGATCCCGAGTACGCGCCGTGGCTGGGCGAAATTTCACCGCCGGGCGCGCTCACCGATGTCGACAACCCGCTGGGCAGTTTTGTCATCTGCGGCGGCGGTTACGTGGCCAGCGGCCCGTTACTGGAAACACTTCGTGAACGCTTCCGGCGAGCCGGGGCCTTGATCGAGGCTGAGTTCCGTCACGACGACCTTGACCCGCTTTCCGACGGTGTCCTTTGGCAGGGAAAAAGCTACCGCACAGCCGTCTTTTGCGAGGGCATGCGCCTGCGCGGCAACCCGTGGTTCCGCGACATCCCGACTGATCCGGTCAAGGGCGAGATCCTCAACCTCGCCCTGAACGGCCCCTTGCCCACCGAAGTGCTCAACAAGGGCAAATGGCTGCTTCCGACCGCCGAGGGCGAACTGCGCCTTGGCGCGACCTATGACCGCAGCAACCTCGATATGGCGCCGACCGCCGAGGGCCGTCAACGCCTGCTGGACGCCTTTCGCGACATCTTCCCGGCCGGGCGCGGCGAACGCGTCACTGACCACGTGGCAGGCGTGCGCGTCTGTACCCGCGATAATCAGCCGCTGATGGGCCGCCATCGCGAGCACCCGGCGCTGGCGCTGTTCAACGGTTTCGGCTCGAAGGCAAATAGTCTTGTACCCGGCTGGGCGGGCGTTTTCACTGCGTTCCTGGAAGGCACCGGAGAGCTGCCCGGGGCCGTTGACCTTTACCGGAAATGAAATCGACCGTCCAACCCGCCCCGGTCTCCATGACCGCGCTGGCCCAGAAAATGATCGCTGAGGTCATACGGCCTGGCGACCTCGCCATTGACGCCACTGTCGGCAATGGGCTCGATACATTTTTTCTCGCCGACCAGGTCGGCCCGGGCGGGAATGTGGTCGGTTTCGACATCCAGGAAATCGCCCATCTCCGCACCAGCGTCATCCTCGGTGAAGCCGGACTGCTCAGCCGGGTGAAACTGGTACATACCGGCCACGAGCACCTGGCCGAACACCTCCCGGCCGCCAGTCACGGCAAGGTCAAAGCCATCATGTTCAACCTCGGCTACCTGCCCCGCGGCGACAAGAGCGTCATCACTGTGCCGCAGACCACGATCCCCGCGCTGCACGCCGCCGCCCGCTGCCTGTGCCCCGGGGGACGCATGAGCGTGCTCATCTACCCCGGTCATGAGGGCGGCACGGAGGAAGCCAGCGCAGTCGAGCAATGGGCGCAGTCCCTGAGCCGGGTGGACTTCGACCTTGAGCTGATCGCCGCGCCCAGACACACCGCGACCTCCCCCCGCCTGCTCGTTGTTACCCGCCGATAGCCCAGCGAACGTACCCTAGGTCCTGTTCAGGTAAACTCTCAAAGCTACTTACGGGCGGCCTTGCAGATGATCTCGAACTCGGCCTTCGTCACCGGGGTGATCGAAAGACGGTTGCCGCGCTGGGCCACTCGCATGTTCTGAAGCTTCGGGTGGGCCTTGATCTCGTCCAGCGTGACGGTGCGCGGAAAGGTTTCTTTCCAGGTCACGGCGACCATCACCCAGCGCGGGTTCTCGGGGGAGGATTTTTCGTCGAAGTGCTTGTTGCCCTTTTCCCAGGCGGTGTGGTCCGGGTGCGCCTCCTGTGTGATCTCGCACACACCGGCGACGCCTACCTCGTCGCAGTTGGAGTGATAGAACAGCCCAAGATCGCCGCACTTCATGTCGTCGCGCATGAAGTTGCGCGCCTGGTAGTTGCGGACACCGTCCCAGGACTCGGTCTGGTTGGGACGGTTCTTGAGATCGTCGATAGAGAACTCGGAGGGTTCGGACTTAAAGAGCCAGTAGTTGCGGGCCATGACAAACGAGGTGGATAACAGGTAAAGGCGGGGCGATCAGTTCGCGGCGGCTTTGTCCTTCTGGTGAAACTGCTTCTCCCACTTTTTCTGGTTTTCGTTGGCCTCGCGGATGTAGGGCGTAAAGGCGGCGGTCGAGAGCACCAGTTTGTTGAGCAGGTTGAAGGGGAACTTCACCGGGCGCACGAAATCGACGAAAAGCACCACGCGCACCCCGTCGGTATCGTTCCAGACCTCGTGGTCGAAGCAGTCGTCAAAGACGATGCCCTTACCCTCTTCCCAGACGATGTACTGCTCATCGACGCGGATGCGGCACTGTTCCCTGGGCTCGGGCACGACCAGCCCGAGGTGGTAGCGCAGGACTCCGTTGTAGGGGCCGGTGTGGTGGGGGATGTGCTTGCCCGGTGAGAGGATGCTGAACATCGCGGTCTTGATCCCCGGAATCTTGCGGATCAGGCGCGTGGTCTCGGGGCAGGACTTCTGGTTCTCCTCACAGTTAACGCCGTAGCCGAGCAGGAAAAAGGTCTTCCAGTTGTTGTCGTTGGTGATGGAGGAGACATCGGGTGAAATATCGTGGAAATTGGGCAGTTCCTCGCGGCGTTCGAGAAGCTTGTCGAGTTCGGCGCGGACGAGCTTCCACTCCTTGTCGATCTCGGCCACCCAAGGGAACTCCGCCGGATCGTAAACCGGGGGGTTGCCGTGGACGGAGTGCTTGGCGATCCGCCGTTCGACCCACGAGAGAAAGCCCGTGAACATCTTGTCAAAGGTCGAAGTTGGATTTTTGAGGCGTTGCTTTTCCGATTCCATGGCGGTCTTTCCTTACTGCTGCGGCAGTGGTGCTAATTCAATTCAGTCTGTTCTATGAACCGTTATAGTGACGATCAGTTTTTATGTTCAATGCAAAAAGGGCCCGGGAGCAAGCCGCGGGGAGCAATAAAAGTAAAACTGATCATTTCATAGGATTTATCTGCACGGGCTGCGGCACCAATGCCTACCCACGCTACGGCGTCGGCTCGCTCTCAACGGCGGGAAAGCCCAGCGGAACTTTTTTGGTGTACTCATACCAGGCCTCCCAGGCCTCCTTGGACAGGCCGAGGTTGCGCAGGACTTCACCCTTCCAGTAGTAGAGGGCGGGCGGGACCTGCTTCTGCGCCGACATCGTGTCGGCGGTGCGGCGGGCACCAGAGTAGTCCCCGGCCTTGATCTGCATGTCCAGCAGCACAAGGCCCCGCACGGGGTCGCCCGGCGTGTTGCTGAAGACCTGCCGATGCTCCTCCAGGCTTGTCCCGACATATTGGCGCGGGCGGACGATCCGGGCCGGCGTCAGTTGGGGGGCAAGCGCTTCCACAGCCGCGTCGTACTTACCCTCACCAGCCAAGGCTATCGCGCGGTAATAAGCCTCGTTCGGCACGATGCCGGGATACTGGTCCAGGTGCGCGACGAGCGCCTGCTGGTCGCCCTTGAGCGCCCATTTTTCCAGCAGTTTCCCCCGCTGTTCCGGCGTGAAATTGTCGAGTTCCGGCGCGGTCAGTATGTCCGTTTTGATCTCTTCGCGGAAGCGGGGCCCATCGAGCTGGAGCAGGTAGCTGTACCGGAAATCGCTGTCAAAGCGCGTGAGCATGCTCAGATCCTGCTGAAAGCGCGGGTAACGCAGGGAGCCTTCCAGCATCTTGCGGAACAGGTCTTGACGGTTGGGGTCCTGGCGGTTGAGCGCGTCGCGCCAGGCCGCCAGTGCGTTGCGGTTGTTGTAGTCGAGCCAGACCTTGCCCTCGTAAAAGGAGACTTCGGAGGAAGTCTTGTCGAGGAAGCGCGCCCGGCGAAAGTCTTCCAACGCACCTTTTTCATCCCGTTGGAGACTGAGCCGCGTCTGCCCACGCACACTGTAGTACCACCACCACAGCGGTTCGAAATCAATCGCCCGGTCCAGCGTACCCAGCAGGGCCGTTGCGTCGCGGGTCTTGCGTATGCTCTCCTGCGAGATCGCTTCGACCGCCTTTTCCCGGGCGAGGCGGGAGTTCAACGGCAACCCCAGCGCGGAAACAACCAGCCAGAACAGTCCCCCGCCCAGGCAGATCAGCGCCACAAGCCGCCAGGCCCAGCGCCCAACCAGCGGACGGCGCGGCTGTGAATGCGCGGGCGCCGCCGCCAGCCGATATAATAGCGCGGCCAGCAGGAATGTCCCGAAGCGATGGCCGGGCACGTCAATCAGACTGTGCAGGATAAAGATAAGCAGCGCGACCGCCGCCGCCGCCCGGAAGGGGGCCGTCCGGTCCTCGCCAAAGGGGAACAGCCGCCCCATCAGGAATATCAATGCCGCCAGCAACGCGATCAGGCCGGGGAAGCCCATTTCGCTAAACACCCACATCCAGTCGCTTTCCGGGTGGATGATTGACTGGAAAATCATGGCCTTGTCCCGGTACTGCGGGAAGACACCACCGAAATTCCCCAGCCCGACTCCGGACACCGGGTGGTCGAGCGCCATTTTGGCCGCGTCCTGGTACACGCCGAGCCGCATCTCGGTCAACTGGCCGGTGCTGTCCGACTCCCAGAGCGAAAAACGCTCCAACGTGCTGCGCCCGAAGATCACCAGCAACCCCAGGCAGAGAATGAAAATCGGAGCCCCGAGCTTGAACATCATGTTCACCCGCGACACCCGCAGGCGCACCGCAAACCAGACCACACACCCCAGCCCGAAGAGTAGCAACCCGGCCCGCGACTGGCAAAAGGCCAGCCCCACGAACACCACCAGCGTGTTGACCAGGTGCCAGATGCCCTTGATCTTGCCCTTGCGCATCGCCTGCATGGCCAGCGCAAACGAGATCACGCCCCCTATGGCCAGCACGGTGGCCATCTGGTTGCGGTTGTCGAAAAACGAAAAAACCCGCGCCCCGCGTCCCAGCGGATAAGTCCAACCGTTGTAGGTGCCGATGGCCACCGCCAGCGCCAGCAGTGCCGTCACGGTGGAGAAAAAGCTCAGGGCCTGCCGCCCCTCGTCCCCCTGCGGTTTCCATTGCCAGATAAGGTAAAACCACATCACCCCGCCCAGCAGGAGCAGCAGGGCCTCCAGTGTGAGGTAAGGAGCGGGGGCAAAGGTCCCGGGCAGCTCAATCCCCAGTCCGGTGGCGCTCTCCCACCAGTCCGGTCGCCCGAGTACCGATCCCGGCAGAAACGCCAGGCACGCCGTCAATATCCAGGCCAGCACCGCCCAGTCAAAGCCCCGCCCGGGTGTGCTGTAGGGCGGATGGATCAGCACGGCCAACCCGCCCACGATCAAGACGAGGGCCTGCGCCCAGAGGGACGTCCCGCCCCCGGCGACGACGACCAGAAACAGCCACGCGGGCAGCACAAGATTACGCAAGCGCGTGTGGTAAAGCCGTCCCAGGCGGTAGAACAGCGTTTCCTCGCGAATACGGCCCCGAGAAGGCCGGCGGCGTTCCCTGACAGAAGAGATTGGCATGGAAGGCGAAATCTGAAGCGTTTGCCCCGGCTGCGCAACAGAGAAACGCCCCTCGGCCCCCTCCTTTCCCCCGGACAGAAACCCCGAAACATCCCGCTCATCCTCCTGTCTTGAGCAGGAGGCATTTTTTCAGTGCCTCGCGTCAGGTTTCAGCTACTCTCACGACCAATCCGACTCACCACTCAACTCCAAGGATTCCCGATGAAAAACATTCTCCTGCGTACCAGCCTCTTTGCCGGGCTGCTCACCGCCCTTGTGGCCTGCTCGGACTTCGGCTCCAGCAAGGCCGAAGCCATGATCATCCCCCCGACCAAGATCTCCATGACCGACCAACCCGGCGTGCCCGCCGGCTGGGTCACCGACTACAAGGCCGCCCTCGAACTGGCCAAAAAGGAGAACCGCCCCGTGCTGATCGACTTCACCGGCTCGGACTGGTGCGGCTGGTGCATTAAGCTCGACCGCGAAACCTTCAGCAAGGAAGCCTTCAAGACCTACGCCAAAGACAACCTCGTCCTGCTCTACCTGGACTTCCCCAACGAAAAACCCCAGGACGCCGCCCTTAAGCAGCAGAATGTTAAGCTCAAGGGGGAGTATGGCGTGCGCGGCTTTCCCACCATGGTCCTCCTCTCCCCGGACGGTAAAAAGATCTGGCAAAATGGTGGCTACCTCGCCGGGGGCCCCGACGCCCTCATTAGCGCGATCAACAAAGCCACCGGCAAGTAACGGCCTCTTTTTCTCCAACAGTCTCGCGCCGGGAGTCATACACTCCCGGCGTGATTGCCCGTTTAAGGCGAACACGACTTAACAGCCCGCCCGATGACGAATCCGGGCGGGCTTTTTTTGGCTATTTCTATAGCCGGCAAAGAAAAAGCAGCGGGCTAACGTTGCATTGGGCGGGGTTTGTGTTTTCAGTGGGATATGGTCAAACCTGCCGTCCTGTTGCTCAATCTCGGTTCGCCCGATTCCACGTCGGTGCCGGATGTGCGCCGCTACCTGAAGGAGTTTCTTCTCGACGAGCGTGTGATCGACGCCCCGGCCCCGGTCCGCAACTTCGTCGTGCGCGGCATGATCCTGCCCTTCCGCCCGAAGCGTTCCTCCGCCGCCTATGCCAAGGTCTGGACGCCGGAGGGCTCGCCGTTGATCGTCTCCAGCCAGCAGCAACGCCAGGCTGTGGACGCGGGCAACCCCGAGGTCATGGTCGAGTTGGCCATGCGCTACGGCACGCCATCCATCCCCGAGGCTATCGCCCGGCTCAAGGCCGCAGGCGTCACCCACCTGTTTATCGTGCCGCTCTACCCGCACTACGCCATGAGCAGCTACGAGACCGTGCTTGTGCGCGTGACCGAGGAAATCGCCGCACAGGGCTTCGCGGTTAAAACGGAGACGCTCCAGCCTTTTTACCGGGACGATGACTATATCTCGGCGCTGGTCGAGAGCGCCCGCCCCTATCTGGAGGAGCCCTACGACCTGCTGCTTTTCTCCTACCACGGCATCCCCGAGCGGCACCTGCGCAAGTCCGACCCCTCGCACGCCCACTGTCTGTGCGTGCCCGACTGCTGCGCCACCCCCAACCCGGCTCACGCCACCTGCTACCGCCACCAGTGCCTGGAAACGACCCGCGCCTTCGTCGAAAAAGCGGGCATCCCCGAGGGCAAATTCGCCTTTTCCTTCCAGTCCCGCCTGGGCCGCGATCCGTGGCTGAAGCCCTACACCGACCACATGCTGGAAGAACTCCCCGGCCGCGGGGTCAAGCGCCTGCGGGTCATCTGCCCGGCCTTCGTCTCGGACTGCCTGGAGACGCTGGAGGAGATCGCGATGGAGGGCAAGGAGACCTTCCTCGAAGCCGGGGGCGAAGATTTCAAGCAAATCCCCTGCCTCAACAACCACCCCGCCTGGCTGCGCGTGCTCAACGATCGCGTCGGCCTCTGGCTCGACAGTCTCGGGGCGTGAGCGGCAGGCACGCCAGTGCGCGCTCAACTGAGGGCTTGTTTCAAATCTGAAGATATACTGTGCTCTTCGCCTCCGTGTCTCTGCGGCTTTGCGGTTAAAAAAACTAAAAAGCACCGAAACGCTCTCTCCGCTCTTCCCGGCGTGAAAGGCGTTTCCGAGCATTGATTTCTGCGGGCGAAGCGGTATAGATTACGCGTTTCATGTCACCCGACCTCCACACTGGCCACCCGCTTTTCTGGATCGGCACCGTCCTGTACGCGTTGTCGTTCCTGTTCGCGCTGGTCTCGATCAGTTCCGAGCAGCGGCTCATCCGCTCGGTCTTTATGACGCTGCTGGCGGGGGGCTTCCTTTTCCAGAGCCTGGGGCTGTATTTCCGAGGGATCGAGGAGCGGGCCTTTCCGCTGACCAACCCCTTTGAAATCCTGCAAGTGCTCTCGTGGAGCGCCGTCTGCGTGAACCTGATTCTGCGGCCGCTGTTCCGGCTCAGCCTGCTGAATTTCTTCAGTGCCGGGCTGGCCACGCTGCTGGGGGCGCTCTCGCTGGCCAATCTGCACTGGGACTACAACGCCGTGCCCACCCACATCGGCTCGAACCCGTGGGTCGGCTTCCACGCGGTGCTGGCGGTTTTCAGTTACGGGGTCTTCGGCGTGCTGGCCATCACTTCGCTGATGTACCTGATCCAGAACTACGGGCTCAACCGCCGCCGGGCCGGGGCGCTTTTTTCCCTGCTCCCGGCCATCCGCCAGCTTGAGGACATCAACAGCAAGCTGATCGTCTTCGGGGTGAGCGTGCTGACCGTCTCGGTCGCCATCGGCTGCCTCAACTGGATCGCCCTGCCCGGCACCATCGGCGCGCTCAAGCTGAGCGTAGCCATTGCCGTGTGGGCCGCCTACCTCGTCCTGCTCTTTCTCAGAAACACCAACCGGCTGATCGCTTCGCCCTTCGCACGGGCCTGCGTGATCCTCTTTGTGGCGGCTCTGGTTTCCCTGTGGCCGCTTATGCTCCGCACCGCTCCGGAAACCCCGGCCACGGGCACCGGGATGTACGACGATGCCAGCCGCTGACCAGCCCCAGCTCTTTCTGCTTGGCAGCTCGCACCGCACAGCACCACTGGCGGTACGGGAGACCTTCGCGCTCAACACCGATTCGGCCCACGCCCTCTATGGGCACCTCAAGCAGCAGGCCGGGCTCAGCGAGTGCCTCATCCTCAACACCTGCAACCGGGTCGAGATCTACGGCGTCGGTTCCGACGCCGGAAGTCGCTCGCGGCTGGAAGAGTCACTACGCATGGCGCATGGGTTCGATACCTCGGCTTTCCTGCAACACGGCTTCTGGCTGACGGGCGAGGAGGTCGTCCGGCACGCCTTCGAGGTCGCTGCCGGGCTTGATTCGCAAATAGTCGGCGAAACCGAGATCCTCGGCCAGATCAAGAACTCCTACGCCGGGGCCTCCGCTTCCGCCGCTACCGGCCCGATCCTTAACCGCCTTTTCCAGAAAAGCTTCCAGGCCGCCAAATGGGCCCGCACCCACACCGGAATCGGACGCGGCCAGGTGAGCATCGGCAATGTCGCCGCCGAATTGGCCCAGCGCGTCTGCGGCGACCTGCGGGAGATTTCCGTCCTGCTTGTGGGCACGGGTGAAGTGGCCGAAAAAACCGTTCAGGCGCTCGTCAGCCGGGGCGCGTGCCGCGTCACCGTGGCCGGGCGTAACCTGATCAAGGCCCGCGAGCTGGCCGACATTTTTCAGGGGCCGTGCATGAGCGTGGCCGACGTGCCACGCGTATTGACTTTCCATGACATCGTGATCTGCTCCACCGCCTCGGAGGAGCCGATCCTGCGCAAGGATGCCGTCGCACCAGCTCTTCGCCAGCGCCCCACCCGCCCGCTCTTCGCTATCGACCTGGCTCTGCCCCGCGATATCGAGGACGCCATCGCCGAGCTGAGTAACATCTATCTCTACAACCTCGACGACCTCGCCGCCATCGCCAACGAAAACCTCAAAGCCCGCCAGGCCGAAGTCGAGAAAGCCCGCCACGGCCTGCTCGAACGCGCCACCCGGCTCTGGTCTCACCTTTGCGGCTAAGGCCGCTCGCCTGCGTTGGCAAGAGATGGCTTTAACAGACCTTTCCGCTCAACTACGTTGGAAAGCCGGATTATTTCTTCTTGTGCCGTCCGTGGCGGAGGATATCGAAGATCAACCAGCCGCCAAGGACACCCGCGCTGATAAACCCGGCCGTGGCGATGTGGACTAATAAGCTGCCCGAGGCGTGCCCCGCCTGGATTGTTCCCGAAATGATGAAGGACGAGCCGATGAGCAGGGCCGCGATAATGAGAGAAAAGGACAGGCGGTTGATACCCGAATCAAACGAGCTGATCAGCGACTCGAAGCCCTCGTGCTTGAGCTTGATCGCGATGTCGCCGTCCTCCATCTTGCGGAAGAAGCGCTGCACCTCGCCGGGAAGTTCGCGCAGGCGGGCGAAGTGCCCCTGAAGCCCCCACCAGTTCTGCTTGAGCAGGTTGATCGGGTTCCAGCGCTCGTAGGCCAGTTTTTTCAGGTAAGGCCGCGCAATTGTGCGGATGTCGAAAGACGGGTCCAGGTCGAGGCCGGATTCCTCGATGGAGACAATGGCCTTGGCCAGCAGGGAGTAGTCGCGGGCCAGCGTGATGCCGTTGACCCCGAAAACGTAGAGCAGCTCAAGCACGATCTCGCCCACCGGCTCGCTCTTGCCGAACTTGTTCTGGTACTTGCGCAGAACGAAGCCGGTTTCCTTCTCCAGCTTGATCTCGTCGAGACGGTCCTTGCCCACAGCCATGACATTGACCACACGCACGACCTTTTCCGGATCAGACGAGGCGATGGCCGCGAAAAGATCGGCCAGAAAGTAGCGCATCTGCCGGGTGAGCTGCCCCGCCAGACCCCAGTCGATGAAGCACAGCCGCCGCTCCGGCGTGATGAGGATATTTCCCCCATGCGGGTCGGCGTGGAAAAAACCCGTGATGACGATTTGCTGGAAAATGCTGTTGCCGCCGATGCGGGCCAGCTCCTTCCCCTCCTCGGGGGTGATGGAGGGGTCACCGGGCGAGACGCCATCGACCCATTCACAAACGCTCAGACGGGCCGTCGTGAACTCGTCGTAAACGTGCGGCGCAAAGACGTGCTCCGGGTCCGGGTTGAGCGCGTTAAAGAGTTGGGCATTACGGCACTCGATGGTAAAATCCAGCTCTTGCATGATGCCCTTGCCGGTCTCGGCCACGATGTCTGGCAGGTCGTAAGGACGCAGTTCCTCGACCTTGTCGTGGAGCAGACGGGCCAGCCAGCCAATGATCTCGATGTCCGCCTTGATCGGTTTTTTCAGGTTCGGGCGTTGGACTTTCACCGCCACGACGGAGCCGTCCCGGCGCAGGCGGGCGCGGTAGACCTGCCCGATGGACCCGCAGGCTACCGGCGTTTCGTCGAACTCGGAAAAATGCGTCCCGGTTTCCTCCCCCAACTCACTCAGGAGAATGGGCTGCATCTGCTCAAAGGGGACGGCCTTGACCTTCGAACGCAGGAGCTTGAGCTCAGCAATGAGCGGCTCGGGCAGCACGTCGGGCCGGGTACTGAGTATCTGGCCGAACTTGACGAAAGTTGGCCCAAGGTCTTCCAGCACGACGCGGATGCGTTGCCACAGGTTCAGGTGCTGTGCATCCGCAGGGATGAAGCGCTTGATCCAGCCACGGGGAATGGGCAACTGCTCAAGCAGGTCGCCGAACCCGTGCCGAACGAGTACAGTGACGATCTCCTTGGTCCGGACGGCGTTGCTGTAGAGATCGAGGGGATTGAGCAGAGTCACAGGCGAGCGGAATTAGTCGGCCTTCTTGGCAGCCTTTTCCAGCGCGGCCACGCGTTTCTCCAGTGCCTCGATCTCGACGCGGGTGACGATGACGCCGCCCTGGAGCATTTCGTCGATACGGGCATTGATTTGCTTTTTGGCCTTTTCAAATTCGGCCTTGCCCGAGTCGGCGATCTTGGAGGCCATCTCCTGGGCTTCGCCCGCGGTGATTTTGCCTTTATCGACGAACTCGTTCAGCAGCCCTTCGGCCTGTTCCTTGGTGACAACGGCCGCGCCGACAGCGGCGAGCATTCCTTTTTTGATAAGATCGATCATGGCGTTAGTAGTGTGTGCGTATTTGCAGGGGGATGACAACGCTATTTGTTGCGCGCCTTTTTATGGTCAGACCGCAGGGAGGCGCAACGGGTTCCCTTGCCAGCCGCCGCGCATCAATGAGGTATTGTTCCCGGAAGCATGCCGTGGCTGGACAAACATCCGTAATTGCTCCACACTGATTCGGTTTTTTGAAAAAAAGGCACCCTGTATGCGTTATTCACGTTCAGGATGCCGCGAATACTGATATCTCCATAAAAATGCCCAGATTCCTTTTTCTCTTCTGCGTCCTGTTGTCCGTGCTGCCTGTTTCTGCCCAGAGTACCGGCGGAAAATCCCCCGAGATCGTGGTGGCCGAGGCGATGGAGAAGTTTCTCCCCGGCTTCAAGTTCAACAAGCGCCTGGCCATCGGGGAGCAACTTGACCACGTGCTCCTTTTTCAGAAAGACGCGGACATCCTCATCGTCGGGTGGACCGAAGGCCCCAACGGTACCGTCGCCATCCCCGCCAACCGGATGGTTTTTGACCTCTACGACAGCAATGGTAACTCCATGGGGCAGACCCAGGTGGCCAATAATGCCGTTTACCTTCCGCTGACAAAATCGCCGGTCTTCCTCGTTCCGACGGCCCGCAATCCCTTGCTGGAAATCGCGGCGGCGGCTTCACGGGTTCCCCCGAGCATCCAGGTCAAGGGCCCGGCGGTAGTTCCGCTCTCCATGAGCTTCACCAACGTGCTGGATGAGCCTTTTCTGCTCTCGCTCGACGGCGGCACCAAAATGCAAGCACTCAAGCCGGGGCAGACCTATACCATCAACAAGGAACTCGACGTGGGCCGCCAAGCCGAGCCCTTCCCCGTGGTCATCGGGGCCAATGGCTTTGACCAGCGTATTATCGTCAACGTGATGAACCCGATCGGGATTTCGCTCTCGCCGGATGTCGGCGGGGCGCTCGTGCTGAATTTTCTCAACCCCTCCGGTGAGGCCTTTCGCGCCAAGGCCGAACTGCGCCTGATGTCCGATCCGCCCGCCGACCCGCTCAAGTTTGACGTGGCCATGAGCCGCGGAGAGAAAACCATGGACTACCAGATCCCGCTGGCCTCCGATCAGGACATCCCGTATGCGATGCAGGTAGTGCTGCTCGAAACCCTGGGCGAAGGAATGGAGAAGCGCCGGATTGTCCTGGCCGAGTCGCCATTGACACAGTTTCTCTCGGCCGGGAACTTCAACGCCGTCAACGACAACGGCAACCTGACCGAATATCAGGCCAAGGCCACTGCGGGATCGACCCTCTCAATGAGCGCAGGCGCTCCCGAGGAAGGCCTGCCCACCGTCCGTAAGGGCGGCATGAAGCTGCTTTACCAGTTCAAGCAGGCCGGGGGTGCGGTTGCCGTCAATCCGCTGGCGGACGGTTTCCGCATAATCGAGGCCAAGCCGGTGGCGCTCGGGATGTGGGTTTACGGGGATGGCTCCGGCCTGATCCCTTCGGTGGTGATTCTGGACAGCCAGGGACGTAAAGTGATCTGCCGGGGCGAGCCCATCACCTGGCAGGGCTGGAACTACGTGCGCTTTGAGCTAAACCAGCCGATGGTCGGGCCGCTGCTGCTGGACTCGCTCTTTCAGATCGAGAACAACGCCCACCCCAGCTACGGCCAGCTCTACCTCAACGACCCCACCTGGATCTACGAGGTCAATCGCCCAGCCCTCGCCGAGTAAGCCGACGGCGGGTATTTGATTTTATTTTAACCACAGAGTACACAGAGGGCACGGAGCGCTGACGCTGTGTAGCGGGAAGTTCCGATGTCTGTGCGTGTTTAGTGAAGACGTATGCCCAATGACAACGGGTTATGTTCTCTTATTTCAAATTGTCACCACGATGAACAAGCCTGATTTCAAGCAAGCTCAGGCTAAATAATGTGGCGTAAAGAAACAGCGCCAGCGCTCCGTGCCCTCTGTGTACTCTGTGGTTAAATAAAAAAATCCTACCTCTCGCGGTTCAGGAGTTTGGCCCGTTCGCGTGCCCAATCTGATTCGTAACGCTTCCCCCGGAGACGGTAGGCGGCGCGCACGAGCATTTCGAGCATGCGCTGGACCTGCCGTCCCTTGCCTGTGCCGAGCCGAGAGTGATTCGCACTGAAGTACTGGAACAGCGACGGGTAGTAGGTACGAAAATCCAGGTTACGGTTGAGCAGGTCGCGAAATTCCTCCCAGTTGTCGTGGCGTCCGTGGATGATCTTAACCGCCGCGTTGGCCCCGGCGAAATTCGGCCCGAAGGTGCGGAAATTATACTCCGAGGCCAGGCAGTAAAAATTCAGCCCGCTCAGGTAAAGCTGCTCGCGAAACGAAGCCTGATCGCCGATGCGCGGGTCCGTCTGGCAACGGGCACGGTGCGCCCGCAACCAGGACTCCATGAACGCGGTCACCGCCGGACCTCGACGTGTCAGGATGACCCCGGTGTTCAACTCCGGGAAGCACAGCGGGCAAGCCTCCACCTCCGGCCCGATACGCCAGGGATCGTGCGCAGCGGCCAGCTCAAAGCGCTCCAGCAGCACGAACAGTTCCGAGCAATCCTCCAACACGAAGGTATCCGTATCGAGAAAAAGCGTCTGCTCGAAGGGCGAACGGCTCAGGGCCACAATTTTGTCCTCGTAGCTGCGGGTGACAGGCTCCAGTGGCAGCTTCAGATCGAAAATATCCGGTGCGAGCGCGGGGTCGTCTGTCATCACCGCAATGGTCACATCCGGCATCGCCGCCCGGACAGACTGCGCCGAGCGCGTCGCCTCCTGCAAATACCTTTCCCCTCCCGCCGCGTACAGGATACCTCTCTGGCTGGTCGATGCGTGCATAGTTATGAATCGGCGTAATGGCCCGCCACTGTAGTGGTTTCAGGAAATCCCTCCGAACCCGACCGGCAGCAAGCCCGTTGACGCTGGCCTTGATTACCGCACGCACCCGCCCGGCAACAAGTTTAAACGCGGCCCGGAACTGTTTAAATAAAGTCGCAGCCGCCGTTAAAAGGCCGAATCGTTACAGTATTTTTTGAAATGCTCTACCGCACATACGTGTCGATCCACTCCCCGGCACGGTCACGGCAGGTCCGCATAAAGTCCGGGCTCGGGGGAGCGGTCTCGCGCAGGTGGGGCGAAAGAGCGTGCCCCGGCTCGAAGCTTTGCAGGTAGTAAACCTGCCCACCGACCAGTTCGCGGGCGATTTCGGAGATATCGTCCGCAGTATGGATCGCCGGTACGACCGTGGTCCGGAACTCCGTCGGGATACCGCAGGACTTGAGCAGCTCAATCGACTCGCGCAGCAGTCGCACCGGGACGAGCCGCCCAGCGGCCTCCTCGTAGCGATCGAGGGGGGATTTTACGTCCATCGCGATGCAGTCCACGAGATTTTCCCGCAAAAGCTTGCGGATGACACCCGGCCTCGTGCCGTTGGTATCGAGTTTGACCAGAAAGCCGAGCGACTTGATTGTGGCCAAAAACTCCGGCAAATCCGTGTGCTGGGTCGGCTCGCCCCCGGTCACCGTGATGGCGCCGACCTTGCCCTTGCGCCGCAAGAGCAAATCCCAGCACTCGGCCTCCTCCACCGGATTGCGACAGCGAGCGCTGATGAGTTCGCCGTTGTGGCAGTAGGGGCAGCACAGGTTGCACCCCTGCGTGAAGATCGTGCAGCAGGTCTGCCCCGGATAATCGACCAGTGAGCAGCGTTGGAGACCGGCGAGTAACATTTCTTAGCCTTTCGCAGAGGTGAATATTATGAAAAACGGATACCTGGATGACCTGAAAGAAAATTCCCTGTCTGGACAGAAGCAGCATCATTTATGCTCGATATCATTAGGTTTAAACAACCGCCACCACTCGGTCCGGGGATGCAGTCCGGCATCATATCCGCGGGCATAAGCCGCGACAAACATCTCGATATCCTCAACCGATCGATAGCCGAATCCGTGCGCGTCCGTTTGCCCGAGGCGATGAAGCGCATCCGCAGGCAAGTCCTGGCCGCGACCATCCAGCCGCTGCCCCTTGCCAACCACAAATCCGGTCTCGTAGCCGAGAGACTGGATGCCAGACTCCCTGGGAGAAAGCGTAGGCCCCTCCAGGACCACAGCAACTCCCCAGAGCACAAGCAGAAACACCGCCGGCACCAGCAACGTTGCAACACACACTTTGACGACCTTCCGGTTCATGACGCTCACCTGTGGTCAGAAGTTTACCGCTCCCGAGACCGTCCAGTCAAGGACATCGCACGGTAGCCGTTTGTGTCGATCAGTGATAGTAAAAACCATCCCGCCGCCTACTCCACGGGCAAGAACACCTGCTCGGTGTGCACGGGACGCGGGCGCTTTTTGCCACTGGTGTCGAGCCGGAGCATCTTGCGCTTGGTGAACTCGGACTGCTTGCCGTCGTTCCACTGGGAAACGGGGCGCAGGTAGCCGACGATGCGCGAATAGATTTCCGTCTCCTCGCCGCAGTGAGGGCACTGGTGGTGCTCGCCGGGGAGGTAGCCGTGGACCGGGCAGACCGAGAAGGTCGGCGTGAGCGAGAAGTACGGGATGGAGTAGTTCTCCGCCACGCGGCGCACGAAATCGCGTACCGTACGCAGGTCGCTGACCCGCTCCCCGAGGAAAAGGTGAATGACGGTCCCGCCGGTGTACTTGGCCTGGGTTTCCTCCTGTAAGTCAAGGACCTCGAAGGGGTCGTCGGTATAGTTGACCGGGAGCTGGGTGCTGTTGGTGTAGTAAGGTTGCGCCCCGCGTTCGACCTCCTGCGGGTTGGCCACGACGGCGCCCGGGAAGCGGGCCCGGTCCTTCAGCGCCAGGCGCATGGATGTGCCCTCGGCGGGTGAGGCTTCGAGGTTGTAGTTGTTGCCCGTAGCCTGCTGGTACTCGACCAGCCGCTCGCGCATGAAGTCCAACACCTCGGCCGCGAAGGCCCGCCCGTCGTCCGAGCCGATGTCCTTGCCGAAGAGGTTGATGCAGGCTTCGTTCATGCCGTTGAGCCCGATGGTGCTAAAGTGGTTCTTCCAGAAAACGCCAAAGCGCTCCTTCATGTCGCGCAGGTAGTGCTTCGTGTAGGGGTAAAGGCCCGCCGAAGTCAGTTCCTCCAGTAACTTGCGCTTGGTTTCAAGCGAGTCGCGGGCCAGGTCCATCAGCTTGCCCAGGCGGCGCAGGAAGTCCTTCTTCGAGCGTGCGAGCAGGCCCAGGCGCGGCATGTTGATCGTGACCACGCCGACGCTGCCGGTCAGCGGATGCGCCCCAAAGAGCCCCCCGCCCCGCTTCTCAAGCTGGGTGTTGTCGATGCGCAGGCGGCAGCACATCGAGCGCGCGTCGTCAGGGCTCATGTCCGAGTTGATGAAGTTCGAAAAATACGGGATGCCGTATTTGCCGGTCATTTCCCAGAGCCCGTCGAGGTTCGGGTTCGTCCAGTCGAAGTCGCGGGTCAGGTTGATCGTCGGGATGGGGAAGGTGAAAATCCGCCCGCTGGCGTCCCCGGCGCTCATCACATCGAAAAAGGCGCGGTTGAGCAGGTCCATCTCGGTCTGGAATTCGCCGTACTTCTCCGCCATGAACTCCCCGCCCCGCACCACGGGCTGGTCCCGATAGTGGGACGGGCAATTGAGGTCGAGCGTGATGTTCGTGAACGGCGACTGGAACCCCACCCGCGTGGGCACATTGATATTAAAGACAAACTCCTGCACGATCTGGCGGACCTCCTCGTAGCCGAGCCCGTCGTAGCGGATAAAGGGGGCCAGCAGCGTGTCGAAGTTGCTGAAAGCCTGCGCCCCGGCGGCCTCCCCCTGGAGGGTGTAGAAAAAGTTCACCACCTGCCCGAGCGCGCTGCGCAGGTGCCGGGCCGGGGAGGACTCGACCTTACCGGGCACCCCGCGGAAGCCCTCGCGCAAGAGCTGGTACAGGTCCCAGCCCACGCAGTACACACTGATCAGGTTGGTATCGTGGATGTGGAAATCCCCCGAATCGTGCGCCTGCTCGATCTGCGGCGAGTACACCTCCTTCATCCAGAAGGTCTTGCTCACGCCGGAGGAGATGTAGTTGTTCAGCCCTTGCAGGGAAAAGGCCATGTTGGAGTTTTCGCGCACCTCCCAGTCGAGCTTCTCCAGGTACTGGCGGACGATCTCCGTGCGTGCGCTGTTGTGGATCTCCCGGCGCCTGGCCTGCTGGTCACGGTAGATAATGAACGCCTTGGCCGTCCGTCGGTAGGGGGAGCGCAGCAGCACGTCCTCGCACACGTCCTGAATCGTCTCGACGGAGGGGCAGTCCGTCTCGACCGTCTCCTGACACTGCTCCACCACACGGAAGGCCAGCCCGAGGGCCTGCTCCTCACCGTACTCGCCGGTGGCCTTCCCGGCCTTGGCGATGGCGTTGAGAATGCGCGCGGTATCGAAGTTGACCGTCCGCCCGTCGCGCTTGCGGACCTTCTTAATCAGGGGCGTGTGGGCGCTCATGTACGCCCGGATCGAGCCGCGCTCGTCCGTGTGTTCCAGCGGCAGTTCACCGTTCAATGCCTTAACCATAGGTCGTTCAATCAGTTGAGATTTAGCGGAGGGTAGTTGGGTGGGACCATGACGGCTCGCCAGCAACGACACTATAACTAGCGTACTTTTTTAACTTCTCCACTAGATACAGTGCCACTCACTCATCTAGAAGCATTCCTAAGCGGCTTTAGAAAAAATGTTTTCCGCCCTTTTGCCGTGCGGAAAGAGCGCTTGACACTGAACACAATTTCATTATACATTTGTGCATCCCTAAGAACTTCCCATGAAAGACCTGACCACCCGGCAACACGAGATCCTCGGATTCATCCAGCTTCACTTCCGGCAGGAAAACTTCTGGCCCAGCATCCGCGAAATCCAGACCCACTTCGGCTTCCGCAGCACCAACGCCGTCATGGGCCACCTGCGCGCCCTTGAGCGCAAGGGCTACATCAGCCGCGTGCCGGGACAGGCCCGGGCCTTCCGCGTCACCTACGACGACGGCGAAACACCTCCCGCCGACTCCACTGACGTGATCGACATCCCCATCTACGGCCACATCACCGCCGGCTACCCTGACGGGGTGGAAACCGGCGGCGCCATTGGTCGTCTCCAGATCGACGTGGACACAGCCGGGGTCCGCCGTAACCACCGCGCTTTCGCCCTGAAAGTACGTGGTGAAAGCATGATCGGGGCGGGTATCTTTGACGGCGACATCGTGATCGTCGAACCCGGCCTCCCCAAACACGGCGACATCGTGGCCGCCCTCATCGACGGCGAAACCACCCTGAAGCGCTTCATGCAAAAGCCCAACCACCCGCCCTACCTCAAGGCGGAAAACCCCGACTACCCCCAACTCCACCCCGTCGCCGAACTCGTCATCCAGGGCATTGCCAAAGCCGTCGTCCGCAGCCTCTAGGTGCGTGACCGCACTTGGACAATGAGAGGCGTTGCCCCTACGGAGCCCAAAAGGCTCCTACCTCGGAGATTCCAGGTAGATCGGACGCTGAACTCTGCGGTTCTGCAGTTCATTTACTTTCAGCCGCAGAAAGCCAGCGGATACTATACCAACGGCCATCGCGAAACAGTCTCCTTTGCGACTTTGTGCCTTTGTGGTTAGTCATCCTATCTCATCGCTTCACGCCCGGTCAAAAGTGCCCCCTTCCCATCCGATGGGATCATTAACGGGAAGAAGGAGTCCAATTTCTCTCCAACGCCCCCTGACTCCCCTCTGTGCTCTCTGTGTACTCTGTGGTTAATCCCATGCCTTAGCCCGCAGGGATTCGATGCCGCACCCCGTCACTGAACGTCGCTCTCGCTCCGGCCTGCGCATGCCAGTCCCCAACAAAAAAACCCCGCTCCGGAGAGCGGGGTTTTGAAATGTCAGTGAATTTCTGTGGTCGATGAATCGCCGGGAGGGACTTACGCCCCTCAGGCCACGCGTTCGACGACGAGTTCCGGCGGGTTCGGGCGCTTGGGCGCGAGGCGGTAGGCGCTGCGCAGGTATTCCAAGGCGCTTTCGAGCCGGGCTTCGTCGTTGTAGTGGATCATCATGAGGGGCTCGCCCTGCTTGACCTGCGTGCCGACCTTCTTGATCTCGGAGACGCCTACAGCCGGGTCGAGCTTGCCGCCCTTCTTGCTGTTGGCGGCAAGGATCTGCACGCCACGGGCGATCATGCCCGCGTTGATCGTGTGCACGTAGCCGCGCTTCGGGGCGGGCAGCTTGCGGATGTACTTGGCGGTCGGGAACTTGTCCGGATCGTCGATCACGGAAGTGTCGCCGCCCTGGGCCGCGACCATTTCCTTGAACTTCTCCAGCGCGGAGCCGTCCTTCAAATGCTTCTGCACGGTCTGCTTGGCCGACAGCGTCGAGCCAGCCACACCGGCCAGTCGGACGATTTCCATGCCGAGCTTGAGCACGAGTTCCTTCAGGTCCTCGGGGCCTTCGCCCTTGAGCAGTTCGATGGCCTCGCGCAATTCGAGCGCGGTACCGACGGTGTCGCCCAGCGGCTGGTTCATGTCCGTCACGAGCGCGACGCAACGGCGCTTCATGCTGCGGCCCACGCGGGTGATGCTGCGGGCGAGCTGCTTGGCCTGCTCCAGGTCCTTGACGAAGGAGCCGTTGCCCCACTTCACATCGACGACGAGCCCTTCGGCCCCTTCGGCCAGCTTCTTGCTCAGAATGCTGCCCGTGATGAGCGGCAGGCTCTGGATGGTGGCCGTGTTCTGGCGCAGTTCGTAAAGAATGCCGTCCACCGGAGCGATCTCCGGGTGCTGCTGCACGATGGCGCAGTTGACGTTGTTGAGGAGCTTGACAAATTCTTTCAGCTCGATGTCCGAACGGAACTTCGGGATCGCCGAGAGCTTGTCCAGCGTGCTGATGACGAAGTTCTCGTCCACGCCATTCATGGCGGGCATGACCACTCCGCAGGCGGCGGCCAGCGGCGTCAGCACGAGGGAGGTCTTGTCGCCCACACCGCCAGTAGAGTACTTGGCGATCTTGGGTTTGGTTATCTTCGAGAGGTCGATCACCTCGCCGGAGAGCATCATCTCCTCGGCGAAGCAGGCCGTCTCCTGGGCGGACATGTTTTGGAAGTAAATGGCCATCGCGAGAGCGGCCATTTGAAACTCCGGCATTTCCCTGTCCAGAATTGAATCGACAATGAAGCGGACTTCATCCTCATTGAACTCGCCCCCATCACGTTTTTTCTCGATCAGATACGAAAATGAGGGCTTGATGAATTTCCGCGACGCAAGTAAGGTTTTCTCTGCCATGAACTTATGTTTTGGTCAGCGTATACGTTGACTGTATGATAAACCGCTTATCCTAGACAGAAAAGCGGTCTTTTGTCGAGTTTTTTTTACGAGAGGGCGCTTTTGGGGCCGTTCTGCGCTCCGGATGGATTCCTCGCTTGACCCCGCGCCCGCGGCAGGATTGTTCCCTAGAGGAATGGAAATTGCCTTCGATACGGCCCGCGAGCTGGCCCGCCTTGTTTCTCTGGCGGCGGCCGCCTGCGCAGACTTTGACGAAACCTTCGAGCCCGGCGTGCGCCCGGCCGAAGCGCGCTTCGGTGACTACCAGGCCAACGGCGTCCTGCCCTACGCCAAGAGCAAGCGCACCAACCCCCGCGCCCTCGCCCAGCAGTTGGCCGACGAACTGGCCAAGGCCCCGCTCTTCGCCGAAGGCATGGCCAGCCTCGAAATCGCCGGCCCGGGCTTCCTCAATATCGCGCTTTCGTCCGAGTACAAGTTCGCGTGGATCAAGAAGTTCCGCGACGAGTCGAACTTCGCGGACGGGGCCGGAAGCCTCCTCTCCGGCAAGACCGTGGTGGTCGATTACCCCTCCCCCAACACCGCCAAACAGATGCACATCGGCCACCTGCGCCCGATGGTGATCGGCGAAGCCGTTGCGCGGCTGATCGACTTTTGCGGCGCGAAGACCGTCCGCGACAACCACATCGGCGACTGGGGCACGAACTTCGGCACGCTCATCATGGCCATCAAGCGCGAGGGCTACGACCTCGATGCCGCCGGGGACAACGCCCTGGCCCAGATCGAACGCCTTTATAAAGAAGGTACCGCGTTGGAAAAAGCCGACGAGACCGGCACTGTGCGCGACCAGTCCCGCGCCGAGCTGGTCAAGCTCCAGGAGGGCGACTCCGAGAACACCGCCTTGTGGGAGAAAATCGTCGCCACCAGCAACCGCGCCTTTGAGCGCATTTACGCCATGCTCGGCGTCAAACCCGACGTGACCCTGGGCGAGAGCTTTTACCGCGACAAAGTGCAGCGCATTTACGACGAGTTGACCGAGACCGGCCTGGCCGAGGAGAGCGACGGTGCGCTGGTGGTTTTCCACCCCGAGCACCCGCGCTTCAACGAGCAGCCCTTCATCGTCCGCAAAAAGGACGGCGCCAGCAACTACGCCGGGACCGACCTGGCCACCCTCCTCTACCGCCGCGAACACTTCGGCGCGGATGAAGTCGTTTACCTGACCGACGGCCGTCAGCGCGACCACTTTGAGCAGCTTTTCCTGACCGCGCAGAAGTGGTTCGTGAAAAAAGGCTACGAGCTTCCGAGAACCTCCCACGTGTGGTGGGGCGCGATTCTGGGTGAGGACGGCAAGGCGATCAAAACCCGCTCCGGCGAGCCGATTTACCTGGAAGCCCTTCTCAACGAGGCCGTCGAACGCGCCCGCGCCATCGTTGACGAAAAGAGCCCCGACCTGTCCGAAGACGAGAAGCAACAGATCGCCCGCGCCGTCGGACTGGGGGCGGTCCGCTACGCCGACCTTTCGCAAAACCGCACGCAGGACTACGTCTTTGCCTGGGACAAATTGCTCGCCTTTGAGGGTAATTCCGCCCCCTACCTGCTCATGGCCGTGGCCCGCGTGCACTCGCTCTTCCGCAAGGCCGGAGCCATCCCCGGCGACCCGGCGACCGAGGCCGAAGCCTCCTGCCTGGAGACGCCCGAGGAACTGGCCCTGGCCCGCAAGCTGATGCTCTTCCCCGAGGCCGTGGCACTGGCCGTCTCCGACCTGCGCCCACACCACCTGTGCACCTATCTCTACGAACTGGCGGGGGATTTTAGCACATTCTTCAATGCCAACCGCGTCGTGGTGGACGAGGCCGACATCCGCGCCCGCCGCCTCATGCTCTGCGCCCGCACCGTCTCCACTCTCGAAACCGGCCTGCGCCTGCTCGGCATCACCCCGCTGGAGCGCATGTGACGGGCGCCACCCGCAGGCACAGAGGGTACCCTCTAGCCCAGCGTAGCGACAAAGGCCGCCAGGTCGTCGAAGACGGCGATCTGGTGTTCGGCGATGAAGGCCTGTGCCTTGTCGCTTAAATCCTTGCCGGTACGCAATGCCACCGGGCGGATACCCGCGTTGACGCCTGCACCCCAGTCGCTGGTGCGGTCCCCGACCATCGCGCACTGGGTCGGGTCGAGGCCGTGCCGGTCGATCATTTCCAGAATGTAGCGCGGAGAGGGTTTGCGGTAGCGAGGCGGGTCATTCTCGGGGTGTTCGGGGGCGATGCAGATGTCCACGAAGAGTTCATCCCCAAGCCCCAGCAGCTCCAGCATGTGGGCATTGCAGCGGTGCACATCTTCCAGTGTAAACATCCCGCGCCCCACCCCGCTCTGGTTGGTAAAGAGGAAAAGCAGATAGCCCAGTTCGTGGGCACGCCGGAGCGCGTTCGCAGCGCCGGGGATCAGTTGGATATCCTCCGGTTTGTGGGCGTAGCCATTGTCAACAATGATGGTCCCGTCACGGTCCAGAAAAAGAGCTTTGTTCATGGCAGAGGTTCGTTATCCCAAAGCCCGGCCCGGCAATGGCAAGGCCGGAATCGAAAAAGGAAAGCGGCCAGACAGCCCCGTATTGGACGCAGTTACTCTAATTAATACGAGGTTTGACTGCCTGGCCGCCAAGTCTTTTGCCCAGCAAACAGAAATGCCGCGACACTAGCGGAGACTGATTATCAGTGTCAGTCCCTTTTCGTTACAGGCCGAAGAAAAAATTAACAATATGCGGGGGCACTGCTGATTGCCTATGCGATTTCCCACTCATAGGGGGCCTCGGAAAGCAGGTCGTAGCCGTCGTCAAGTACGTGAACCACGTCCTCAATGCGGCAGCCGCCCAAGCCCGGATAGTAGAGGCCGGGTTCGACTGTGACGACGACGCCCCGCTTGAGGCGGTCGCCCACCGGGCTGAGCCGGGGCGCTTCGTGGATCTCCAGGCCCAGGCCGTGTCCGGTGCTGTGAATGAAGCCCTCCCAGACGCCTCGCGACTGGCCAGTGACGTAGCCCGCCTGCTTGAAAACCCGATCCACCTCGGCGTGGACGCTCTTGCCATTCACGCCGGACTTGATCGCGGCCAGCGCGGCCTGCTGGGCCTGCCGTACGGTCTTGACGAGTTTCTTCTGCGCCGCAGACGCCTTACCTTTCAGAAAGGTCCGGGTCATGTCGCCGTGGTAGCCGGTACGCATGATGCGCGGGAAAACGTCCACGATGATCAACTCGTTGGCCTTGAGCGGCCCTTCGCCCACCGCATGCGGGTCGCAGGCCTGGTCTCCTCCGGCGGCAATGACGTGGTTGGCCAGTCCGCCCTCCTCCATGCACGCGATCTGAATAAGCGTGCGCAGGCGCTCGGAGGTCAGACGTTTGCCCTTGAGCCAGAGCTCGTCGCCACGGATTTCCGAGGCGGCCAGGGCCTTCTGCACGGCGGCAATGCCGACGGCGGCCACGCGGTTACCCTCGCGCACATGTTCGGCCTCCTCCGCAGTCTTCGTCTCGCGCTGAGGGAAAAACGCGCCCTCCACCGGCTGCACATCGAGCCCGGCTTTGATCAGCCGCAGGGCGAGCCCGGCGGGGAAATTCTCCGGCACGTGAAAAGCCTTCAGGCCCCGGTCTTCCGCCAGCAGGCGAATAATTTCCGCCGGGCCGGGGCGGGCGACTTTGTAGGTCTTCTTTGCCCGGGCGATGAGATCCTCGTAGGGGAGGATGGCGTCGAGGGATGATTGTTTCTCGGCCCGTCCGTATTCGAGGCGGGAAAACACCCCCATTCGGGTCCGGCCCACCTGCATGAGAATCACCGGGTCCGGCACAAAGAAACCGGCGAAGTAGAGCGCGTCGGCGCTTTCCTCCGTCGAGGCGTAGAGCAATTTCGCATTCGTGGCAGTCATATCTCGTTCGTTGTCATTGTCTGTCGTTGCCTGTCCCGCAAGAAGCACGCCCACCTATCGCACGCCACGCGCTTGACGCCAAGGCTAGAAAGCACGCTTTTTTCCGACAATAAAAAACAGGCCACCGTGCCACAAACAGACTTTGCGTCAATGCGGTCTGACGAGAGGGTCCTGTCCTCTTATCTCCCATGCGGCAGCCCACCGCTGCCAAGATGGCGTAATCTCGCTTGTCTCCGGACCGGAGCCGAGGCAAAGTGCTCCCCCGTGAAGACCTTTTTACCTGTTTTTGCGCTCCTGCTTGCCTTGTTCACCCTCGCCGCCTGCCGGGACGAGGCAACCACCGCCGCAACCGCCTCCGTGCGCGAACCGGCGACAACGTGGTTCCCGCTCACCGTGGGCGAGAAAGCGGTCGAGGCGCAGTTCGCGGTCGAACGCCGCGAGCAGCAACACGGCCTGATGGACCGCGACAGCCTCGGTCAAAATCAGGGCATGCTCTTCGTTTTCGATGAGCCCCAACACATGTCCTTCTGGATGCGGCGCACGCGACTCGCGCTCGACATCGGCTACTTCACGCCCGACGGTGTGCTGCGCGAAATCTACGCCATGGAACCCTACGACGAGACATCTGTCCCCTCCGTGCGCGAGGACCTGCAATTCGCGCTCGAAATGAACCAGGGCTGGTACGCCACCCACGGCGTCAAGCCCGGTGCCCGACTCGACATGATCCAAGTGAAGGCTGCTCTCAAGAACCGTGGCTACGACCCTTCGCAACTCGGCCTGGAGTAGCCGTTTGCAAGGGGCTTGTTTATCGCCAGAAATATCCCGGTTGAAGAAACCGGATACCGCTCAACGGGGAGTCTCGCCTCTGCGCTCGCGATTGAGCACAAAGATCGTGCCGCCGATGATAAACAGGAAGAGCGCCACCAGCGCGGACATACCGCGGGCCGCCGCTCCTTCGGGCGTCAGGAATTCCGCTCCCAGCGTGATGACGCCGCACAGCAGCATGGTCACCGCCGCCACCCGGGCCACGGCCCGGCCTCCGCTGTCGGCCTTTTGAACGGCGACGAACTTTCTCTTCAACTCGTGGCGACGCTTCTCACGCATGGTCACAAACAAGGCCCGCACCTCTTCGCGTTTTTGCTCTGAGGCCGGAAAGAGCAGACCCACGCCGAAGTACACCAGCGCCGTGGCCAGGCCGTTACCGATGATGACCGCGGCCAGGCCCGCCCCCAGTCCGAACTTCAGCAGGACTGAGACGGCGATCCCTGCGCAGAAAGCGCCCATCGCAGCGCGCCCCCCGCCCACCGGCCAGAGCAGACCAAAAAGCAGCGGCATCAGCGCAGGCAGCGTCGTCATCCCAAGCACCATGACGAGAAACTGGAACGCCCCGCCCAAATCGCGGATCTTCATGGCCAGCGCCAGGCATAGCGTGCAAATGACGATCATCACCACGCGCCCCAAAAAGAGCTTCATGCGGTCACTGGTCAGGGAGAGGCGTTTTTTAAGCATGTCATGGATCACCACCTGCGACATCACGTTGAGGTCGGCGTTGACCGCCGTGATGGTCGCCCCGAGCAGGCCAAAGCACAGGATCGCCATCAGCCCCGAGGGCAGCACCTGCTGAGCCATCAGGATATAGGCGTACTCGGCCTTTTGCGGCGTATCCAGCCCCGGCAGCACCACCACCGCCGCCATCGCGGGGATGGCGATCAGCGGGAAAAGCAGGTAGTACGACACCCCGCTAATGATGGAAACGCGGCGGGCATCCTTGACGCCCGGCACGGCCACAAAGCGCTGCACCAGCGCCCAGTTGCCGTTCCAGGCAAAGAGGGCGACGATGGCCCAGGCCGCAATGAGCGGCACCCCAAAGCCCGTCTCGTCCGTGGCCAGCGACCAGTAACCCTCCGGCGCGTTGGCCACAAAGCCCTCCCAACCGCCAACCGCGTGCAGCGAGAGTCCCGCCACCACGGTCACAATCAGCGTCAACAGGATGGCCTGCACAGCGTCCGTCACCACCACGGCGAGGAAGCCGCCGCCCACGGTGGACAAAAGCGTAATGACCGCCGTGGTCACGGAGCCCTTGAGCAGGCTCACCCCCAGCATGGCCTCGAAGAGCACCGCCGTCACATAAAAGCGGTTGCCGCTCTCCATCACGCGCACCGGGATGCCCACCCACATGAAAAACTTCGCCGTGGCCGGGCTGAAGCGCTTTTGCAAAAACTCGATCACCGTCGCGCAGCCGCAGCTGCGCCAGCGTGCCGCAAAGATAAAATAGCCCGCAATAAAGACCGGTATCTGCGCCACGATCAGCAGGGCGTTGAGCAGACCGTGCCGATAGGCGATGGACGCGTTGGCGACGAAGACCGAAGCCGAAAATGCCGTCATGAAAAACGACAGCCCGCTGAACCAGAAGGATGTTCGCCCGTTGGCTCCGTAAAAGTCGTCGGAGCTCTTGATCATCCGGGTGAAGTACAGGCTTACGCCCACGAGCAGGGCTCCGTAGGCGGCCATCGGCCACCAGAAACTGGCATCAATCTCAAAGGAAGGCATGGAAGGGAAGACAGGGTTCAGGTAGTGTGAGGCCGCCGGGGCGGCCCGGCAAAGTTAATTCTGGGGTTGGTTGTTTCAGCGCACTTCAGCGTAAAACGACGGATTCGCGCCGGATCTCGTTCACGCCGCCCACGAGCGGCGTATCCTCGCCCGCCCACTGGAAGACGCCGTCCAGGCCGTCCGGCAGGCAAATCCGCCCACAGACACCTCCATCGGCAAAGGTGAGGTCCAGCTCGATATCCCCGCCGCCCTTCGACTTGGCCCGCCACGGCAAGCGGCAGCTCAACTGCGGGATGGGGCCGGGCAGCGGAGCGATCCGCACCGAGGCAAACCCGGAGCTGTCCGGACGGATGCCCGCGATGCTGGCGGCTGCGTGGAAAAGCGGATGCGCCGACCAGCCGTGGCAGTCGGAGCGGTTCGGCTCCGGCCCCTCGATCGGCGTACGCAGGCCGCGCGCCAGCAGTTCGCGCCAGGGTTGCAGGCGCTCGTGCAGCCAGTCGCTGCCGACTGCTGCGCAGGCTTCAAAGAAGTAGTGTGAAAAGTAATACGAGACCGGGGCCAATTCAGACCTTCCCTGCGCGACAGTTGCCCGCAGGTTTTCCAGCAGGCGGCCTTTGTTAACGGCGGTGTCCATCAGCCCGAGGACCGCCAAGACCTGGCTGTGCTCACTGAAAGCCTCCCGGCCGGGAGCATCCCGAAAAAGCCCCTTCCGCGCATCCCAGCAATCCGCCCGCACGGCCTCACCGGCGCGCTGCGCCAGCCGTAGCAGGTGCGCGGCGCGCAGTTCAGATCCGATCTCTGACTCGATGCGGGCTCCGGCCTGGAGCGCGAGCACGTAAAGCAGTTGCACCGGCGTGCTCCTGCCTTGGGCGTCGGCGGACGGCACACCGTTTGCCCACACCGGAGACCAATCGATAAACTGCCATCCGGGCAGGTTTTGCAGCCAGCCATCATCGCCCAGGCAGGACTCGAAAACATCCAGTACCCCGCGCACGCCAACGAGTTGGTCACGGACGAAATCCGGATCGTCACGCCACAGGCGGAAGTCGTCCACCATCAGCACCCAAAGCAGGCAGAAGCCGGGGATGACCTGCCCGAGCCGTGCCGGATAGCGGGACCAGCTCCAGCCCTTGCCTCCGTGCCGGGAGTCGTTAAAAAGCTGCACGGCCTTGCGGGCCAGCCGGTCGTCGGTATCGACGACGCGGTGCACGAGGATTTCCACCCGGGTATCCCCGGCGTACATGAGTTGTTCGAAGGCCGGGCAATCCGAATAGGTCTCATGGCAACTGTTGCGCAGACCACGCTCGCACAGCACAAGAACGGCGTTCAGCTCCGCGTCACCCGGCGCGGCAAAGCCTCCCCGCAAACGAGCCGGGAGCGGGTAACGCGTCCGCTCGCAGACCAGGCCCTCTAGCGTCAACGGCTCATCCGCCGTACGCACCCGCACCAGCAGGTAACGACCCGCCCGCCACCACGGAACGCGTAGGTATTCACTGCTGTTAGCGTCCGCGCCCGGCAGGAAGCTGTCCCCAAAACCGTAAAAACGTTTGCCGATCACTTCGTCGCGATGGCCCTTGTCGATGAGGAAATTATTGTTGTGCAAACAGGCGCGGTGGCCCAGCGATTCAGCCCAGGACACATCCACCAGCGCCCCGCGTCCGCCACGGGATTTTACACCGATATAAGC
This sequence comes from Ruficoccus amylovorans, assembly GCF_014230085.1. NCBI lineage: Bacteria > Pseudomonadati > Verrucomicrobiota > Opitutia > Puniceicoccales > Cerasicoccaceae > Ruficoccus > Ruficoccus amylovorans. The sequence continues at coordinate 75,834 of NZ_JACHVB010000020.1, read as the reverse complement.
CGTTACAATATCCTCGGCATCCAGCAGCATTGACCATTCCCCGCCCGCTGCAAACGTCACCGACTCGCCCACGGCGAGAGCCCGCGCCCTGGGCATCGCCCCGGAGAGTGTCCAGGCTTGTGCCAGCGGCTCGTCCTCCTCCAACCAGTGCGCACACTCCATGCGCGGCACCCAATGCGTCCAGTCGGAACGCTCCTGCTCCGGCAACTCCGTGGCGTATAGCTGCCACTGGGTCGGGAGCCGTCCGTTGATCACGGGAGGCAACGCCTCGCCCAACCGGGAGGTCAGATTGCTATTTTCAGCAACTGCCAACGCCGGGGTCATCCCTTGTTCGGATGGATGTCCGCCGCTGCCAATCCGGTAGCTCGGGCCGATCATGTGCGCACCGGGCAACTTCCGCTCGGGCACGGTCTCTATGCCCCGTATAACTTCAGCGCTCCACGGGGCCGTCCCGGTCGTCAAAAGCGGATGTGCCTCCCCCTCGGCGGCCAGTAGCAAGCCCGGCCGCAAGGTGGTGTGGGCGTAGGGCGCGATCTGTCCGAGCCAGTACACACGCACCTCCAATCGGTAAGTCCCAGCAGGCAGAGCCCCCTCGTAACCGGCGAAATACCAGCGCGAACGCGTCCCGCAATCCGGCCCGGCCCCGACCATTTCCCCATCGACAAACAACTCGAAGCGCTGATCCGCCGTGACGTAAAAGCGGATGCTTCCACCCTTCCACACCAGCGTCAGCGAGTATTTTAAAAACAGGGGACGGTCCGGCTCAAACGCAGCGGGACCGATCCATTCAGCATCGCGAAGCGCACCCGGCAACACGGACACCGTACTGCGCCGAAATCGCAATGACGCTTCCGGCCTCGCTTCTTCTTTCACTGCTGCTTCCTTTTTCTGGGAGATAACCATCGATAATTTACACGAGTAAGCAATGGAGTATGAAAGTCAATCCCTATAGCGAAAATTCTTCGCGGGCTGACAGAGGAAAGCAAAGGATTGAGCACCGCCTAGGCGTTGACAAAATAACCTCATCCGTCACACAATCACCAAAAACTCGATCCAGCGAAATGTCCTCTTCCGGTCGGGGACGACTGGAGACCTCAGTAAACGCTCCCAGCAACAAAATCACAGATGCCGCCTTCGCAAAAGAACACACGAGTAACTATGGCGCAAATCGCGACCGCCGCCGGCGTGTCCCGCCCCACGGTGTCCTATGTCCTGAACGACACGGCCGCCGTCCGCCACCTCAAGCCTGAAACAGTCAAACGCATCCGTGAACTGGCCAAGCAGATGGGGTACTCCTCCAACGACGCGGCCCGCGCGATCAAGACCGGCAAGTCCCGCACACTGGCCTTCATCACCCCGCCGCTGCGCTGGGACTCGAACTTTGCCATCGTCTATGCCGCAGCCAATGAAGCCTTCAACCTCGGTTATCAAGTCAAGTACATCCCGCTGCGCGCCGACAAAAAAGGCGTCGAAGACTGCATCCGCATTTGCCAGGATTTTCTCATCCCCGCCGTCATCTGCCTGAACATCCCCCGGCAGCAACTGCTCAAGCTGGCCAAGGCCGCCAAGGCCGCCGGCATCCGCACCGCGCAGGTCGGTGACTGCTTTCCGGAGATCACGCCCGTCTCGATCCTGGCCGACCACCGCTCGGGTTGCGAAGAGGTCGTCACGCATTTATACGAACTCGGACACCGCCGCATCGCGCTCATGCTTAATTCGCGGGCCTACTCCTCGTCGGTCATGCGCTTCGAGGCTTTTCTCGACCAGATGAAAAAGCTGGGCATCGCCCCACCCCCGGAGCTGATCCTCGAAGGCCATTTCACCCCGGACGAGATTTCCCGAGAGACCCTGGCCCTGCTCAAGCTCGATCCCCGCCCCACGGCCATTATCTGCGACACCGATCCCTCGGCGCTGACCGTGCTGACCACCCTCCAACGTCAGGGGGTGCGCGTGCCCGAAGACATCTCGGTCACCGGTTTTGTGGATTTGCCGCTGGGACAGTTCACCGTCCCGAGCCTGACCAGCGTACACCTCCCGGTAGAAGAACTCGGCCAGCACGTCGTGCGACAGATGGTCGAGTGGTCCGAGACAGACAAACTCCCCACGGTGATTCCCCCACTGCCGGTCCGCGTCGTCGTGCGCGACTCCAGCGGCCCCTGCCCCAACTGAGCCATTTTAGCGGATTGGGATTTGACAATGCACGGCCCATCACTTACACGAGTAATCAAATGCTGACATTTGACCCTTTGGTCTCTGCAAAGAAGAAAAACCCACGTCTGTCCACGATGCCACCTAAGCTCCGTTCTGCACGACTGTTATCCCTGCTCGCGCTGGTGACACTGTCCCCGGTTCTGACGGCGGTCGCGGAGAAGCCAGCCCCCACCCTCAGCGACATTCCCTACCTGGGTGCGGAGCGTCCGGAAACGATGGACGCCTGGCTCCCGCCGGAGAGCTTTGCCCGCCCCATACCCGCCGTGCTGCTAATCCACGGCGGCGGCTGGGAAATCGGCGACAAGGCCGATGGACGCGAACGCAACATCGCCGCCACGCTCAGCGCCCACGGGTACGCCGTTTTTTCCATCAACTACCTGCTCGGCCACAAAACCAAAGATCCACAAACCGGAGCCAGTAAACGCGTCATCGCCTGGCCACAGAATTTCTACGACTGCAAGTCGGCCCTGCGCTACCTGCGCGCCAACGCCGGACGCTACGGCATCGACCCGGCGCGGATCGCGGTCATGGGCGGGTCCGCCGGTGGGCATCTGGCGCTGCTGGTAGGCGTCACCGCCGAGGCCGACGCGCTCAACCAGCATGGACTTTACACCGACCAAAGTAACGAGGTCGCGTGCATCGTGGACCTTTATGGCATTCACGACCTGAGGCAGTTCGGCCGGGCGCTTTTCGCCGGGAAGACCGACGGGGAAACCGAGCAGAACCTGACTGCGGCCTCGCCGGTCAGCTACTTTGAAACGGCGGATGTCCCGCCGGTACTCGTCATCCACGGGACCGCTGACCCGACTGTCCCGATCAGTGTCTCGCGTGACCTGGTCGCCCGCCTTCAGGCCGGAGGACACGAGGTCGAATACCTGGAGGTCAAGGGAGCCGGGCACAGCTTCCATCTCCAGCCCAGTCAGGCTGACCTTCGTCCCGTCGTGCTGGAGTTTCTCGACATTCACCTTCAAACGCCGGGCCACTAGATATTGCTCCAGCTCCGCCATTCACCCGGCGACAGGACTGCCGCGGCTGCATTTTTAACATTATCCTTCATTGCTTATGAAAAGCCCTTACCGCCAATTTCCCCGTCTGGGACTTCCGTTTCTATTCGCTCTGCTTGCGCTGACACAATCGCTGGCCGCTTCGCCCCCCGGGCAATCCGCTTCCTCCGGCTCCCGACTGACCCTGCCCAGCCTCTTTGCTTCCGGAATGGTGCTGCAACGTGATCATCCCATCATGCTCTGGGGCGAAGCAGCCGGGACTGGAGCCGACACGGTGACGGCTTCTCTCAACGGCCATCGCGCCCAGGGCCAGGTCCGCGACGGAAGCTGGAGCCTCACCCTGCCCGCCCTGCCTGCCGGGGGGCCGTACGCGCTCGACATTTCCTGTGGTGAGGCTTCGCAAAAATTGACGGACATCTACATCGGCGATGTCTGGGTCCTCGCTGGCCAGTCCAATATGAGCTTTTCCCTCCGCGGTGCCACCGATCTGAGCCTGCTCGACTCACTGTCCGGCCACGGCGTCATCCGCGCCTTTCAGCAGGATATGGCCGGCAGCGACACCCCACTCTCCGATCCCGTGAAAGGTGCCTGGGTGACCGAACGCGGCTCGAACACATCCTTCTGGAGCGCGATCGGCTACGCCTTCGCCCGCGCCGTCCAGGTCCACACCGGCGTTCCCATCGGCCTCATCCACACGGCAATCCCCGGTACGAGTATCTCGTCCTGGGTTCCCAACGACACCTTCGAGCATAGCCCGGTCTTCGCCCCCTGGCGCAAGCAATGGCAGGCGATCCTCGACAACCCCGAGCACGAACAGGCACGCTATGAGGCAGTCTGCGCGGCCTGGGAAAAAGAAGCTGCCGCCGCTGCGGCCAAGGGAAAACCTGCACCGCCTCAAAGCCTGACCATGCGCTTCGGCCCCCGCGGCCCTGAGAACCCGCGCCGCCCCTGTGCGTTCTTTAACGCCCGGGTCGCCCCCTTCACCCGGCTCGCCATCGCGGGCATCATCTATTATCAGGGTGAGAACGAAGCCACTCCCGCCTTCACCTCTTACTACGCCGACGCGCTGCGTTCCATGATCACTGAATGGCGGCAGTGCTGGCACGCCTCCGTGCCCTTTGTGCTCATCCAGCTCTCCGGCTTTGGCAAGGAGGATGCCCAAGCCACCTGGCCGCTCATCCGGGAGGCCCAGAGCGAAGTGGCCGATTCGGTGCCGGACGTGCTGCTGATTCCCTCCATTGATCTCGGCGACCCCGCGGATATCCATCCGACACGTAAGGTCGCTCTCGGCCTGCGAGCGGGCGAGTTAACCCTCGGGCGTTTTTACTCGTACCCCGGTGCGCCCTCAGCCGTCCCTCAAGCCACCAGCGCAACCCTCGACGGGGACGACATCGTCATAGCTTTCAAACATGTCTCAGGCTCTCTCGGAGCGGCGAATTCCCCCGCGCGCTACTTCGAGATCCAACAGCAAAACGGCTCATGGATTCCGGCAAAAAAAGTGCTCGTCCAGGGCGATAAGGTACGGCTTTCCGGCAGCGCCTCGGCAAAGCCCAAGGCGGTGCGCTACCTGTGGGTCAACTGGCCCGCCGACAACGCCGACCTGCTCTTCGACGGCGATCTCCCGGTCCCGCCGTTTCAAATAGAGATCGGGCGTTAATTTACAGCCGTTCAAGTAAAATCGTAGCCTGTATTGAGGTGCCAGGGAGTTCCCCTTGAGCTGTGCTGAAGTCTTGTTCAAGCCACCCGCCGGTGGCCGGGGAAAGACTCACTTCAAAGTCGCCGTGAAATGGTAACGCCCCGAGCCGACACGGAAAACGTCGCGGTCGCCTTCGCGCCTGAGCCATTGGACTCCGCCATCCGCCTCAGGAGCGTGACCGCTCTCGCGCACTGAATCCGACCCTGCTGAGGGCACGTAAAGGAACGCGCTCGTATTTGCGGGCACTTCAACATCCCAGTCGAAAACATCATCCTCGACCCGCCACGAGCTGAGAATCTCTCCGTAAGGGCTGTGGTGCGTCACCCGCACCCACTCCAGCGAGCCGTAGCCATAGGGTTTCAGGATAAAGCTGCGAAACCCCGGCTCGTCAGGCAAGGGCTGAAGGCCGCCCGCCGCCTCGTAAAACCATGCGACAAACCCGGCCTGCATGGGATGGTTCTGGGAACCGCCCGCCAGCCGTTGCCCCGGTTTGCGGCGATCCCGGGACAGGGATTCCGGCCAGGTCGTCGATCCGTTTTCGAGCATATAACCGTAGCTGGGATAGGTCGTCTGACGTAGCAGTTTCACCGCCAGGTCATCACTTTCTCCCCGGGACAGCTCCGTGAAGAGTGAGCGCGCCCCCAGAATCCCGGCATAGTAGTAGCCCTTCCGGTTGACTTCGCGGGCGAGCGCGGCGGCGCACGCCTCACGACCGCCCTGCGGATACAGCCCCATGCGCAACGCAAGCGCGTTGGCCGTCTGCGTGGCGTAGCCGCCGGTGTCCTTTTGCCAGTACTCGTCGATCAGGGCCGTTTTCATCGTCTCGGCCAGGCGGGCGAAGTCAGCCGCATCCTCGCCATAGTTCAGTTCCTCGGCCAGCCACGCCATGATCTCTGCCGTATAAAAGTGATAGGCGCTGGAGGTAAACTCCACCGGCGTATCGTAGTTGCGGGCAGAGCCGGGCGGGCACCAGTCGCCGAAGCCATCCGTGACAAAGCCGTCCTGCTTCAGCCCCTCCACATATTCGACCCAGCGCTTCATCTCCGGGTAGTGGCGCTCGGCCAGGCTGATGTCTCCCCGATAGAGGTACTGGTACCACGGGACCAGCACGACCGCGGCTCCCCAGTCGGGCCGCGCCTGGCTGATATAGCGCTTGCCCGTGGCGACATTGGTCGGGATGCCGGGGCTGGCTGACGTGCCGTGATAGGTGCGTACGCCGCGCCCGAGGTTGCTCACGACATCGCGGTTGAATTTACGAAAAAGCTCGTCCATCCGCAGCGAGTACAACGCAGCCTCACCGAGCGCGTGCACATCACCCAGCCAGACACATTTCTCACGAGTCGGGCAGTCCTCGATCAGCCCGTGCAGGCTGTTCTGAATCGTCAGCACGGAGGTGGCGTATATCCGGTTCAGCAGTTCGTCGGAGCTGGTGAAGGTGCCCGCCGGTTCGGCCGCCGTGGCCACCTGCACGGCCTCGAACATGCCCGGCTCCGGCTTTCCCTTTAACCCATCCACCACGGCGTAGCGGAAACCGTGGTACATGAAGCGCGGCTCCCACACCTCCTCCTGTCCGTTGGAAATATATACGCACTCCTGCGCAAAGCCCAGCGGATGAAATCCTGTCGAGCCGGGGTCGATGTCGTCGCCCTCCTTCATCAGCATTTCCCCCACCCGGATGGACACCCGTTGGCCCTCCTCGCCCTGCATGCGCACGCGCACCCAACCGGCGATATTTTTCCCGAAATCCAGAATCCAGGTGCCGTCCCGACCCGGCTGGATCGAGACAGGCTCCAGTGTCGCCAGACGGCGGATCGGAGGGACGTCATCGGCAATCAGCCGCTCCGGCAGCTGTTCGCTACGGAATACAATCGGCGACCAGTCGGCGGCATCGTAGCCGGGTTGACTCCAGCCCGGCTTTTCCAACCGGGCGTCGTAGGTCTCTCCCCAATACACGTTATCAAAAACGACCGGGCTCTGCGCGGCCAGCCAATGCCGGTCGCTCCTCACCGATTCGCTCGTGCCGTCCGTATATTCCACCCGCAGCAGTACTCGCGCCATCGGCGGCCCGTAGGCCAGGCCCTTGCCCCGTGACCAGACCAGACTCTGTCCCCAGAAGCCGCTGCCCAGCCAGAGGCCTATCACGTTATCCCCGGTCCGTAGCCGCTCCGTGAGGTCGTAGGCGACGTAGTGCGCCTCGCGGTCATAAGTCGTCGCGGTCGGACTCAGGACGTTATCGCCGAGCCGTTCCCCGTTGAGGTAAAACTCGTGGTAACCGAGCCCGGCCACATAGGCTGTCGCCCGGGAAACCTTTTTCTCCGGCACGGAAAACTCGCGCCTCATGAGCGGGGACACATAGCTGAGGTGAGGACCGGCATTACCGCCGTCCTTTGCGATTTTCTCAACGATCTGCGACTCGGGATGATAGCTGCGGGCATAGGCCGAGCGGTCCACCCCCGGTGCCGTCTCATCCCAGGTGATCCAGGCCGCCCGCTGCCAGTCCGCCTCGCCTGGCAGGCCCCGCTCAAAGCTTTCCGGCGCGGACCAATCGCTTTCCTCACCAAAGTTATCCTTCACCCGCACCTTCCAGTGCCCGCGCTGCATCGGCGCAAGAGGCGCCCCCTCATAGCGCACGTAAAGGCTCTGGTCGGATGAAACCCAACCGGAGTCCCATAGGTCGCCCTCGCCCTTTGCCAACCGCTCCGGCGAACTCGCCACCACCACGCGGTACGCCTCCTGCGTCACCCCGCGCCGGTCGGACTTCAGCTCCCACGACAGCGAAGGCGCAGGCGTGTCGATCAACGCATGCGGCAAGCCGCTACAACGCAGCTCACCGACCTCCAGCGCGGCAACGCTTTCTGCCGCCAGGTAAAAAAACGTAAGGGTAACGAACGAAAGGGTAACGAACGAAAGGGTAAGAAAACTCTTTTTCATGAAAACACTTCTGCGGGGTGGCTGATTGTGGGTCTCTCGCTCGCCCCGGAAAAGCGGTAACAGCGGACACCACGAAACGAGCGTGTGGATAAATGCGGCGTCTCGCCGCATTTATTTTCGCATAAAAAATCCCGCAGGACCTGCCTGCTGCCGCGCAGCCTGACGCATTTCCGGCGGGGATGAATGAAAGGCAGAGCGGAGGGAGCCTGCCGGATTGGGCAAGCCCCCATCGCCCGCAAGCTATCGGGAACGGCGACGCAGCAGCCAGAGCCCGATCAGCGTTGAAAGACCGAACAGAAATGCGGATTCCGACGGCTCGGGAACAGCGGTCACGACTTCAAAGCCGCTGATCGAGGCCGTAAAGTCATTGCTCCCGGTGGCGAGGTAATTGACCGTGCCAATGGACAGATACGGGATCGCGGTATCAAAGTCCGTCGAGTTGATATAGGTCCACACGTCCCCGGAGCGGCTGGTGCCACCGGCGGAGAAGGTCGTCCCGCCGACCGTCATCTCCCAGCCGTCAGCGTTCAAGCTCAGCGAGAGGCTCGTAGGCAGCGAGCTCAGGGAATAGGTGTAGCCCTTGACCAGCCCGCCCGCGCCCTTGTCATTAAGACTCAGCGTGTAACTGCCGGAACTGGTCCGCTCCAGGCGCAGAAAAACACCCGGGATTGCGCCGCGCGGGAACGCATCAATGCCCGCACCGATCATGATGAACAAATCCCCGCCCGTACCGGTGAAGGAGATGTCCGAGACGCTCACCGTAAAGCCTTCATCGAAGAAGTTATAGACATCATGTCCGTTGAGGCTGACAGCACCGGTCTGCGTCTTGGCCGTATAAATCTTTGACTGGGCAAAACCGATACTGCCGGAATTGAACGTGATCTTTCCGTCCGACAGGCTGGGCACAACACCGTCGCCGCTTTTCATTCCGGTCAGGTTGGGGTTCAGCGTCGAACCGCTGAAATCTTCGTTCCACAGGATCGTCTGAGCAGAAAGCGAACCACCAAGCAACAGACATGCAGCCACTTGGAAGGCCCGGCGAATCAAGATATGGGTATTCATGAGCATAAGGATTGAGGTTGAATGAAGCAATCAAAGCGCAAGCCCAGCATTAAGAGGCCTGCGATTGTTAATTTACACGAGTAAGCCATTTTCCCGGCTTGTCAACGTTTATTACAAGGCTCTTCTGTGTGAGCCTCACCTATCAGCATGAACTAAGCTAACGGGACACTAAACGCGTCTGGTGCTGTACCGCGGGTGCCGGATAACGAAGCAGCAGCCCTGAGTCGTATCGGGCAGCAGTTCGACCGTCGCACCGAGGCGCTGGCACATTTTACGGACGATGTACAGTCCCAGCCCGCTTGACTGTTCACCGCCCGTGGGGCGCGAGGAAAGCGGACTGAACTTCTGGAAAAGCTGCTCGCGCTCTTCCTCGGCGATGCCCATCCCCTCGTCTCGCACCCGCAGTTCGCAGGCACCGTCAGGCAGCACGGCGGTTTCGATGCGCACTTGAGAGCCGCGCGGGGAGTATTTGATCGCGTTGCTGACCAGGTTATTCAGACAGATGGCCAACCACTTGCCGCGGGTGAGTACTTCTTGCTCCGCCGCCGGGTCCAGCCGGGTAACCAGGTCGATGTCCTTGGCGGCGGCCTGGACCCGGAAACGATCCCGGACCTCTTCAGCCAATCGATTCCAGACGCAGGGTTCCAGTTCGACCGGGCCGTGAAAACTCTCAATCGAGCTGATGTCGAGAATATCACCGATGAGTTCCTGCATATGCAGGCTGCATTTTTCGATGTCCTTCAAAAACTCCAGCGAACGCCCAGGCGCCTTGGCCAGATCATCTTCCAGCAGCACGCAGAGACCGAGGATACTGCCAAGCGGGCTGCGCAAATCGTGCGCGACAATCCCCAGAAACTCGTCCTTTTCCCGATTCAGGGCCGAGAGTGCGACGTTCGCCTCTTCCAGCTCGTTAGCGGTTCGTTGCAGTTCGCGCTTCTGGTGCTCGATTTCGCGGTTCTTGGTAGAAAGCTCTTCGTTGCGCGCCCGGAGACGTTTCTGGTGGAGACTGACAGCTGACAGGCACATCCAGGAAACAAGTGCCGTAATGACGACTGCCAGCAGGACGTTCAGCAGCAGGTTCTTGCGCAGCGGGGAAAGCAGCTCATCCTCTGATTGCTCAACCATGAGGTACCAATTGAGCTCGGGAACCCAGCGGCTGTTGACAAAGAAGGTTTTCCCGTCGCGCTCGTAGCTCATCCGGGTTTCCTCACGGGTCTGCAACAGCTCCGACGCCCGTCCGCTCAATCCCGGAATTTCAGAAAGATTGCCGTACGATGAGAGATCGCTCGCCGCCGGACGCAGGACGATTTCCCCCTCACCGCTGACAAAGAAGATCTCCCGGTTAAAGCGGGCTTCGTAATCTTTGATCAGGGCGTTGACTCGGTTGACAGTGAGCCCCGTGCCTGCCGAGCCGATGAAGTTATTGTCATAATCGTACACACGGTAGTTCACGAAGACCGTCAGCGCGTCGTGATTCGCCATGTCGATGTCCACATTGATCTCGAAAGGCTGCTCCATCTCGCGCACGCGATAGTACCACACGTCGCGCGGCTCGTCCTCCGCCACTTGCTTCAGGACGCCTCCCCAATAGTAGTAATTACGGCTTTTCTCGGAAACAAAGAAACTCGCGACTGTGCCGTATTCGCGGCGGATTTCCTCCAGGTAGCGCTGCATCTGGCCCACGTTGTTCTCGCCCGCGAGCGTCCAGTCCCGCAAAAAGGCATCGTTGGCCATCATCGAGGAAATGAAAATAGGGCGCAGCAGGTCCCGCTGGATGACGGAGTAAATATTATCCGAAGTCAGCGGCAGGGAACTTTCGGTAATCGTCTCACGGACATTTGCGCGAGACACATAAAAGCTGCTGATGCTGTTCGCGAGGAATCCGGCCAGGAGCATCAGGCAGACAATCCACACCAGACGGTAGCGTGCGATCCGATTCACAACCCTTTCACATGGAGGAAACCCCGCAAAATTTCAATGCGCATCTACGATTTCCCGCTAAAAACGCCGAAAGCAGCGTATAAGAAGCGCCGAGGCCTCGTCTTCCCCCACCCGCAACGCAGGCGATCGGGCTATTCCGCCACTCATCGGTCAGCTTCATCCGGCGATGCCAGCGAGAGCCGTATCCGCACCAGCCGGACAAGCGTTCGGCGGGTTATCAGCGAGCGCGAGGGCTTCAGGACCAGACACGGCGTCGCCGCCAGGAGGCCTTCGGTAGCCCCCACTGACGCCTCTCTGCTCGGATCGAGCAGCATCAGATCCCAACCCTCGGGCGGAGGATGCCCCACATCCCCGGCCTCAGCCCCGAGACTTTGAAGATTGCGTATGACCGCCGCCTCCCGTTGCCCGCCCTCCAGCGAGACACCGATACGTAGTCCGCGCAGACTCTCCCCCAACGCTTGCGCGGCCCCACAGGGCGTATCATTGATGATCGGTAAATGGATGCGAAAGCACGTCCCCTTCCCTGACGCGCCCGTATCGACCTCCACAGAGCCCCCCATCGCCTCGGTCACTTTTTTAACAATGCTCAACCCGAGTCCGGAGCCCTCTCTGAGCTTGGCCTGCGGCGAGCGCACAAACGGCTCGAACAAACGCTCCCGAATATCTTCCGAAATCCCCGGCCCGCTGTCCTCCACGCTCAGGCAAAGCCAGCCCTTGGCATCCTTGCCCGCTCGAAGATTCACAAACCCTTCATCGGTGAACTTAATGGCGTTCCCACCGAGGTTGAAGAGAATCTGACGCAGCCTCTCAGGGTCCCCGCGCAAAGAAGCGCAATCCGAGGATTCCAGGCTGGCGGTCAAGGCCAGCCCCTTACGGTGCGCAGGAATAAACAGCAGGTTGGCCACCTGGTCGAAAACATCGTCCAACACGAATACATTATCTCGCAACTCCATGCGACCCGACTCAATACGGTTGAGGTCGAGCAGGTCGTCAATGAGCAGCAGCAGCGAATCCCCGGCGTTGTTGATGTGCTCCAGATGCTCGCGCTTTTCTTCGTCCTTCTCACTGTCCAGCATGACTTCAGACAGGCCCAGAATCGCATTCAAAGGCGTACGTAAGTCGTGCGTCACGCTGGCCAGAAACTGTGCCTTGACCTGATTCGCGCGTTCGGCCGCCACCTTGGCCTCGTACAACTCCGCCTCGGTCCGTCGTCGAATCTCGACTTCGCGGCGGAGTCGTCCGTTCAGCCGCCACACTGGCAGGAGAATCCCAAAGGCGATCAGGGCCACCGCCAGCATGACCCCGGAAGTCCACAAGGCCCAGGTGTAATCGGTTGGCGGATTCGGGTCATAGAGAAACGGTTCCAGCCTGGGGAGATCCTTCAGCATGCCCAATTCCTGATAGGTCTCGGCAATATGTTGCCAGCGCCCCGCGTACATGTAACCCACCGGAATGATCTCCGGGTGCATGAGCTGGCGCATCTTGTCCGCCTCGAACAGCAGCGCTTCCCGGCTTTTACGGCTCTGGTATTTTTCGAGGATGAGATCCACCATCTCTTCCGGGTGATCGAGCGCGTATTGCCAGCCTTCAATCGTCGCCTCGTAAAAAGCCCGAACCCGTTCCGGATGCTGCCGTAATTCGGACTGAGTGGTAAAAAACAGGTCGCCGTAAAAATCGACTCCTCCTGAACGCGGTGAAAAGGTCGAATAGGGGACATTTTCACGCGTCAGGGTAAACTCCTCGTCGGTGGCATAGGCTGACATCGCGTCCACAGTGCCGTCGAGTAAGTCATGTGCACTGAATGAGTGAGGCAGCACAACAAGGCTCTCCATCGGCACCTGCTCACGCGCCAGATAGGCATATAGCTCCGCCGCCTGGGGCTCCATCATGATACGTTTCCCAGCCAACTGGCTCACATCCGAAATCCCCGAGTCCAGTGTAGCCAGAAAGACATAGGGCGAGTGCTGAAACACCACCCCGAGCGCGACCAACGGCTCACCGTTGGCATAATCCAATAAAATTTCGGGGGTACCTACGCCATATTCAGCCCCACCCCCCAGCACACGCTTGGCCGGGTCCAGTTCCGGCTGCCCCTCGATGAGTTCAACTTCCAGCCCCCGCCGAGCATAAAATCCCTTTTCCACCGCCGCGTAGTAGCCCGCGAACTGGAACTGATGAAGCCACTTCAACTGAACGCGTATCGGCACAGGCGATAACGATCCATCCGTCTGAGCCCCCAACCCTGGCATCCCCGTCCCAATGGAACCGATAATCAATAATAGCCCGATCCATTGGCGAACCCCCATATAAGCCCATAGATTACAACAAATCAGCTGTGCTTGCCAATAACGAATCTTAGCTCAGCCCAAACCAGCCTGCCATCACAGTACCTTTCCTATACTTTTAACACCAAAACAACGATGGTGCCCGGGGCGGGACTCGAACCCGCACGCCCTTACGGGCAAGGGATTTTAAGTCCCCAGTGTCTACCATTCCACCACCCGGGCTGGATAGAGCAAGGAAGCTCAGGGAATTTTTGAGATGAACGCAAGAGCGCAAAACGTCCTGTATCGAAAAAAGCCAAGGGACTGGCGCGAAAATAGACTTCGACACTCCACTAGATAAGGGCGGCACGGATAAAATCCAATGCATCACAAGGAAGCGCCCGGGCTTAGTAAAAAAAATGTATAGGGACACTGAAATAGTTTTACGAATAACCACTATTAGATTCTATTGTCCCCAACCATGGACCGCCGTTCATTCATCCAAACCAGCGCGACCGCTTTCGGTGCCACGCTACTGGGCTCAAATAAATCCCCGGCTTCGACCACTCCCGGTACGCAGTCGGCCTCCACCCTGGGGACGCTCCCTTCCCAGCCTAACATCGTTCTTTTCATCAGCGACCAGCAACGGCCGACCATGCACTTCCCTGAAGGCTGGGAGGAAGAGAACCTTCCCACCATGACCCGGTTGAAAAACAACGGGCTGAATTTCAACCGCGCCTACTGCGCCACGGCCATGTGTTCGCCCAGCCGCAGCGCCTTGTTCACCGGGCTGTACCCGGCGCAAAACGGCGTCGAACAGACCCTGAGCTTTTTCACCTGCGACGGCTCGACTGATCCCAGCGGCACTCCCTGCTGCGAACTCTCCCAGGCGGAAGTCGAACTGAGCCCGAACATCCCCACCCTCGCCACCGTACTGCGAACGGCGGGCTACCGCTGCTTTTTCAAGGGCAAATGGCACCTGACCAAACCTGATCCGGCGACAGAGGATTCTCTGCTGCCCTATGGCTTTGAGGACTGGGACCCGCCGGACGCAGGGGGCGACACCGCCCCGGAGAACGCCGCTCGCGGGCCAAACCAGAACGACGCCCGCTACGTCAGCGACGCTCTCGACTTTATCAACACCTACAACGACCCCGCGCCGTTTCTGCTGGTCGTCTCACTGGTTAACCCGCACGACGTGCTCGGCTACCCGAGCAACTTTGAAGCCTTTGACTATTCGGTGGATTATTTGTCCGGTGACATCCCCCCGCCCGTCAACAGTGAGGAAAACCTGGCCAACGAGCAAATCAACTACCAGGTGACGGTAAACGGTGTCAGCCTGCCAGCCACGCTTTTGCCCAGTAGCAAGCCCTCCGCCCACATCAGCTTCAAGTACTCCTCCATCGGCCTTGGCCCCCTCAATACCGAGGAAAAGCAGTACAACTACATCAACTTCTACGCCAACCTCATCAAGCTGGTTGACAGCCAGTTCGGCGAAATCCTCTCGGCCATGGATGCCCGTGGCTTCACGGACAACAGCCTCGTCCTCCGGCTGGCCGACCACGGCGAGCATGGTATCGCCCACGGTGGCCTGCGCCAGAAATCGTTCACGATGTACGAGGAAGCGCTGCGCGTGCCGCTCATCATCTCCAACCCGCAGCTCTATCAGGGCGCGTTCGAAACCGACAGCCTCTTCTCGCTCATCGACATGGTGCCGACCCTGGCCACGCTGGCCGGTGTGCCCAACCTCAGCCAGTTCAAGTTCCGGGGCACCGACATGTCGCCGGTCATTCAGAATCCGGAGGCAACTCCGCCGCAGACCGAGCTGCTTTTCACCTACGACGACATCCGCTGCGGACAGTGCCTCACGCAGGTCATCCCTCCCCCGAACCGTCTGCGCGCGCTCTTCACCGACCGCTACAAGTACTGCCGTTATTTCGACGGCGACGGTGTCGAGCCCGAGCAGTACGAGATGTACGACCTGCAAGCCGACCCCTTCGAGATGGAGAATCTGGCTGACCCGGACCACCCGCGCTACGAGCTCTATAGCGCGGAGCGCACGGTCATGAGCGATAAGCTGGCTCTGGCCGAGCAGATCAAGCTCGCCCCGCTGCCGACGGAAACGCCCATGGTCGTCATCAACGACAACTCCGGCTCGCTCACCCTCAGTTGGGAGGCAGAGGCCTCGGTCAACTACCAGGTACAAGCCTCGGAAGATCTGGAAACCTGGGAGGATGTCGGCGAGCTTCTAAGCACCCCGACCGCAGACACCCTGACGGTCAATGTGACCTGGCTCTTCGATACTTACCGCACAAACGACACCATGTTCTTCCGTCTCAGAATGCCGTAGGTGCTTTCCTGGCCACGGGTTGAGGACAAGCTTCGACCAGCAAGGTCAAAACGAAAATTTCAGAGGCTTTGCCCACGCGGCAAAGCCTCTTTCTTTGTCATAAATACAATCCGCCTCAACCTTGAGCCGGCCTACATACCGCCCATACTTTGCAGAAAAATAAACTGGTCCATCAGCTTTTCCGAAGAGGACTGGTAGAGCTTGAACCGGTCTGCGGATGTTTTCCCAACGGCGGCTTTCAGGAAGGCGAGGTACGGCGGCATGAAGCGGTCGAAAGCCTCGATGTGAGGCAGATGACCGACCCCGTCCAACTCGACCAGCACGGACTCGGGAATGGCTTCCGCGGCCTCGCGTCCGAGCCTTGGGTAGTTACCGAGTTGCTTGCGCAGTTCCGGTGACGCTCGATCCTTGCCGAGCGCGGTCGTGTCGCGCTGACCGATAATCAGCAGCACCGGCACCTCAAGCTCTTCCAACTCGTAGATAACCGGCTGCGTAAAAATCATATCGTAGGTCAGGGCCTGATCCCACGCCATGGTGGCATAGCCTGGGCTTTTGATAAACTCGGCCAGTTCCTCCACCCACGGGTCATACGCGGTCTTCCATTGACCATCATAATAGGAGTCCAGTTGGTAGGCGCGGATTTTATCCGGCGTCTTGTTCAACTCAGACTGGTACCACTCGTCGATACTCCGGTACGGTACCCCTTTGGCCTTCCAGTCTTCGAGGCCAATCGGGTTGAGCAAGGTCAGGCTCTGCGTCTGCTGCGGGTACATCAGCGCGTAACGCACGGCGAGCATGCCGCCCATTGAGTGCCCGAGCATGTTGGCCGAGTCCACACCGATGGATTCGAGCAGTCCGTGCGTGTTTTGAGCCAGTTGCTGAAAACTGAACTGGTAATGCCCCGGCTTGCTGGAGCGGCCGAAGCCGATCTGGTCCGGCATCACCACCCGGTAGCCTGCCTTGACCAGTTCCTTCGCGGTCTGCGCGAAGTACGAACCGGAAAAATTCTTGCCGTGCAGGAGTACGACCGTGCCCAGCGGCACGCCCTCGGGCTTCACGTCCATGTAAACCATTTCCAGCTCCTGTCCCTGACTGGTAAAGGAGTAGGTCCCGGTCGTAAACGGAGGTTTCACGCCCTCCAGGCGGATGCCCGGCGCGGCAGCTCCGGCCTGGCAAAGGGCGAACAAAAGCGAAAACAGGATAAGATAACGCATGCGTCAATATGCCAGGACGCGGGAAAATTTCAACCCGGCAAACGTATTCACGGGTCCGGCTCTGATCGCATCGACTCAGTCCGACTCGTTCAGGACCAGTTCGAGCAGGCCGGGAAAACGTTCGTCAAACTCTTCCCCTCGCAGCGAAGACAGGCACTTGGTCCCGGCCACGCGGGTGCGGATAAGTCCGGCCTCCCGCAGTGTTTCGAAGTGGTGCGAGACCGTGGCTTTGCTCAACTGTAGTGAAATCTCATTACATGCGATCTCACCCGACTCCGATTCCACCACAGCCCGCAGGATGGCCATCCGCGCCGGGTCGGCCAGCGCCTGCATGGCCGTGGTCAGGCTCACCTCTTCGAGGTCGGGGTGGTTATAGGCTTTCATCGCGCTCACGGATACTATTATCAGCACATTGTTCGACAAAGATCAAACTTTTCATTTGACGGAGGGCTAAATGCGGTTATGTTCGAATTCAATCGAACAATGAAAACGTCTCACCCAACCGCGCTTTTCCAGCCTCTTCAACTCGGAGCGATCACGCTCCCCAATCGCGTCATCATGGCGCCCCTCACCCGCTGCCGTGCCAGCGAAGGCCGCATCCCGAACGACCTCATGGTCGAGTACTACCGCCAGCGTGCCGGGGCGGGCCTGATCATTACCGAGGCCACATCGGTCGATCCGATGGGTGTCGGCTACCCGGACACACCCGGTATCTGGAGCCCTGAGCAGACCGAAGCTTGGAAAAAAATCACTCAAGCCGTACACGATGCGGGCGGACGGATTTTTATGCAGTTGTGGCACGTGGGGCGCATCTCCGATCCGATCTACCTGAACGGCCAACTGCCCGTCGCTCCGAGCGCGATCAAGCCCAAGGGCCATGTCAGCCTGGTCCGACCAATGAAGGGCTTCGAGACGCCGCGCGCGCTCGAAACCAGCGAAATCCCCGCCATCGTCGAAGCCTACCGCCGTGGAGCCGAGAACGCCCGGCAGGCTGGATTCGATGGGGTAGAAATCCACGGGGCCAACGGCTACCTGCTTGACCAGTTCCTGCAAGATAGCACCAATCAGCGCACGGACGAGTATGGCGGCCCAATCGAGAACCGCGCCCGTCTTATGCTGGAGGTCGTGGACGCCGTGGTTTCCGTCTGGGGCGCGGACCGCGTGGGCCTGCATCTGGCTCCTCGTGGCGACACGCACGACATGGGCGACTCTGACCTGAAGGCAACCTTCAGCTACGTCGCGCGCGAGACCGGGAAGCGCGGCCTCGCCTTCCTCTTCACCCGCGAATCTCAGGCCGAGCCGCGCCTGAGCCCGTTGATGAAAAAGCTTTTCGGCGGCCCGATGGTTGCCAATCAGGAGCTTGATCTGGCCACTGCAGAAGATCTCATCGCCAAGGGCGACGCCGACGCAGTTGCCTGGGGCAAGCTCTTTATCGCCAACCCGGACCTGCCCGCCCGCCTCGCCGCCGGAGCCGCCCTCAACGAGCCCAAGCCCGATACCTTCTACGCCAAGGGGCCGGTCGGCTACACCGACTACCCCGCATTGACCGAGAGCTGAGGGCCAACGATTCCAGCTCGCACGCCTATCCGCTGGCGAACAACGCTGTATCCATATTTCATGACGGCCGGGAATTTCCCGGCCGTCATTTTTTTACCATCTCAGGTGCGCCGTTAACCGGCATAACATTGATGTTAAATCACCTGTCGCGGGCTAGGCGCAAACCACTTGTAGAGCGCCGGGATGACGAGCAGCGTCAGCACGGTCGAAGAGAGCAAGCCGCCGATCACGACCAGTGCCAGGGGCCGCTGAACCTCGCTCCCGGTGCCCGTAGCCAGCAGCAGCGGCAGCAGACCCAGCAGCGTCGTGCCCGCCGTCATCAGGACCGGACGCACGCGCAGGCACGCGCCTTCCACACTGGCCGCGTCGATCCCCCTGCCCTCGCGCACGAGTTGGTTCAGGTAGGTCACGAGCACCATCCCGTTGCCCAGCGCGATCCCGAACAGCGCGATAAAACCGATGCTCGACGGCACGGAGAGATTTTCCCCCGCCAGCCAGAGTCCGGCCACACCGCCGACCAGTGCCAGCGGGATGTTGAGCAGGATCAGCACAGTGTTTTTAATCGAACCGAAGGACATGTAGATCAACAGCGCGATCAGCGCCAGCGTGACCGGCACAACCACGGACAGCCGACGGTTCGCCTCCTGCTGGAGTTCGTATTGGCCGCCCCATGATACCAGGTAGCCCGAGGGCAGCTCGACCTGCGCCTCGATGGCCGCCTGCGCCTCCTCGACAAAGCCGCCGATGTCCCGTCCGACGACGTTGGCCTGGATTTCCTGATAGCGCTGGTTGTTCTCGCGGATGATCTGGCGCGGGCCGACGATTTCCTCAATCGTCGCCACCTCTTCGAGCGGGATGAGCGCGCCGTCGGAGGTCTGCACAATCAGGTGCGACAAATCCTCCACCGTGTCGCGGGCATCCTCACGGTAGCGCACCATAATGTCAAAACGCCGCACGCCTTCGTAGATCTGCCCCGCTCCGACACCGCCGACAGCGGCCTCGATCAGCTCCTGCACTTCGGAGAGATTCAGGCCGTGCCGGGCGATGGCCTCACGGTCCGGGCGGATGACGATCTGCGGCGCGCCGATGACCTGTCCGGCCTGCACATCGACCGCGCCATTAACACCGCTGACGACGGCGGCGATTTCATCGCCTTTTTCCTTGAGCACGCCGAGATCCGGGCCGAAGAGCTTGATCGCGAGTTGCGCCTTGGAGCCGCCGATCAGTTCATCAACTGAAAGCTGGATCGGCTGCGTGATATTGACCTGTACGCCGGGCATACCATCCAGCGCCTCGCGCATGGCGTTTTCAATATCCGTCTGCGTGAAGCCCGCTCGCCATTCGTTCTTGGGCCGGAGTACGACCATCATGTGAACGGTGTTGATCGGGTCGGCGTGGGCACCGACTTCGCCGCGACCGATGCGCGAGATGGCTTGCTCGATCTCGGGGATTTTCAGCAGGCGTTTTTCCGCAATCAGGGTATTACGCATGGTCTCATTGAGAGAGACCGATGGGGCCATCGTGAGGTTGGCAATGATGTCGCCCTCCATCAGGCGCGGTGTGAATTCCGAGCCGAGCTTCGGGAATATCCACACCCCCGCCGCCAGCAACACCAGCGACAGCAGCACCGCCAGCGCGCGGACTTTTACGAACAACGATACCACCGGGCGGTAAACCGCCACCAGCAGGCGCACGACCCAGATTTCCGCGTCTGCTTGCGAAGCCTTGTCCGCATTTCCCGCGGACTTTTTCTCACGGGGCTTGCGCATGAAGAGCACCGAGTAAACTGGCGCGGCGACCAGCGCATAGACCAGCGAACCGAACATCGCCAGTGCCACCGTGTAGGCCAGCGGACGGAACATTTTCCCTTCCACTCCTTGCAGCGTAAACAGCGGGATAAACACGAGCACCACGATGAGGATGGCGAACGTGATCGGCTGCGCCACCTCTGCACAGGCGCGGGAAATGACGTGAATCCTCGACTCATCCGGACCGGAGCGGCGCAAGAGACGGTCCGAGTTCTCCACCATGACGATTGTGCCGTCCACCATCATGCCGATGGCGATAGCCAGTCCCCCGAGCGACATGAGGTTGGCAGAGATGCCAAAGTAATACATCGCCACCGCCGCGAACAGGACCGAAAATGGTATCGAAATCGCCACTACAAGGCTGGCCCGAAAACCACCGATGAAGACGAGAAGGATCAAGACAACCAGCCCGACGCCCTGGACCAAAGCGCTCGTCACGGTGTTCACGGCCGACTGGACGAGGGTTTTCTGCTGGTAGTAGGCATCGATGATGACGCCCTCCGGCAGCGCCTTTTCGATCTCGGCCAGCTTTTTCTCCACCGCGTCAATCACGGTGGAGGAGTTCGTGCCGTAGAGCTTGATGACCATACCGGAGACGACTTCGCCCTCGCCGTTACGGGTCTGCATGCCCTGGCGGATTTCGCCCCCGATCTCGACCTTGGCGACATCCTCCAGGTAAACCGGCGTGCCGTCCTCGTGCGCGACGACGATCCGCTCCAAGTCGCGAATGCCCCCGGCCAACCCCTCCGAGCGGACGATGAACATCTCGCCGTTACGTTCGATAAACTGCCCCCCGACATTCTGGTTGTTGGCCTCGACGCTTGCGATGACCTCGCTCAGGCTCAGGTTGTAGCGCAGGAGAGCGTCCGGATCTATATTGACCTGGAACTGCTTCACCTGCCCGCCGATGCCGAGCACCTCGGTCACACCGGGCACGGTCTGGAGGTTATACTTGACCACCCAGTCCTGAATGCCCCGCAACTCCTCCAGCGTGTAAGTGCCGGTGGTGTCAATCAGGTTGTAGTAAAGGACGAGGCCCTGCCCCGTCGAGATGGGGCCCATCTTCGGCTCGCCAAAGCCGTCGTGGATCGATTCGCGGGCCTCGGAGAGTCGCTCTCCCACCAGTTGCCGCGCGAAGTAGATATCTGTCCCGTCCTTGAAGTAGATGCTGACCACGGACAGACCGAAGTTAGAAATCGAGCGGATCTCCTCCACATCGGGCAGGCCGCTCATGGCAGCCTCCACCGGGAAGGTGACAAATTTCTCCACTTCCTCCGGCCCCAGCCCCGAGGTAACGGTAAAGACCTGCACCAGCGCGGGCGAGACATCCGGAAATGCGTCCACGGGGAGCTTCTGGTAGCTCCAGTAACCGCCAGCCATCACGGCCAGCGTGAAAAGCACCACGACCAGCTTGTTCCGCAGGGCGGTGTCGATGAGTTTATGCAACATCGTTGGTTCCTCCTTGCGTTAGTGCTGGTGGCCGCCGAACGAGCCTTTGCCCAGTTCGGCCTTGAGGGAGATCGGGTTCGCCGTGACGTAGGTCTCGCCCGGCAGCAGCCCGTCCTCCACCTCGAACGATTCGGAGTCGGCGTGCCCGAGCACGAGGGGGCGCGGCTCGAAACCCTCATCCGTCTGGACAAAAACGACCGGCTGCCCCTCGTACTCGACGATCGCCGCGCGGGGGACCACCACCGGTTCCTCGTGGCTGGCAATGCCGACCGCACCTTTGACAAACTGGCCCGGCCTCCAGGTTCCGTCATGGTTTTTCACTACAACACGGGCCAGGCCCGTGCGCGTGTGCTCGTCCACAACCGGGGCGATGTAGGCCACCGTCCCCCGGAAAACACCGCTCCCCTGCCCGCCGGAAACAAGCACTGGCTGGCCTTGGGTAAGTTTTCCCATGTCCCGCTGGTAGATGCGCAAATCGGCCCAGACGGTCGAGAGGTCAGCCACAGTAAAGATTGGCTCGCCCGCCTCAACCGTCTGCCCGAGCGAGACCTCGTACGCGGTAATGACACCGTCGAAGGGGGCCTTGACCTCAAAGGGGCGCAGCGTATCCGTGCTCTCAAGCGTGGCCAGCACTTGGCCCGCCTCGACCTTGTCCGCCAGCCGGGCTTTAATTTCCATCACCGTGCCAGCGAAGCGCGGCGTGACGTAGGCCACCCGCTCCCGGTTAAACTGAATGCTGCCCGGCAAGACGACCTCCTCGTGGAGCACGCCCGGCCCGGCCTGCCCGATCGTAATGCCGAACTCCTTCATCACCTCGGCACTGAGCACGACCACTCCTTCCTCGTGGTCGTGGCCATCGTGATCGTCATGGGTATCGTGCCCGCCCGCACTGGCGGCGGCATCATGGTCGTGGCCATCGCCCTCGGAATGATCGTGCCCCTCATGCGAATGGCTTCCGTGGTCGTGGTCATGACCGTTGTGGTCCGCTTCCGCGCGTAGAACGCCCGGCTGACCGAGCGCAAGGATGCTCGCCAGGTACGCCAGCAAACGAGCCGAACGCTGAAAAATATGCCTTAGTTCAAATGTCTTCATAGAAGTAAATGTTTTATGGATTAATACCGACTCGGGGAGTACTGCCGTGCGCCGGGCGATGCTCGCCCATGCCGGGAAACGCGCCCCCGGCGGAGGTCTTCCAGTTTCTCGGTCTCAGTTTTCCCGCGTGCAGGTTGAGGGACAGCCGTGGGTGCCAAAGGCGGGAACACCGTGACGGCGCGCCTTCTTGCCTCCGGCGTAGTGACGTTTATGCGCGGTGCAGGTAGGCTTCGCAGTGGCAGCTTTTCCGGCGTCGGCGCCAGCACTCGTGTCCGCGCCATGTGGGCGGGCCTTCTTGCCACCTGCTTGATATTGGCCGTGCTCGCCAGAGGCCGTTTCCTGAGCCGGTTGCGGTGCGGCGTCAGCCACAGTTGCGGGCGAACCTGAGCAGCAGGTGGGATTCGTGCTGGCCGCGTCAGAGTCCGTGGCAAGCACGGACGCCGAGCCGGCCAGCACCATGAGCACGGCAGCCCGGACGGCGGCGCAGGTTTGCTTCGAAAGGGCGGATGTCAGATCAATAAAGTTCATTTTATTTCGTGTATTTAATTTTGGATACATTCAGTTTAATACGAAAGCCCAGCGGGACGCGTGAGCGCCTGTATCTGAGCCTGCGCGGCGGCATAGCGCTGCAGGGCTACAAGACTCGCCTCGCGGATTTCGAAAAACGTCTGACGACTCTCCAGCACGGCCAGTTGCGTGTACTGCCCGCGCTCGTAACCGGCGGATGTGTCCGCCAGCGCCTGCTCGGCCCCCGGCAGTAAATCCGCCTGCACGGAGATGGCCTCGGCGTGCGCACTGACCAGCACCTGATAGGCGCGGTGCAGGCTCGTGAGCAACTCGCGCCGCAGGGCTTCACGCTCGTACTCGACAGCGCGGACCTGGGCGCGGGCGGTGCGGATGTTTCCCTGATTGCGGTCGAAGAGCGGCCACGGGATTTCGAATCCGGCCACAAAGCCGAAGTTGCCGTTATCCTCGTTGTAATACCGGCCACCGGCGTAGATCTCGAAGTCTGGCACTGCACGGGCTTTTTCCAGATCGAGCGCAGCCTCGCGGGTTTTCCGCAGGGCCTCGTAGCGCGCCAGCTCGGCGGTATTCGGGAGCATGGCCGCCAGTTCGCCGAAGCTGGGAACCTCCGGCTCCAGCACGACGCTGCCCTCGACTTCGAAGTCCGAAAAACTTCCCTCGCCCCAGAGCACGGCCAGGTTTGCCTTGGCGGTGGCGAGCTCGCGCTGCGCCTGCTCCAGAGCATAGGTCTGGCGACGGGCAGCGAGCGTGGCCCGTGTCAGATCGAGCTGCGGGGAGCGCGCCGCCTCGACGAGCCGCGCCGTCTCTGTCTCGCTCTGTCGGGCCAGGTCGAGCTGCCTCGCCCGGAGGGTGACAAGCTCCTGCGCCAGCAGCACATCGACAAAGGCCGCGCGCACTTCGGCCTCGACCTCGGCCACAAGCAGCTCCCGCTGCCAGTCAACCAAGTCACGTTCGCGCCTGGCGAGCGTGGTGCGCCGGGCACGCTTGTCAGCCGTTTCGATGACCTGGCTAATGCCGAGGGTCAGTTCGAGGCCCTGCACGCCCGTGATCGGCCCAGTTCCAAGGAAGTTCTCCGCCTCGCCGCCGATGACGGGATTGGGAGGGAGATCAGCCTGCTCGACCTGGCCCTGGGCCGCGTCAGCCAGCGCCGCGTTGAGCCCCATCCGGGGGTCGTTTTCCACCGCCCGGCGCAGGGCCAGCGGCAGCGCGATGACCTCGGGCTCAGCCGGAGGTTCTGTCTGCGCCGGAAGCACCCCCGGCGAGACGGCCCACAGACACAGGCAGGTGTATAAACATCGAAAAATAGTCATGGTAAATCCTGATTCGGTTGAAGAAAAACTATCCGGCCCACACCGACCGGCCTTGCTGCGCCGCTCACGACAAACGGCACACAAAATATGAGCTTATCTTCAACCCGCGGCTCGCAAGCCGCGCAGAATTCCCTTCTCGAAGAGCGTTCCGGCTCCGGTCTTTTGCACGGGCCGGACGGAAGCTTCGAATGCCGGTTTTTTTCCGGAAAGACAACGACGCCAGCTATGCAGCCGGACACATCGCTCCCGCTTTCAGGAGAAAACAACCGGGCCCGGGCCTTCCAGTATCGAAGACAGCTCCGGGCTCACCAAATCAGAGTCGCAGCACTACAGTCTGCGCCACCATCAGGCACGTATCCGTGCTTTCGGGAGGGCCCCGCGCCGGGTTTGGCCCGGCCTGCCACTGGGTACGCCAAGCCGGGGGGACGGCTTCCACCACAGTCGGGGAAACATCGGCTACCGCCGAAGCCGTCACATCATACTGACGCGTGGCCAGAAAATCCATACCGCTGAGCGCGACATCTTCACAGTCGCGACATTCCTCGGCGGACGCCCCTGCAGTATGGCAACAGGCTTGCGCGATCTCACTGCCCGCCAGGTGTGCTTCGCCCTCCTCGTGCAGACAGACCAGCAAGTTTCCCAGTGCGGCTACCAGTCCGTTGAGAACGATCAGGCAGGCGAGCATTATGCTGAGAATATGCTTTGTCGAAACAGGCATCGGATGCAGCAAGCGCATGCAGATCACCGCCCGAGTCAAGCCATTAACTTCGTTTCTCCCAACAAGGCATCACGGGGCAGGCGTTATGGCAACAGGCTTGCACTTTCCGGCTATAAATGGAGTCCGCCATCGACACGGAACGGTTTCGTAGGGATTTTTTCGACTTTGGTATCAAACACCGGTTAAACCCGTAGCACAGTTTCACCGGTTTTCCAATTGCTCTGAAGGCTGCTTCCGAAGACCCGCAGGTGATCGAGGCCGGACAGCAGCGGATCTTCACCGGGGCCGGGAGTTCCGCTCCCAGCGAGAGCGTCCAGATAGCCTGGCACCTTGAGAGCCTTTTCAACAAATCCCTTATGGTGTATCAGATGATTTTATAAAGCCATCGGAGAACGGAGATTTAAGGATTAAAAACTTGCGCTTGCAAGGACGGCGCAAAGCCTGAGTATCGAGCATGCGCGGGCGAGCCGTCGGCGCAGCGTTTTTAATCTCTTACCCTCCCGCCATGCCAACATCCGCTCCCGCCGATCAAACCGGCGACCCCGAGGTCGTCCATCAGCTTTTCGAAACGGTCCGCGCGGAGGTCGGAAAGGTCATCGTCGGCCAGGATGAGATCGTCCGCCTGCTACTGTTGAGCCTTTTCGCGCGCGGGCACTGCCTGCTGGTCGGCGTCCCGGGCCTGGCCAAAACCCTGCTCGTGCGAACCTTGGCCCAGACGCTCGATTTGTCCTTTGGGCGCATCCAGTTCACGCCCGACCTGATGCCCTCGGATATCCTTGGCTCGGAACTGCTTCACGAGCACGAGCAGCGGCTCCAGTTCGAGTTCAAGCCTGGCCCGGTCTTTACCAACCTCCTGCTGGCCGACGAGATCAACCGCACCCCGCCGAAGACCCAGGCCGCGCTGCTGGAGGCCATGCAGGAGCGCTCCGTCACCACGGCGGGCAAATCCCGCCCCCTGCCCAACCCTTTCCTCGTCGTAGCCACCCAAAATCCCATCGAACAGGAGGGCACCTACCCATTACCGGAAGCCCAGCTCGACCGCTTCATGTTCTCGCTCCACCTCGACTACCCCTCGCGCGAGGAGGAGATCGAGATCGTCCGTCGTACCACTTACGAATCCGAACCGCAGGCCGGTAAAACCATCGGTGCGGCCCAGATTCTTCAGGCCGACGAACTCCTGCGCGCCCTGCCTGTGAGTGAACATGTGCTTGGATACGCCGTCGATCTGGTCAAAGCCACCCGCCCCGGCAGCGTCAACGCCCCCAGCGTGACAAACGACTTTGTCGAGTGGGGGGCCGGTCCCCGCGCCTCGCAGTACCTGATCCTCGGTGCGAAGGCTATGGCCTTGTTCAACGGCAGGCCCACGCCGGAAATTTCTGATGTGCGCGAAGTTGCGCTCCCCGTCCTTCGCCACCGCGTGATCGGTAACTACCGCGCCACCGGCGAGGGCAAGAGCAGCTCCGATATTTTGCGGGAAATCCTGAAAATCGTCCCTGAGCCTGTCTATTGAAAATGCCCCGTTAACCACGGCAAGCTCACGCCCGCTCATGGACTCACGGCCCCCGAAACTTCCCGCCTCCGGCCCGCCGCCTCCGCTGGCCATGAACAAGCCGCCCCCACTGCCGGACGAGCGCGGGCCTTCACGGTTGGCCCCAGCCAAGCTTGAGCGTCCGCGCAAACGCGCCTCTGTCCTCACCCTGAAGGAACTGAGCCGCTACCATAACCTGCTGGTCTTCGCCCGCTCGCGGGTGGAGGGTTATTTCTCCGGCAAGCACAAATCCACCAAGCGCGGCGGCGCGGGCGAGTTCACCGACTACAAGCAATACGTTCCCGGAGACGACATCGGCAACATCGACTGGAAGGTCTATGGCCGCACGCGACGGCTCTACCTGCGCCGATACACCGAGGAGACGGACATGACCGTCTATGTGCTGGTGGACGTGAGCGCGTCGATGGCCTACCGGGGCGAGCGCCGCCAGCCGAAGTCCTTTCTGGCCGCGAAAATCGCCGCCGCCCTCTCCTACCTGATGATCCGGCAGGGCGACCAGACCGGGCTAGGCCTCTTCGACGAGACGCTGAAGTCCTTTATCCCGCCGGGCAGTTCCCAGCGCAAGCTGCACGAGATCGTGCGCACGCTGGAGGAGATCGAGCCCTCCAGCCGCACCGGGCTGGCCAACGCGCTACGCCAGGCCGAGGCCGTTTTTCGCCAGCGCGGGCGGCTGGTTATCATTTCCGATTTCCTCGACCAGCCGCAGGAGATTTTTGACACGCTGGGCCGGTTCCTGCACCGGCGTTTTGAAATCCTGCTCATGCAGGTGCTCGACCCCGACGAGCGCGAACTGCCCGCCCACGCCGCCGCCCAGTACGTCGATATGGAGACAGGGGCTCGTATGCGGGTCGATCCGCTGGAGCTGCGCGCCGCTTACCGCGAGCAGATGGCGGGCTTTATCCGGCGGCTGGAACGCGACGCCGTCAACCGCCGGATCGACCACTGCCTGATCGACAGCAGTTTTCCCTACACCCAGGCCATTGAAGCCTACCTCGGCTTCCGCAACGGTCGCCCCATTCGCTGAGCCATGCAGTTTCTCAACCCAGGAATCTTCGGCCTGCTGCTGCCCCTGGTGGCGGTGCCGCTGCTGATTCACCTGCTCAGCCGCCGGGCACGGCGCACGGTGCCGTTTTCCTCGCTCGAACTTTTACGCCAAAGCTCCGCCCAGCAATCGCGCCTGCACCGTTGGCGGCACCTGCTCCTGCTGCTGGTCCGGACGGCTTTCGTGCTGTTGCTGCTGGGGGCGTTCCTGCGCCCGGTCTGGCTAAAGTACGGCCCGGCCGTGCAGACCGACGCCGCCCGCAACGTCGTCCTCGTCTTCGACCGCTCGCTGAGTATGGAGGCCCAGAGCGGCGGCAACACCGCCCGCAGCCGGGCCGTGCTGGAGGCGGAAAAAATCATCGCCTCGCTCGACTCGGGGGATACGGTAAACCTCGTGCTTGCCGGGGCCGACGCCGACACGGCCTTTCTCTCGCAATCACAGAACCACGCCGAAGCCCGGCGCGCGCTCAATGCTCTCGGCCCCGGCTACGGTGAGGCCGATTTCGGGCGGGCGAACCTCGCCGTCACCCGCACGCTCGAAGGCATCACCGGGGCGGAGATTTATTACCTGTCTGACTTCCAGCGCACGAACTGGGCCAAGGTCGATTTCCGCCCGCTGCCGGTCTCGGCCCGTACCTACTTTGTCAATGTGGGCGAGCCGTCCATCCCCAATCGCGCCATCCTCAAGGCCGGGTTCGATCAATCCAACCTGCGCGAAGGCGATCTGGCCACGCTGAAGGCCACAGTAGGCAACTTCTCCGAGCAGCCCTTCGAGGGGCGACTCACTTTTCGGCTCGATGACCAGGCCAGCTTCGAACAGGAGACCACGCTCGCTCCCTGGTCCACGGCCGAGGTCAGCCTGCCGTTGGCCATTAGTGGCGAGGGCGAGCACCGGCTCACGGTGGAACTGCCCGACGACGCGCTCGAAGCGGATAATTTTTACTTCCTCACCGTACCCGTGAGCAGGCAGGAGGAAGTGCTTGTCGCCTCACAAAGCGGCGACGCCACCGCGGGCGGCCCCTATTTCGTGCGGACCGCCGTCAACCCCTTCCGGGGCGAGGCCGGGAGCTTCGCCCCCCGCGTCATCCCAACCGCGCAGCTCGACGCCGTGGCCCTCTCCGCCACCGCCAAGCTTATCCTGACCGACTCCGGCCCCTTGACCGAGGCCCAGGCGGCAGCACTGGCGGATTTTGTTTTCAGCGGGGGCGCACTCATCTGGTTCCTCGACGGCCCGGCCGAGGCGGAAAATGCTCGCGCCGTGGACAAGGCGATGGGTGGCGGGAAATTCCCGCTCCTGCTCGGCCCCCGGCGCGAGGCGGACGCGCTCAACACCGGCACCCAGCAGATTATTCGCGGGGAGTTTCGCTCGCCCTTTCTGCGGCTTTTTCGTGGCTCGGCCCGTCAGAATCTGGCCCTGCTGGAGATTTACGATTACTACCAGGCCTCGCGTTCCGGCGAGGGCAAGGTCCTGCTCAGCTTCGCCGACGAGACGCCCGCCATGGCGGAGTTCGGGCACGGGCTGGGCACGGGTATCGTGTTTAATTTCTCGCCCGACGCGCTCTCCAGCAATTTCGCCCGGCAGCGGATTTTTCCGGCCTGGTTGCAGGACATCCTGCGCCAGCTCGACCAAGGAGAAGGCCCGCCCCCGGCCAGCCGCGTGGACACGACACTCACCGCCGAGGTCTGGCCCGTCGACCTCCAACAGGGCGAGTTAAAAGACCCGCAGGGCGAGCGCGTCAGCTTCCGGCGGGAGGCGCTGGGCGGACGCATCGCCATCGCCTGGGAGACTCCGCGCAGCGGCTTTTACCAACTGAAGCTGGCCGACGGCTCGAAGCGCTACTTCGCGGTCAACGTCAGCTCCGACGAATCCGACCTGCGCCTGGTCGAGCCCTCCACCCTGCCCGCCTTCGAGCAAAAGCCGACCGTCGAGGTGCAGGGGCAGGCGGGCTTGCGCGAGGTGGCCAGCGGTGTGCCGCTTTTCCAGTATTTCCTGCTCGGGGCACTCGCGCTGGCCGTACTTGAACGGCTGATCCAGTTCCTGCTCATCCGAAAGGTCCGCTCATGAGCACCGGCGGCACGCTCGTCATCGACCCGGTATTTCCGCTGGAGCTGATTATACTGATCGCGGCGGCGGTGGGTGTGCTCGTTCTGTGGCCCGGACGACGCCGTGCCTGCGAGTTGGTCGGTCCGAAGCGGTACACCCTGTTGGCCGTGCTCCGGCTGGCCGGACTGCTGCTCGTGACCGCACTCCTGCTGCGCCCGTCGATTGCCGTCACCGAGTCTCCGCAGACGCTTGAGCAGAAATTTATCGTCGCGGTGGACACCTCGTCCAGTATGGCGCACGAGGCCGAGGAAGGCACCCGCTACGCCCAGGCGCTCGCCCTGCTCGACGGGGCCGGGTTGCTCGCCGCCCCGGCGGAGGGCACGTCCGACATCAGCCTCTACGCCTTCGACGCGCACGCCCGTCCCCTCAGCGCGGACGAGCTTCCCACTGCCCCCGAGGGCCGGACCACCGCCTTTAACACCTCCATCTCGGACATGCTCGACTCGCTCCGCGCCGGGCAGGGAGCCTACGGGCTGATCCTGCTCACCGACGGGCACGATTTCGAACTGATCAACCCGGCCAAAACCGGCACGGACGCCCGCCTGCGCCGCGCCCCGATTTACCCGCTGGCGCTCGGCACCGAGGGGCGCCCGCAGGATGTTTCCGTGCGCATCACCAGCTACCAGCCGTTTACCTACTTCGGGCAAAAAGCGCTCGTCTCGGCCTCGATCCGGCTGGTCGGCGCGGAGTACGAGCCGCTCACCGTCAGCCTGCTGCGCGAGGACAAGGTGGTCGAAACCCGCCGCCTCAACGCCGAGGAGCTCCAGCAACTCAACGTCCACTTCGAGGTACGCGAACCCGAGATCGGCCAGTACAAGTACGAAATCCGGGTCGCCCCCCTGCCCTACGAACGCCAGCGCGAGAACAACTCGGCCACGACCTTTCTCAACGTCGTCAACCGCAAGATCCAGCTCCTGCTGCTGGAGGGGCACCCGAACTGGGACACGACGTTTTTCCAGCGCGCACTCCTGCGCAACGACAAGATGGACCTTGACGCGCTCGTGCAGTACGCCCCGAACAAAATTCGCCGCTTGCGCCAGAGCGAATCTGAGAACGAGTTGACCGTCCCCCGGACCGTGGAGGACCTGCTTCATTATCACGCCGTCATCCTCGGCCAGGATCTCGGCCCCATGCTGGGCGAGGACGGACGCGCCGCACTCGACCAGTATCTGGAAAAAGGCGGGGTCGTCGTTTTCCTGCGCGGGCCGGCCTTTGGCAGCAGCGGCGACGACAGCGGACTGCAACCGACTGACTGGCAGACGCTGGAAAAGAAAAACTTCCAGGTCGAAATCGAGCGCGACGGCCAATCGCTCACGCCCTTCCGGCTGGTCGCCAGCGAAGCCGCCGCCGGGGTCAGATTTCCCGCCATGGCCGCCGCCCGCCCGAGCCAGCAACTCAAGCCCCTGACCGCCGTGCTGGCCAGCGCCGTACGCCCGCAGGGCGACCGCCTGCCCGCCATTCTTTACCGCCGCAGTGGACAGGGGCAGGTGCTCAGTGTCGGGGTGGACGGCTTCTGGCGCTGGGCCTTCAACGCCGGGGCCGACCTGCAAAACCCGCTTTACGAACGCTTCTGGGACCAGACCCTGCTCTGGCTGCTCTCAGGCTCAGAGGCGGCCACTGGCGACCAACTCACCCTGCGCCTGAGCACTTCGACGCTCATGCTGGGCGAGAGCGTGCACTTCCGGCTCAGCGGAGCACTGCCCGAGAATATGCCCAACACCGGCGTCACTCTCCGTCGCGAAGACGAGGAAACCGCCCGCCTCCAACTGGCGACCGGCCCCGGCCAGTCTCACCCGACAGCGACCTTCACGCCGGAACAACCGGGCATTTACACCGCCGAAGCCCGTTTACCCGACGGCACGGTGCAGACCTCGCGCTTCATCGTGATGGACGAGAACCTCGAAGACACCGATGTCGCCGTGGACCTCCCCTACCTGGAAAAACTGGCGGAAACCAGCGGCGGACGCATGCTCCAACCGGACGAATTGGCGGCCTTCATCCAGCAAAAACGCAGCGAAGACACCTCGGTCGAGCCGACCGTCAAACTGAAGGAAATCTGGAACCGCCCCTGGCTCTTTTACCTGATCGGCCTCCTGCTCGGCGGAGAATGGCTCCTGCGGCGAAGGTGGGGGCTGGCGTAGTTATTTATGGATACGTAGTTATTTATGGAAGTTCTTAAAAAAACAGTAACCGCGACCGAAAGGTGGAATCGCTATATGGCGAAATGGTTAAATGGCTAATTGTTCTTTTCTACCTTCAACATCCAACCATTAACAATCAGCCATTTGGCCATTCAATCTTCGCGGCGATAGTATTTCTTCAAACGCTCTATGGATACATCGGAAACATACCGGCGCTTCCGTGCGCGGCTCGACCAAGCCGCGCAGGTCTGGCGTCGTGAGCGGGCGATCTGTCTTGTGCTGCGCTCGCTCGTGTGGCTGTTGGCGGCCTGGCCGGTGTATTTCGTCCTGGATGCTTTCTTTCACCTGCCGGACTCCTGGCGGCTCGTGCTCGACCTGCTCTGGCTCGGGACGGCGGCGGGACTCGCGGGCTTCGCGCTGTGGAGTATCTACGGCCGCGTCACCCCGCCCGAGCGGATTGCCCGGCGACTGGAGAGCAACCATCCCGAGCTGGGCTCGCGCCTGATCAACCTGATCCAACTCCACGGCGATGCCGCCCGCGAAGGGCGTTCTGAGCTGACCCGGCGGCTGGCTGACCGCGCCGTTGCCCGCGGACTGGAGGAGATCGGCCCCGCTGACCTTGCCGCGCTCGTGCGCAGCCAAGCCCCCGCCAAGGCCGCCCGCCGCGCCCTCTGGCAATGCGCCCTCGTGCTGGTCGTGCTCGCCTGCGCCTGGCCCGTCACACGGGCCGGAGTGTGGCGCTACCTGCTGCCCTACGGGGATCACCCGGCTTTTGCCTTTACCCGCCTGAAAATCGCCGAGCCGGATGTGGACGGTTATTCGGTCGTTTACGGCGAGCCGCTGATGGTGCGTGTCGTTCATTCCGGGCACCGCCCGCACACGGTCAGGCTCAGCTATCACCCCGAGGGCCGCCCCGAAGAAACGACCATGCTCGACATGTTCGACCAGGGGGGCGACCGGGGCTATGTCCAGCGGATCGACCGTGTGACGGACAACCTCGTGCTCACCGCCGAGAACGATTCGGGCCGCGCCGTCTCCCCCCGGCGACTGGTCAGTGTGCTGCTCACGCCCGAGCTTCGCGAGACCCGGTTGACCGTCACCCCGCCCGCCTACACCGGTCATCAGCCGCGCACGCAGGCTTACTCGCTCAGCGACCTGCGCGTGCTTGACGGTTCCAGCCTGCGCTTTGAACTCACCTCCAACCGTCCCCTCTCCGGCGGACGCCTCCAACTGGTCGAGGCCGGACAAGTCGTGGAGACGGTGAAGCTGGACCCAATTGCCGAAAACACCGTCGCCGCCGAGTGGACGCCAACGCGGGGCGGGATCATGGTCTTTTCGCTGACCGACATCATGGAGATCGAGTCCGCCGCCGAGTGGAAGGCCGGGCTCACCCTGCTCGAAGACCTCCCGCCCAGCGCGGGCACGGACCCGTCAAAGGAGATGTTCTGCGTCATCAACCACCCGCTCGCGGTCCGGTGCTTCGCGGACGACGATTACGGCATCTCGCGCTTGCGCATCCACCGCGGGATCAACGGGCTTTTCGCCGCGCCCCTCAGCCGCGAGTATGCCGGGGCGCAGACTCATGTCAGTGAGGCGTTGGCCTTCGATTTCACCGCGCTCGGGGCGCAGCCGGGCGACACGGTGTCGGTTTTTGTCGAGGCCATCGACACGGCCCCCGTCCCACAAACCGCCCGCAGCGGCACGCTGCAACTGCACATCATCAGCGAGCAGGACTACAACGACTACCTGCGCCGCGAACGCGACATGAAGGACATGGAGGCCAAGTACCTAGCCCTGCGCGACGAGGTTTACCAATTGGCCAATGACCAGCGCACCCTGGCCGAGCAGATCGCCCAGTTGGAGGAAGCGCTGGCCGCCGCTCCCGACGAAGCCACCCGCGAGGAAATCGCCGCTCAGTTGGAAGAACTTAAAAAGCGGCAGCAGGCGCTCAACGCCTCGGTCAACGCCCTGGCAGACAAGATGGAACACTTTGTCCGTGAGACACCGCTCTACGATGTCGAGGACTCCTTCCGCGAAAACCTGCAACGCCGGGCGGACGAACTGCGCGCCTCAGCCCGTGAGAATGCCCTCGCGATGGCCGCCGCCCGTAACCAGCCGCTGCCCGCGCAAATGCGGACCATGCGCGAAGCCGCCCGCATGCAGGCCGAGACGCTCGACCCCTCCGCCAGCGACAAGCCCGACGCGTTAGCCGAAATGGGCGAAACCATGGGCGACTTGGCCGACCTGCACGAAATCATCAAGGACATGGAGCTTTTCCAGCTTCTGTATCAGGAGCAGGAGACTATCACCGAGCAGATGCAGGCTTACCAGAACCGCTACAACCTCACCCGCGAGGACCAACTCGCCCTGCGCGAGATGGCCGAACGCCAGCGCGCCGTCGCCGCCCATTTGCAGGGACTCGACCAGAAACTCCGGCAGGACGCCGAGTCGGCCCGCGAGAACTTCCCCAAGGCCGCCGCCTGCGCTGACGGCCTGGCCGATGCCATTCGCCGCGAACGCCTGCCCGCGCTGGCGGAGTCGGCGGCCACCGCCATGCTTGAGGGCCAGGGCGGGCTTTCCGCCGGGCGCTCCGAGCAACTGCGCCGCACGATGGAATCGCTCATCGGCGAGGAACAGTCCGCGCAGAGTTTCGGCCAGATGGCGGGCGAGCTCGACGGCTACCTCGGCCCCAGCCGTCGCGCCGGGGAGACGCTTCGTCAGATGATGCAGTCCCGGCGTTTCCGGCTCGGCTCCTCGCTCGCGGCCGAGTTCGGGATGGGCGGGCAGAGCGGCTTCGCCATGGCTTCCCAGCCGATGAATGTCTATGGCGGCGAGGCCAGCCAGTTTGCCGGGCCTCAAGGGCAGGGGCGGGACGCGCAGGCGGCCAGCGATCTGCTTTCAGGTGAGGACGGCATCGAGGCGGCGCTGGACCAGGTCGATGTCCTCGACCGCGTCCGTGCCTCCACCCGCGAGTCCGAGGCTATCCGCGTTGACTACCTGCACGAGGAGTACCGCGAGATCGTTAACGAGTACTTTGAAACCATCACCCGGGGACAACCGAATGAATAAAACACGCACGCTCATCACCGTCCTTTTCACCCTTGCCGCCGGTCTGCTACGGGCCACCACCGCCACACCGGACAACATCATCCCGATCCGCGTCGGCAACCTCGTGTACGCCGGCGACCAGTCCTCGGTTTGCTTCTCTGACCGCTTTCTGGAAACCGTTAACCAGGAGACAAACCTTACTGTCGATCCGGCCTTTCACCCGGTCAAGCTCGGGGAAGACCGGGTCTTTGACCACCCCTTTTGCGTTTTCTCCGGCGAGGATGTCTTTCAACTCACCGAGCAGGAGCGCCGGAACCTGCGCCAGTACCTCATGGGCGGCGGCTTCATTCTCTCCAGCCCGAGTTGCTCGAATGCCGACTGGGACCGCTCCCTGCGCCGCGAACTCAAGCTCATTTTCCCCGAGTACAAGCTCAAGCAGATCCCAATGTCTGACCCGCTTTTCTCGACCGTCTATGACATCACGCGGCTGGTCGAAAAGCACGGCAAGACCGTCATGCTGGAAGGGCTGGAGATCAATGGTCGCATCGTCATGATCTACTCCCGCGAGGGCCTCAACGACGTGGCCAACGCCGACGGTTGCTGCTGCTGCGGGGGCAACGAAATCCGCGAGCCGGTCAAGGTCAACGTCAACATCCTCACCTACGCCCTGCTCTATTGAACCTGCCATGAGCCGTAAAAAAACAGTCGCTCTATTTTCCCTCGTGGCCGTCGGTCTCGTCGGGGCGGCCCTGTGGGCGGGCTCCGCGCTGCGCCAGTCCCCGGAAGTGTCCGCGCCTCAGGAACCCGTCCCGCTTCGGCTCTTTTTCACCTGTGACACCAGCGGTATGCTCACGCCGTGCAACTGCTTCAGCGGGCAGCTCGGGGGGCTGACCCGGCTCTCCACCATGTACATGCTGACCGATGCCGACCACTCGCTCAAGGTGGACATCGGCGATGCTTTGCGCGGCCCGCAGGACTACAACCTGATCGAGTACCGCTACATCCTCGAAGCCTACGCGCAGATGGACTACTCCGCAGCCAACCTCGGGGCGCGAGAGGCCGCGCTGAGCCGGGAAGACCTCGCCCTGCTCGCCTCCTCCTCGCCCGTGCCGCTGCTGAGCGCAAACGTCCTCGACGCGGACACGCGCCGCCCGCTGGCCGCGCCCTACCTGGTGGTCGAACGCGCCGGGCTGAGAATCGGACTGGTCGGCGTGGTCGATCCGCAAAGCCTCCCCGACGGCCCCGGCGAGGGCGTCCTCGTCGAACCGATGGAACTGGCGCTCAGCCGCGTGGTCGGTCCGCTCGCCGCCGAAACCGACATGCTCGTGCTGCTGGCCTTCGCGGACGAGAACAAGCTCAGCGCGCTGGCCAACCAGTTCTTCGAAGCCGACGTGATCCTCGGCGGCGACGTTTCCCAGTCCGCGCAAAAACTCCTGCGGGCGAACCAGAGCCTGATTTCCTACGTGACCAACCAGTCGCGGGCGCTGGGGATTCTAGACGTGTCGGTGGAGCCCGGCGGACACGTCAGCAACACCGCGCACGAAATTGTGCTGCTGGAGCCGAACGTCCCGCAGGCCAAGTCCGTGCTGGAACTGGTCAAAACCTTCCGCGCCGAAGTCCGCGCCACCGACCTCGACATTGACCACCCCGAACGCGCCCAGGACGACCTGATCCCCGGCGTCAAGCGCGTGGCCGAATACGTCGGCACCCCGGCCTGTCTCGGCTGCCACCAGGAAGCCGCCCGTATCTGGGAGAACTCCCGGCACGCCCATGCCTGGGAAGCGCTTGTCGCCAGCGGCTCCGATGC
Organism: Ruficoccus amylovorans; assembly: GCF_014230085.1. Taxonomy (NCBI): domain Bacteria; kingdom Pseudomonadati; phylum Verrucomicrobiota; class Opitutia; order Puniceicoccales; family Cerasicoccaceae; genus Ruficoccus; species Ruficoccus amylovorans. The sequence continues at coordinate 39,012 of NZ_JACHVB010000020.1, read as the reverse complement.
CGACCCGAACTGTATCGGCTGCCACTCGGTCGGCTTCCGCACGCCCAGCGGCTACCGGCGTGAGTTCGAGGGGCGCAAGCTCGTCAATGTCGGCTGCGAGAGCTGCCACGGCCCCGGCAGTCTTCACGTCGAGCAGCGGCTCAAGGGCGGCCCGGTCAGCTTCACCTTCCGTCCGCTCGGCCCTGGCGACTGCACGAAGTGCCATTACGGCTCGTTCAGCCGTCCCTTCGATTTTGAAACCTGGTGGCCGCTCGTCGAGCACGGCACCGGAAACCGCCTGCCATGAGACGTTTTTTAACCGCCACCGCCTTTGCTATTTTCGCGCTTAGCCCGGCGCGGGCCGCGGAAACGGGCACAGCCACAGTCAACCCAGCCGCCACAAATGAATCCGCCAGCGGCCCGACCTGGATGACGGACTACTCCGCCGCCCGGCAAATCGCCCGGGGAGAGGAGTTGCCGATGCTGGTTTATTTCACCGCCTCGTGGTGTCAGCCCTGCCAGATGATGAAGGCCGTCACCCTGAAAACCCCGGAGGTCGTCACCGCACTCGGCGATTACGTCACGGTCCTGATCGACATCGACGCGCAGCCGCAGGTGGCCGAAGCCTTCGGCGTCTCCGGCGTACCCAACTTCCAAACCATCACGCCAGGCGGTCAGGTTGTCAGCAGGCTGACCGGCTACCGCGAAGCCCCGGAGTTCGCGCAATGGCTGAGCAAGAGCCGCACCGCCGCCGACCAGCAATGGGCGCTCGCCCGCCAGCAGATCGAAAGCTCCGCCGAACTTCGCGCCGTGCTGCGCCAGCGGCAGACAGCGCTCCCCGCCGACACGATGACGCGGGTATTCGCCCTCACAGCCTCCCGCGACCCGCTCCAGGTCCGGCTGGGACTGGAACTGCTGACCGAGGCCGCCCGGCGCGACCCCGCCCTGCTCTCCCCGGCGCGCTACAGCGAGGATTTGCAAGTCCGTGTCGTCGCCGCCCAGGTACTGGAGCGAACCGCCCCCAGCCTCGGCTTCGATCCCTGGCTCCCGCCTTCACAACCCGTCCCCCAGCAGGTGAAGTAAGGCTTTTCATGCAGCCATCTCATTACTGTTTTTCATTTACCCTGTCTAAAAAACTAATCAGCATGGCTGGCGTTCGATGGCACTCACGCATGACCAGGCCAGGACGCTTTGCCAGGAGTCCGAATTGCTGCTCAGGCCAAATCTCGGTCTGGGCAATTTTGCCGAACGTGCCTTTGCCTTTCTGCGCGCCCTTATCCCCTGCGAACTGATCGCCTTCGGCACCCTCTACTGCCACAGTCGCCAACTGGAGATTTGCGCGGACGAGGAAACACCGGACTTCCGCCCCGCGATCGAGCGCCTCGGCCACCTGATGGCCGGACACGAACTTTTTCACTGGAACCCCGACACAAACGAAGGCCGCCCCTTCATGCGGCGCGACTTTTACAGCGCCCGGGCCTTTCGTCAGACCGACGTTTACGCCGAGGTGATGAAGCCCCTCGGGCTGGACAACCACTGCGCCGTCCACGTTCCCGCCGGACCGGGCGAGATTTCCTTTTTCGGAATCGAGCGCAGGAGCGGACCGGACTATTCCGAGGACGAACGTGACCTGCTCATTCTCGGTCAATCGCTTCTGGGAAGTGCCCGCCGACTGGCTCGCGAACGTGAGCACATGCTCTGCGAAACCCCGTGCCCGCAGGCCCTGACCACTGCCGGGCTCACTCCCCGCGAGGCCGAAGTGCTTACCCTCGTCGCTGACGGCAAGGGCAACGAGGAAGTCGCCGTCATTCTCGGGATCGAGCTGTACACGGTTAAGGATCACATCAAGCGGATTTTCCATAAAACCGGCACGCCCAACCGGCATTGCGCCACCCTATGGGCCCTGCGCACGACTCATGCGGTACTGAGCCGCGGCGACGAGGCTTGTTCGCACGCTATCAAGGTGCGCGTGCGCGGCGAGCTGCCCGGCTTCGCCTGATCGCCCCCCCTCCAAAGGGGGATAGACGCCTCAGCCCGGTTTTGATAAAGTGACGGCTCGGAACTACCGGTCGCACCCTCTCACGCCTGCCCATAATAAATTGGTCAGGGGCCCGTTGCGATTGCTTCGTTTCGGGCGTTGTGACCGCACCAGCCGTCCGCATCCCGCAATGGAGATAAAGTCCGGTCCGACTAACCAGAATTCACCTGATCTATCGCTATGTTTGATACCTGCCGACCCTCCATAAAGGAAAACGCGCCGCGCCGCGCCTCATCGTCCGCCCTTGGCCTGCTGAGCCTGAAATTCGCCCGCGACAAGCAGTCCGCGCTACGGGTTATTTTCTGCCTGCTCGGAAGCTCGCTGGCCAGTGCCTCAGTCACACCCACCGGCAGCACTTACCCGACAACGGGTGAGGCCTTCTGGAATAGCGGCGGCGACAGCGGAACCGATATGTATATCGGCTATGATGATCTGGGAGAAGTCACCATCGACGGCGGCTCCAGCCTGGCCAGTAACCATACGTACCTCGGCTACCAATCTGCCGCTATCGGCAAGCTCAACGTGCAAGGCGAGGACTCCAGTTGGACCGGCGCAGGCTTTACCAGCATCGGCTATGACGGGGTCGGTGTGCTTAATATTTCCGGCGGCGCCACCGTCAGCACCAGCACGAGCAACATCGGTTACGTCGGCACCGGTACAGTCACGATCAAGGACGCCGACTCGGTCTGGGCCACGACCGGGAATCTCACCGTTGGCGAGTACGAGGATGGCATACTCTTTGTCGAGGCCGGGGCCGGTGCATCTGCCAGCAACGTAACCATCGGCGTTAACAATGGCAGCGAAGGCTTCGTTTCCGTGGATGGTCTCGGCGCTGAATTCAAGGCCTGGAACAGCCTGTACGTCGGCTCGGAAGGCGCAGGTATCCTTACCGTGACAAGCGGTGCCAGCCTGACCACTAACATCGGCGTCCTCGGTTATTCCAGTGGCAGCACAGGAGTCATATTGGTCAAAGACAGTGGATCAACCTGGACAAGCACAGATGATATTTACCTTGGAAATGAGGGTGAAGGAACCCTCGTCGTGACGAATGGCGGTTCGGTCAACACCGGGGGCGATGTCATTATATCCGCCAACGGCACGCTCAACCTGGGCGTTTCCCAAGGCCACACGCTTGTGACGGCGGAAGGGATCGACAACGCGGGCACGATCAATCTCTTCTCCCTCGGCAACCTGGGCGCGGGCGTGTACCTGCCGCTCAGTCTCGACGAACCGATTGACAACACCGGCACGATCCGTGCCTATGGCGGCACCTGGAACGGCTCGGCGTTGAACGTCAGCGCACCAACCGCCTACCTCACCGCGCTGACCTCGACTGCGCTCTCGGGCATGCGCTATGTTGTGGACGATGGCGCATTGGTCGTTGCCCTCGCCGACGACGCCGGCACCGGCGATCTCAGCGTGACTGCCACCAGTGGCCCTGCCGGAGACTTCGATTACTCCGCCGCCTATATCGTTTCTCTCAGCTCCACCGGTGAGGAAACCGTGCTGCTGTCTTTCCGTACAGTCTCAGTAAACGAAGAGTCAGAACTGACCTTCTGGACCTACGACGGCGAAGCGTGGATCGAAACTCCCGACCAGGTTTTTGACAGCTACGAGGAGGGCTATTACAACCTGCTGGTCAGTGGAAACGGCACCTACGCCGTCACCGAAGTGCTCGTGCCCGAACCGGCGGACATCGCCCTGGGCGCGGGCTTGCTCGGGCTGGCTTGCTCGGTGTGGCTGCGCCGGCGTTCCCGCCGCACGGCCTGAGCCGACCTTTCCTCTTAGTGTAAGTGTATAAACCATCGCAGGAGCCGGGGGGCGCACTTACGCCCCCGGCTCATAGCGGTAGCCATGCCCGTGCACGGTCAGAAGCGTACCGGGGCGCGCCGGATCTGACTCCAGCTTTTTGCGCAACTGGGCCATATGCTGATCCAGCGTGCGGGTGGTTCCCAGGTAGTCAATGCCCCAGGCGGCGTTGAGTAAGGCGTCGCGGCTGAGAGCTTCGCCCGGATGCCGGTGGAAGTACTGGACAAGCTTCATCTCGCGCGGGGTCAGCGCCACGGCCTCACCGCCGACCACGGCCTCCATCCGCTTCGGGTCGATCCGTGCCGTGCCGAAATCAAAGGGTTCGCTTTCCGGCTCCGCTTCCTCCTGCGGACCGCTACGGCGCAGGACCGCCGCGATCCGCGCCAGCAGTTCGCGCACCCCGAAGGGTTTGGTGATGTAATCGTCCGCTCCCAGTTCGAGGCCGACCACTTTGTCGATCTCCTCGCCCTTGGCCGTGAGCATAATAACCGGCACCCGGCTGTCGCGGCGGCGCACCTCGCGGCACACCTCATAGCCGCTGAGCGCGGGCATCATCACATCAAGCAGGATCAGGTCGAACCCGCCCTGCTTCGCCAACGCCAGGGCGGACTGCCCGTCGTTGGCGGCGAGGACTTCATAGCCCTCGCTTTCGAGAACATCGACGAGCCCGGTGCGGATGTTGGCGTCGTCTTCGGCGATGAGGAGGCGGCGGCGTTTCATGAGTTTGCAAGGGGTAAAGTGATAACAAAGCGGCAGCCGTTTTTTTCGGCGGAGAGTAGTTCGATGTCGCCGCCCAAATCCCGCAACAGCCCCCGGCAGATCGACAACCCCAGCCCGGAGCCGGGCGTGGCGGCGGTCAGGCTCTCGTCCAGGCGTTGAAAAGCCCCGAAGGCCCGCTCCCGGTCACGCGTCGGGATGCCCGGGCCGCGATCCTCAACCAGCAGGCGTAGCCGCCCCCCGGACGCAGACTCCAACGCGATGCGCAGGAGCTTCCCTCCGGCGGCGTACTTGAGGGCATTGTCCACGAGATTGAGCAAGACCTGTCCAAGCGCGTCGCGGTCGCTGTGGGCGAGTAACGGCACGGCGGGAGTTTCCCGGAAAATTTCCATCCCGGCCTCGCGCAAGCGTGGGCCGAGTGTCTCCAGCACCGACGCCACCACGGCGGCGACATCGACCGGCTCAAGCCGGTACTTCTTGCGGCCCTGCTCCAGACGGCTGAAATCGAGCACATTGTCCACCAAGCGGCTCAGGCGCTGCGTCTCGGCGGTAATTGTCCCGAGATAGCGCGTGCGGCGTTCCTCGTCCGTCACGCGGCCCTCCTCCAGCATCTCGGCGTACATGCGGATGGTGGTCAGAGGGGTGCGCAGCTCATGGGAGACATTAGAAACAAAGGTCGTCTTGCGGGCGGCTTCGCGTGCGTCCCGGCGGGCCTGCAATAACAGTAACGTCCCCGCCCCGAGCGTGGCCGCGCACAGCACCGCCACCAGCAAGCCGCCCAGCAAAAAGAACCCGCGTCCTCCCCCGACGGGGCCAGGAGGGACGCCGAGCCGCCAGCCGGGAAGCTCGGTGCCGACCGCGATTGTATCCATTTTTCGATACACCGACTCCCCGCCCGAACCGTAGCGGGAATAGGCATCGAAAACCGCAACGCCGTCGGGGCTGAGCAGGCTCGCGCTGTTCCACCCCTCGGGAATCGCGCCCCGAAGCTGGACGAGCACGGCGTCCCTTTCCAACAGCACCGCCGTCACACGTCCGTCCGGTACGAGTTGATACCAGGCCAGCCAGCCGGGCTGGCCGTCGGTCCGCTCGACCCAGCCGGAACGCGCCTGCGTCCGGTCTACGAAAATTCCATCAAGGAGATCATTTTGAGGTAAAAGCAAAGCCGGTCGTTGCTCCGGCACCGAGAGCGACACGGGTGAGGCTTCGGGCATCCACTCCAGTTGCCCGCCCGCGGCCAGCATCGAGTCGGTATCGCCGCCCACATCCAGGACGGGGGAAGCGGCACCGGGCGGAGAATCAGTGTTACGTCCAGGGACCGGCTGGCTCGTATCCGCAAGTATCGCGGTCGTGGCTTGCACACTCCCGGCACTCACTCCGCGCCGCGCTGAGATAGCGTCGGCGTCACTGGCCACCGCGACCTCGGTGCCAACCGTATCCGACGGAGCCAGTTCCGTCTTGGCCGACAAGGCCCGCGATTGCATCTGCTGGTTTTCCGAGACCGCTTGAGCCTCCTGCACTTCCTGCGCGCGTTGCAGGTTGAGCGCCAGCACGTTCTGCTGTGAAATCTCGCGGATGCTCTGGCGGCTGGCTTTCACGTTGGCGTAAGAGCCGCTGGACGCTTCTCCAACGCTCGCGTCGGCATCCCGCTCCAGCTCGTCCGGAGCGAAGGCTGTCGCCACTGGCGCAAACTCTGGTGCCCCGTCTGCGGAAGCCTTGGCAAGATCACCAGCGGCGGTAGCCGTGCTGACGTTTTCCGACTCGGGAGCTGGCTGGTTCCACGGGAGTTCTTTCCGGCCCGACAGGTAGTGGTAGGCAAATACTTCGTCGGTCGGCTCGACGGCGATTTTTCTCCCATCCAGCGAACGCGGCGAGCGGTCACCCGTGCCGCTCTCGCCGCCGGAGGTTTCCCCGAAAGCACCGCCTTCCACCATGAGAGATCCGTCTGACTCCCAGACCGCGAAGGCACCTACAAAAGGATTGCTCTCTACCAACTCGCGTAAGCGGGCCTGCTCGTCGCCGGGGCCGGAAGCGGCTTCGAGCGCTTGCATGACGCCGGTCTTGATCTCGGCCATGATGAGGTCGAGATTGTCGGCCACGGTACGGGCGCGGGCCTGCTCCGACTCGCGGGCCAGCGTGTCGAGCCGCGATTGCTCGCGGCCCAGCAGCCAGAACGCGAGCGCGCCGACCGCCAGGGTCGGAAGCACAAGGCCCAGCCAGGCCAGCACATGTCGGCGCGCTTTCATCGTATCTGGTATTGGTGAGAATGGCCGCGCGGGCAATCTTTCTTCACGCCCGCGCGGGGAAGCCGGTCCGAAAGAGACACTCGACGGCCCAGCCCCGGCGGGGTTCAGCGCCCGTCTTCCGGCACGGTGACGAGGGAGAAAGACACATCGACGCTGGCTCGGACGGCGATTTTGCCAAGCTGGATGTCGCCGGGAACACCCGCGCCCGAAGCGGTTACGGACTGGATACTGTTCTGAGTCATGGCAAGGTTACGCCCGCCACTGCGGCCCCAGTCGGCATCGCAGTAAAACCACCAGCGGTTGCCGTCGTTGGCATTGATGCGAGTCGGCGGGCCGAGGCGAGAGCCAAGCGCGGCTGTCAGGGCCTCTGCTTTTTCTCGGGCCGCGGTGATCGCCTCCTGCCGGGCCTGGTCACGGTACTTGCGCAGCTCGCTCGTCTCAAACTCGACGCCATGCACGTAGTTGACACCTGCCGCCAGCGCCGCGTCCACCACCCGCTCCAGCTGGGCCTTGTCCTTGAGGGTGACGACGAAGCCGTTGCGCGAGAAATAGCCGGTGAAGACGTTCTCGCTGTTGCGCCACTCGTAGCGCGGCTCGACGCTGAGGTAGTCAGTCTTGATGTCCTTGTCCTCCACCCCAAGGTGGCGGAAGGACTCCAGCGCGCGCTTGAGTATGGCGCGGTTCGCGGCCTGCGAAGCCGCCAGGTCCATGTCGCGGGTTTCTATCCCGAAGTTGACCTTGATCGTGTCCGGCACGACATAAACCGTGGCCTCCCCACTGACCGAGATATTTCCGGTCGCTGGGTTGGTTGAGTAGGTGTAGTCCTGCGCCAGCGTAGCGAGCGGCAGACACAGGACCAGGGTTGCGAGGGTCTTTTTCATCATGTGTATTTTCGTTAAAGATTCTTGTTAATGCCCGTGCGAATAAACGCTCAGTCAATGTCGCGCTGCTGGTTGACGGTCTTGTAGCTGTCGTTCGAGTACCGCTTGCGGTCGGTATTGGAGAGCTTCGACTGGTCCAACTGCGCGGCGTCCCGATCCAACACCTCGGACATCTGGGTGATCTCGCTGTCTGCGTAAGGAGCGTTCATCACGTCGATCTCCCCGCGTAGGTCGCGGAAAAGCGCGGCGGCTTCGCGGTGCTGGCCGGCGTCGCTCAGCTTGACGGCTTCGCGGCGGGCCTCGGCGACGCGGTTGGCAACAACCTCGCGGCCCACGATGACATTCGCGGCGGACTCGACTTCGGCGGGTCTCTCCGTGTAGGCGACTTGTGCAGAAGCGTCGGCATGGGCCTTTTCACCGCTGAGGGCGTCGGTGTAGTCGGCGCGAACGCGGGCGATTTCACGGTCCACACCGGCTTCCCCGGCGGGAAGCTCCACTTCGATCAGCGCGAACTTTTCCCGGCCCCCGATCAATTGGTTGACACTGAAGCGGGCATCCCCGTCACCGATCCGGCCTTCGCGGCCAATGATCCTCACCGGGCGAACGCCGGGCTCGAAGGTCACGACCACCTCGACGCCGGTCGCGGCGACGTTAAGCACATCCTCCAGTTCGGCGGCAAAGATGCGCGTCAGGTCGCGAGCGTTTTCGACGAAATAGCTGTTGCCTTGCCCGGTCTCGGCCAGACCGGTCATGAGGTCTTCGTTAAAGCCCGCGCCGAGCCCAACCGTGCTGACAGAAATATCCTCAGCGGCAAGCTTGAGGCCCAAGTCGCGTAGCGCCTCGGGTGAAGATGGGCCGACATTGGCCTGCCCGTCCGAGAGCAGGACCACGCGGTCGATGGACCCCTCGCGACTGCCTTCACGGACCTGCGCGGCGGCTTGACGAACGCCGCTGTAAAGCGCGGTCGAACCGCCGGGGCGAATCCCCCGGATGGCGGCGGCCAGGCGTTCACGCTCCAGCGGGTGCTGGCTCTCGATCAGGGTGAAAGCTTCGTCGTCATAGACCACGAGCGCGATCCGGTCACGTGGTCCCAACAGGCTGAGCGCTTCCAGTGCCGCCTCGCGGGCCTGCTCGATCTTTTGCCCGCTCATCGAGCCGGAGCGGTCCAGCGCCAGGGCGAGATTGACCGGCGGGCGGGCGCGGGCTGATTCGGTCTCGGCCGGCAGGAGGCTGACTTTGATCACCACGCGCTCGCCCTGCCCGGCCATGACGAAGGGGCGGTCGAGTTCGGCGCGCACAGCGACCGGGGCAGACGCCGCAGCGGCGATACCGGCGGCTCCAGGGGCGACCAGCAGGGCCGCGCAGGGAAGGAAGGTTTTCAGTTTCATATCGGCTTGGGTTGACGTTCGGCACCGGACGGCGTGCCCGGCATTGGCCCCATTGTGCCCGAAACGGCCGTAAATGTCGTCATGGGGCGGTCAGGGTTTTGTCAGGAAAATGTCATGACTTCGTACGCCTGAGGACTTCAGCCCGGAAAAGCCGAGGTGGCTTGCCATTAGCGCAGACATCTGCAGGGTTTTTGATATGCTTATAACCTTCTTCCGCCTGTGCCGCTCGCGTACCGCCATTCTGGGCGCTGCTCTCCTGCCCATTGCCACTCTCAGCCTTGCCCCGGTAGCCCGTGCCTGTACGCGGGTAGTTTACCACGGGACGGAGGGGCAGATCGTCACCGCCCGCTCGATGGACTGGAGGGTCGACGTTGGAACGAATCTGTGGGTGTTCCCGCGCGGGATGGAGCGTTCGGGCGAGGCTGGCCCCAACTCCCTGCAATGGACCTCGAAGTATGGCAGCGTGATCGCCTCGGGGTATGATATTTCGACTACGGACGGACTTAACGAGGCCGGCCTGAGCGCAAGCGTACTCTGGCTGGTGGAGTCGGAGTACCCGGCCTACACCGACGAGAAGCCCGGACTGACTGTCGCGGCCTGGGCCCAGTACGTGCTCGACAACTTCGCCACGGTCGAGGAAGCCGTCCGCGTACTTGAGAAGGAGCCCTTCATCATAGTCACCGACAAGGTGCCCGGCGAAGACCGCCTGGCCGCGCTTCACCTCGGCATCTCCGACGCCAGCGGGGACAGCGCCATCGTCGAATACATCGAAGGCCAGCAGGTAATCCACCACAGCAGTCAGTATCAGGTGATGACGAATTCGCCCACCTTCGATGAGCAACTTGCCCTGCACTCCTACTGGAAGCAGATTGGCGGCACCGTCATGCTGCCGGGGACCAACCGGGCGGCGGACCGTTTCACCCGCGCGGCTTTTTACATCAACGCCGTGCCCAAGACCGGGGACGAGGTCGAAACCATCGCGAGCGTTTTCAGCGTCATCCGCAACGTCTCCGTCCCCTACGGGCTGACCACGCCGGGCCAGCCGAACATCTCCTCCACGCGCTGGCGCACCGTCGCCGACCAGAAGCGCATGCGCTACTTCTTCGAGTCCGCGCTGACCCCGAGCATTTTTTGGGTGGACCTGGACAAGCTCGATTTCTCCCCCGAGACCGGGACGGTCAAGAAGCTCGATCTGGGCCCCGATCAGCGAAACATCTTCTCCGGCGAAGTCAGCGCCAAATTCAAGGACACCCAGCCGTTCCAGTTTCTAGGTATCTAGTTTCGCATCGGGCCTTTGTTTTCCTGCGCACTAGGCGCTTGAACGCATAGCCGCCCTGAGCTAACAATGCGTCGTGTCATCTGAAGTCGAAATATTCGGAGCGTATTTTCCGGGCTGGTTGCTGTCCGCCATCGCGGGTATAATTCTCGCCGCCTGCACCAAAATGGTACTCGCCAAGCTGGGCCTGCACAAGCAACTCGTCATGCCCGTGCTGGTTTACCTTTGCCTGGCCTTCCTCTGGGCCGCGTTGTGCTGGATGATATTTTTCGACTAGTGAAAACGCCTTCGCCGACCGTATCGCAAACCGCCATGACCGAGCCCGCCGACACCACGCCACCCTCCGACCAACCCGCGCCCAAAGCATCGAAGCCCCAAAAGGCGCTGGGCCGCCTGCTGAGCGCGGTCATCGTGGTCGGAGCACTCGTACTTGCCTTTTACCTGCTGGAGCATAGCGAGCACTACCCGCGCACCGACGACGCCTACGTGCAGGCCCGCTACATCACAGTCGCGCCTCAGGTGCCGGGGAGGATCGTGGAACTGCCCGCCCGCGATGGCTTGGCTGTCTCCCCCGGTGAACTGCTCGTGCAGATCGATCCTTCATCGTACCAACTGGCCGTGGACGAGGCCCTCGCCCAGATCGCTGCGCTGGAAGCCCAGCTCGGCGAGGCCGAACGCCAGCGCGGCGCCTCGGAGGAACTGGTCGAAACGGCCCGCGCCGCCACGCTCGCCGCCATTGCGCAACAGACGCTGGCGCAGTCCACCTACGAGCGCATGACGCCATTGGCCGAACAGGGCTTCGTCACCCGCGAACGCTACGACACCGCCACCACCGCCTGGGAGCAGGCCAATGCCGGAGTCCTCATGGCCCGGAGTAACGAGCTGGCTGCCGAGCTGGCCGTGCCCTCGCTGGATGCGCTGCGGGCCGAAATCAAGGCAGCCCGCATCCGGCTGGCTATGGCCGAGCTGGAGTTGGAGCGCACGCAGATCAAGGCTCCCTTCCCGGGCCGGGTCGTCAACTGTGACATCGCCCCCGGCATGATGACCATGCCCGGCGAACCGCTTTTCACCCTTGTCGATACCAGCGAATGGTTCGTCATGGCCAACTACCGCGAGGGCGACCTGAAACGAATCCGCCTCGGGGCCACCGCCCGCGTGCGCCTGCTCACCATGCAGGATAAGGTCTTTACCGGGACGGTCGTCAGCATCGGCCACGGCGTGCAGACACAGGACGCGTTTGACTTCGGACCGCTGCCCTTTGTCCGCAGCCAACTTGATTGGGTGCGCCTGGCGCAGCGTTTTCCCGTCCGCATCCGTATCGACCAGCCCGAGCCGCAGGAGGCGTTCCGCATCGGCGCCTCGGCCATCGTGACCATCGAATAAGGCATGGCCCAGCGGTTGACAGTGGAGGAGATTGCCCGGGAACTGCGTCCCTACCCCGGGCGTGACTGGATGACGGCCCGCATCGTGCTGTCCGTCCTGCTCGCCACGGTCATCATCATGGCCCTGCGCATCCCCAACGGCTGGCTGAGTATTTACTTCAGTTTCGTCTTCGCCAAGCCCACCACCAGGCAAACTTTTCTGATCACTACCGCTGTCGTCATCGTGGTCGTGCCCGTCGTGCTGCTGGCGCTGGTCCTGCTCAAGTACACCGCCGAGTACACCTGGCTGCGGCTGACCGCGCTTGCCGCCGTGCTTTACGGGGCGTTCTTCCTCGCCAATATCATGACCGAGGGCGACATCGTCCGCAACCTGACCATCATCTTCGCCACCGCGCTGACCCTGCCCGATGTTTACCCCTACCCCCACCTCTGGGTTCAGGGCACCATGTGGCTCATGCCCATTGCGCTGGCGGGCGTCATCCCGGTCATGCTGACGACGCTCCTCATTCGCCCCGAGCGCAACTGGCCCCCCGAGCACCGCCCTCCGCCACCCAAGCTCGGCATCGTCCCCGACTGGCGAAGCAACCCGGCCCACCTCGTCTATGCGCTCAAGTGTACCTTCGCCGCGATGGGGACGTACTTCATCTACACGCTGCTCAACTTTCAAGAGATCCAGACCGCGATGATGACCTGCCTGATCCTGGCCCTCCCCACCACGGAGCAGATCATCCACAAGACCTGGCTGCGCATCGGCGGGGCTACCGTCGGGGCGGGGATCGCACTGTTTTGCGCCATCTGGATCATCCCGCTGTCCAACTCTATCGCCGTCCTCCTGCTGGCCATCGGCGTCGGCAGCACGCTGGCCGCCTGGGTCGCGCTCAGCTCTCCGCGCTTGTCCTATGCCGGTTGGCAGATGGCACTGGCGCAGTTTATGATGATCTCCACCGCTTTTGGCCCTTCCACCGACCTCACCGTCCTGCGCGACCGCCTGCTGGGCATCCTTCTTGGAAATATCATGATGGGAATGACATTCAAATATCTCTGGCCGGAAAAACCCTCCGGCAGCACGCTGGGCAAGGCCCTGCCGCTGCTCTGCGTGGGCGCGCTGGCGATGTTGTTCACCGGCTGCCAGAACACCGCCGAACTCGCCCCCCAGAGCCCGAGCCGCCCCTGGCGCAGCCCCGAGGCCGAGAAATACCGTCTGCCCCAGCAGTACGCGCACCCCACCGTGCAGAGCTACGAGGCGGACCACGAGTACACGCTCTCCGAACTGGCGGACCTGGCGCAGCGCAACAACCCGAAGACCCGTATCGCCTGGGAACAGGCCCGCGCCGCCGCCGCCGGAGTCGGCGTGGCGCAGAGCGCGTACTTTCCCGAGCTGAACCTGATCGCGGCCGCCGGTTACGAGCACGTGCCCTTCCCCCTGCCGCAGAACATCTTCTCAGCCGGCTTCTTTTACTCGGACATGGCCATCGTCCGCCCCGAAGTTCAAGTCTCCTGGCTGCTGTGGGACTTCGGACGGCGCGAAGCCATTGAAAAAGGTGCCCGCGAGCAGTCGGTGGCGCAAAACTTCGCCTTCAACGCGCTGCACCAGCAACTGCTTTTCGATGTCTGCCAATCCTACTACAAGCTAATCAGCCTGCGCTCCGCGCTGGCCGTCGTCACCGCCGCGCAGGCCGACGCCCGCCTGATCGAAAAGGCGACCCAGTCGGCGCTCGACCAGGGCTTCGCCACCCGGGCCGAGCTGCTCCAGACCAAGCAGCAGGTCGCGCAGTTCGACTTCGACGTATCCGCCCTGCAGGCCGACCTGCGCAAGGCCCAGGTCAACCTGTGCGAAATCGTCGGACTCGACCCCGGACAGCCCCTGCGCGTGCAGGACATCACCGAACTTCCGTTGCCGGACAACCTCGACTCCTCCGTCAATGCGCTGGTGGACAGCGCCCTGGCCAACCGCCCCGACCTGAGCGCCCACGTCGCCCAGCTCCGCGCCGCCGAGGCCAACGTCGAGCAGGTCGAGGCGCAGTACGGCCCCACCCTCGCCATCAGCGGCAACGCCGGACCTGTTTACAGCGCCTTCAACGCCGACAATACCGGCTGGGTCGATACCTTCGAGGCCGAGTACGGCGGGGCCGTGGTTCTCAGCCTTCCGGTCTTCGACGGAGGCCGACGCCAGCACTTGAAAATCGCCGCGCAAGCCGAAAAGCGCGAGGTCGAAGCCGTCATCGCCGACGCCCGCAACAACGCCGTGAGCGAGGTCTGGGAAGCTTACACCGACTACGAAAACGCCCGCCGCCAGCTACGCTCCGCCGAAGCCCTCGTGGCCGCCTCCGAGGCTTCGCAGCAAGCCACCCTGGCCTCCTTCGAGCAAGGCTTTGCCAGCGTGACCGACGTGCAGACACAGCAGGCGCTTTTGATCAAGGCCCGCGAAAGCTACAATCAGGCCCGCACCGATATTTTTCTGAGCGCCTCGCTTTTACAGTTCGCCACTGGCCAGCTTACCGCCGGAACCGTCGAACCCGAAATCGACCGGCAGCGATAGCGACACGGGAGAAGCTCACGTCTTTTTTATTAACCACAAAGACGCAAAGGCACATAGGAAGAGTAACTCCGTGCGCGCCGTATTTTCCGGTATACTTCGGAGGCCGCCTGCGACTAAACGACCTTTTCGATGCTGCCGTCCGCGCCGTTGGGGAGCTTGAAGGTCGCGCCCTCAGTTTTGCCCATGAGCGCCGAACCGACCGGCGACTGCGCGGTGATGACCGTCACTTCGGTGCCGTCAATATCGAGCGTCTCGCCACCCCCGACCGGTGAGAGGTAAAACCACTCCCGAAACCGTCCCAGGCGGCAGCGCACCAGCGCCCCGCGAAGCGCACTCTCACGTGGCACAGTCAGCTCGGCCCGGAGTCCTTCGAGCGTGTTGACCGCCTCGGCCAGCGCACGCGCCACCGCAGCCTGCCCGGCTGCGAGATAGGAGGCTTCGAGCCCCTGCGTGTCGTATTTGGATTCGGCGCGGGATTCGTCGTTGGTCGCATACTCGGCGGCATCTTTGGAAGCGCCGACAGCGACGTTCAACTCGGCACGGAGCTTATCCCGCAAAGCGTCGAAAACCTGGCTTTTCTCCATACCTTAGAACAACCGGAAAACGCCCCGGACGAAAGCCTAAAAGCAGACGTCGCTACGCCCAAATGCGTCGGCTGGTTCAGTCGCCATAGACAAATTCACCCGTTTCTTTCAACTCGATCCGAAGTCTCCCGCCGACAATTGAAATCCCGACAAAACGCCCCTTGTCCGGATCGACGGAGAACGTCTCGCGGACGTTCATAGTCGGAAACTCCAACGTGAACTTCACGGGCGGTTCTTTATAGCGAAAGCTGGTCGTGTCCGCGAAGCCGTCCGCATTCGAGCGCAGCAGCCCGCTGAAAATCTTCTCGCCGTCCACCGTGACCACAGCCGGGAGGCGTTGAAACCCCTTCTGGAAGTCAATGGTGATAATCTGCGGATCGGGGGCGACTTCGACGTTGCGCGGGTTCACTTGGGCCGGAGGAACGATGGCGAAAATCCCATCATCGACCACGCTGCGGTTCGACAGCGCCCCCAATTCACGCGCGGGGTAAAATGTTCCCTGTTCTCCGGTGCTCGTCCTGATCGGTCTGCCGCCGGGAATCGGGTCCGGGTAATCCTCGGAGGCCCCTTCCTCACTGGCACAGCCTGAGAACGCCAGCACCAGCAGGATCAGGATAAACAAGGGGCATCGCGACAGTCGGGACGGGATGGGATTCACGGTGGCAAGAATAGGTCCATCCCAGCCGGGATTCAAGCCCGACTTGTCATCCCTCCCATCGATAAATCTCTCCCCAGGCTGCACTCCTTGACGCGGCTGTCGCGGCAATATCGTCCTTACCCTAAAAAAAATGCCAAAATCAAGACTCGCGCCCGAGGCCCGGAACCAGTGACATCTCCCCCGTGGTTCTGACTTTGAGAAAGCTGCACCTCGCCTTTGGCGGGGCCCCTCTCCTTGACGACGTTTCGCTCGTGCTCGACGCCGGCGAGCGCGCCTGCATCGTCGGGCGCAACGGCACGGGTAAGTCCACGCTCATGCGCGTGGTGGCCGGGCGCATCCATCCCGACAGCGGCGAGGTCAACCTGGCCGCCGGGACGCGTGTCGCCTTTTTGCCGCAGGAAATCCCCGACGGTCTCCACGGCACCATCGGCGAGATCGTGGCCGGGCCGCTCCACTCCCACGGCCTGGCCGAGTGGGAAATCACCCACCAGGTCGAGCGCACGCTGGAACGGATGGAACTTCAGGCCGAGCCCGCCTTCGACAGCCTCTCGGCCGGAATGCGCCGCCGCGTCCTGCTGGCCCGCGAACTGGTCCTCGAACCCGAACTGCTCCTGCTCGATGAACCAACCAACCACCTCGACATCGAGGCCATCGCCTGGCTTGAGGCGTTTTTAAAGGCCTTCCGGGGTGCGGTGCTCTTCGTCACCCACGACCGGGCCTTCCTGCAAGGGATTGCCACACGCATCCTCGACCTCGACCGGGGCCAGTTGACCAACTGGGACTGCGACTACAAAACCTACCTCCAACGCAAGGAGGAATGGCTCGCCGCCGAAGAGCAGAACTGGGCCGTCTTTGACAAAAAACTCTCGCAGGAGGAAACCTGGATCCGCCAGGGCATCAAGGCCCGTCGTACCCGCAACGAGGGCCGCGTGCGCGCCCTCAAGCGCATGCGCGACGAGCGCCGTGCCCGTCGCGAGCGTTCCGGGGCTGTCCGCCTCCAGTTTGAGCAGGCCGGGGCCACCGGGGCCAAGGTCATCGAGGCGAAAAATGCCAGCTTCCGCTACGAGGACCGCGCCATTATCGAGGACTTTACCGACGTCATCGAACGGGGCGAAAAAATCGGCATCGTCGGCCCCAACGGCGCGGGCAAGTCGACCCTGCTCAAGCTCCTGCTCGGCGTCTTGCCCCCGGCTACAGGCAGCGTCCAGCAGGGAACGGGGCTCCAGATCGCCTACTTTGACCAGACCCGCGACGCGCTGGTGGAGACCGAGACCGTGCAGGAGGCCGTCGGACAGGGTCACGACGTGGTCGAGATCAACGGCGGGCGCAAGCACGTGCTCAGTTATCTGCAGGACTTTCTCTTTCCGCCGGACCGCGCCCGCAGCCCGGTCTCAATGCTCTCCGGGGGCGAGCGCAACCGCCTGCTCCTGGCCCGGCTTTTTACCAAGCCTTTCAATGTGCTTGTGATGGACGAGCCGACCAACGATCTCGACCTGGAAACCCTCGAGCTGCTCGAAAGCCTGCTGGTCGATTTCAAGGGTACGCTCCTGCTCGTCAGCCACGACCGCGCCTTTCTCGACAACGTCGTGACCGACCTCTACGTGCTGGAGGGCGACGGACGCATCCAGACCTACGTGGGCGGCTACCAGGACTATCTGCGGGAAAAATCCGCCGCCACCGTAGTGGCCGAAACCGCCCGCAAAACTGCCGCCGCCAAGGCCAGACCCGGCAACAAGCCTGACAAGCCCCGTAAATTCCTCAACCGTGAACGCTGGGAACTGGAAGCCATCCCGGGTGAAATCGAAAAGCTCGAAAGCGAATCCGCCGCCATCTCCGAGAAGCTGAGCGACCCGCAAACCTACGTCACTGCAACCGACGAGGTGCCCCGACTCAAGCAGCGTCTGCACGAGATCGAAGACGAGACGGCCAGGAAATTCTCCCGCTGGGAGGAACTCGAAGCGCTCCGGCAGGAGTTGGAGGGCTAGCTCCGGCCGTGCTTAACCATCGTCGATGAACAGGCTCTAACTCATTTCCTTCTCCAGACGCCCGAGCACCTGGTTAATCACCAGGATCAGGACGCACTCGAATACGGCCAGGTAAAAAAGACTCAGCGCCACACTGATCCCGATGGCCGCGGCAAAAAGAAGACTCGCCGCCGTCGTTAAAAAACGGATACGCATCGAGCCCTCGACCTTAAGAATTGTCCCGGCGCCGATAAAGCTCACCCCAACCACGATGGCCTCGAACAGCCTGAGCGGGTCCGTTCGGATCTGCTCGGACGCAGGCACCGTCTGGCTGTAGTGCTGGAGCAATACACTGCCCAACAGCACCAGCAGCGCGCAAGAAGCCCCGATAATCATGTGGGTGCGAAAGCCAGCCGGCTTTTTTCTGAATTCGCGCTCCAACCCCGGCAACCCTGCAAGTACCGCGGCCAGCGCCACACGCCACATGATCGCCCATTGGTCTGTCGGGATTTCAGGCATTATCAGGGATTCTGGATTTCAGTCGTCTTTTTTATGCGCAGATGGCACATAGCCACCCCTCGCGCTTTCGTCGATTCAACTAATAATATGCCCAGCCTTGCCGCCAATTCAAGCGGGGCGCGAAGAAACGGCAGCTCCTGCCGAAAACGAAAACGGTCTTTTCCGTCGCCGCCGCCCAGTGTTTATATGGCTCAGGGCGTAAGGCGGGAAAGCCAGCCACGGTTGCGCGCCACCCAGCGGTAAAGAGCTTCGCTGAAGCGGCGGAAGCAGCGGCTCCGCCGGTAGCAACTCCACCCCAGCGACCACGGACGCACCCCCCGCAGCGAGCGGAAGACCGCCTCGGCCCCCCGCGTCACGCGCCCATCTGGCTCGATCAGGTGCAAGGCCTCGGCAAAGGCTTTTTTCTCCACTTCCGGGAAACGTGTATCCAATTCCTGATACGCGGCGAAGTCAACCTCCTCTCCCGTCAGCCTGCGCAGCCGCCGCACCCACCGCCCGCAAAAACGGCAATCTCCGTCCCAGATAATCAGCGGGCGGGCCGGAGGCTGCGAAAGCTGGAGCCGGGTCGTCATTGGCTTTTTTTTTTAAAACGCAAAGACGCAAAGCCACAAAGTTAAAAAAGCAGAGATTCAGCAGCAAGCACGATGAAACAAAGTGGGTTGCCCGCGAAGTCACGCGAAGAGGCGCGAAGATTTTTATTTTTCATCCATTCGCGTGACTTCGCGGACAACTTCTTCGCTTTACGATTCCTTACCGGAAGTGGTGTCACAACCAGCTATTCCAATTGATAATCGAAATTTCACTTTGTGCCTTTGCGTCTTTGCGTCTTTGCGGTTAAATCAGAAAAAACCCATGAGCAAAACCGCCTGCGATATCAAAGACTACCAATCGCCCAAAGACGCCAAATACGTCTGCAAGAAATGCGGCGCCCGGGCGAACAAGGAAAAGAAGCTCTGCAAGCCGAAGAAGCAATGAGCGCGAACCGCTCCTGCGCTACTGGCCGGGACCGGATTCGCTGATCTGCTTGATGGCCGAGGTGAGGACTTCCGCCGTGCGGGCGATGTCGTTCACGGTATGGGCCGTGCTGACAAAGCAGGCCTCGTAGGCCGACGGAGGCAGATACACGCCCAGGTCGAGCGCGCACTGGAAGAGCGGCTTGAACAGCTCTGTGCGGCTGGCCAGTGCCTCGTCGAAATTCGTCACCGGCTTGTCCGCGAAATACAAGCCGAACATCGACCCGGCCTGCGGCACCTGAAGCGCTACGCCAAGGTTGGCGGCGGCCAATTTAAGGGCGATGGCGAGTTGCTTGGCGGAGGATTCCAGGCGCTTGTACGGATCGCCTTCGCGCAGGAGCTTGAGCGCCGTAATTCCCGCTGCCATGGCCAGCGGATTCCCGCTGAGCGTCCCGGCCTGGTAGACCGGCCCCAGCGGCGCCAGATGGTCCATCAGGTCGGCCCGGCCCCCGAAGGCCCCCACCGGGAGCCCGCCGCCGATGATTTTCCCCAGGCAGGTGAGGTCCGGGGTGACCCCGGTTTTCTCCTGCACGCCGCCGGGAGCGATACGGAAGCCCGTCATCACCTCGTCAAAAATCAGCACCGTGCCGTGACGGGTGCACAGCTCGCGCAGCGCCTCCAGGTAGCCCGTCTGGGGCAGGATGAGCCCGCAGTTGGCCGGGTACGGTTCGATGATAACCCCGGCGATTTTCTCCGGGTGCTCGGAAAAGGCGAGCTGGAGCGCCCCGAGATCGTTGTAGGGCAGCACGATGGTTTCCCCGGCAAAGGAGGCCGGGATGCCCGCGCTGTCCGGGTTGCCCAGGGTCAGCGCCCCGGAACCGGCCTTGACCAGCAGGGAATCCACGTGGCCGTGGTAGCAACCGGCGAACTTGATAATCTTGTCGCGCCCGGTGGCCCCACGTGCCAGGCGAATGGCCGACATGGTGGCCTCGGTCCCGCTGTTGACCATGCGGACTTTTTCGACCGAGGGAACCATGTCCACAATCAGTTCGGCCATCTCGACCTCGTAGGGGTTGGGCGTGCCAAAGCTCGTTCCGCGCTCCAGCGCCTCGGCCACGGCCTCGCGGATGGCGGGATGGTTGTGCCCGTGAATGGCCGGGCCCCAGGTGCAGACGTAGTCGATGAGCTCGCGTCCGTCGGCGGTGGTCAGGCGGGCGCCCTTGGCGCTTTGCGTGAAAAACGGCGTGCCTCCCACCGAACGGAAGGCCCGCACGGGCGAGTTAACCCCACCCGGAATGAGCTTGAGGGCGCGGTTGAAAAGGTCGTTGGAAACGGGAGAGTCGCTAGCTGACATATTTCTGCACAATCGGGATGCGCCGCCCGACCCCGAAGGCCAGCGGCGTGATTTTCAGGCCGGGGGCGGCCTGCTTGCGTTTGTATTCGTTCAAATCGACTTTGCGGACAATGTCGCGCACGGTTTGTTCATCAAAACCGGCGGCAATGATCTCGTCCGAGACCTTGCCCTCCTCCACGTAGAGGCGCAGGATATCGTCCAGCACCGGGTACGGTGGGAGCGAATCCTCGTCTTTCTGGTCGGGGCGAAGTTCGGCCGAGGGGGGCTTGGTGATGGTGTTTTCGGGGATGACTTCGCCCGCGCGGTTGATGTACCGGGCCAGGGCGTAAACCTGCATCTTGGGCAGATCGGAAATCACGGCCAAGCCGCCCGCCATGTCACCGTAGAGCGTGCAGTAGCCGACGGCGACTTCGCTCTTGTTGCCGGTCGTCAGCAGGAGTGCGCCGAACTTGTTCGAGACTGCCATCAGGAGCAGTCCGCGGGCGCGGGCCTGGATGTTCTCCTCAGCCACGCCGAGCGCGGTCCCGGCGAAAATGTCCTTGAGCGCGCCCCCGGCGGCTTCGACGATCCCGGCGATGGGGAGTGTCTCGAAGCGGATGCCTAGGTTTTCCGCCAGTATGCGGGCGTCGTCGCGGCTGTGCTGGCTGGATATGGCCGAGGGCAGGCTCACCCCGATGACGTTTTCCGGGCCAAAAGCTTCCTTGGCCAGAGCGGCGACCACGGCGGAATCGATCCCGCCGGAAAGCCCGATCAGCGCCGAACGGAACCCGCTCTTGTGCGCGTAATCGCGCAGCCCAAGAACAAGCGCGTCGTGGATGTCGGCGAGGTCGTCCTGATCGTAGCGGGGGTCGATGTCGGCGGCGGACGCGGCGGTATCGACCACGCGCAGCTCCTCGGAAAAGCCTTTCAGCCCGGCCAGCAGCGTGCCGTCGGCAGCCATTACCTTGCTGTGCCCGTCGAAAATAAGCTCGTCGTTGCCGCCGACCAGATTGCAATAGACCAGCGGGCAGCCGCAGCGGGTGGCCACCTCAGCCAAGAGATGCTCGCGCAGGTGTTTTTTACCGCTGTGCCAGGGGCTGGCGGAAAGGTTGAGCACGAGATCCACCCCGGCAGCGGCGAGTTGGCCGACCGGGTCCACCTCGTAGTGGCGGCGGGTGGGCACGGAGGGGTGGTTCCAGACATCCTCGCAGATGGTGATGCCGATGCGCACGCCCTTCCAGGTCACAAGCCCGGTCTCACGGGCCGGTTCAAAGTAGCGATCCTCGTCGAACACGTCATAAGTCGGCAGCAGGCACTTGCGCACGATGTGGCGGACCTCGCCCTGCTCGCACCAGGCGGCGGCGTTGTAGAAGTGCCGACCGCGCTCGGCGGAGTTCTTTTCCACGAAGCCGATCAGGGCGGGGACTTCGCCGATTTCGGCGGCGAGACGGCGCAGGCTGGCCTCGTTGTCGGCCACGAAACGGCTCTTGAACAGCAAGTCGCGCGGCGGATAACCGGCCACGGCCAGTTCGGGGGTGAGAACCAGCTCGGCCCCGGCAGCGACAAGCTCACGATAGCCGTGCAAAATCTTTTCGGCGTTCCCCCGGAGGTCGCCCACGATGGTGTTAATCTGCGCCAGGCCGATCTTCATTGCGGGCCACTATCCGCGATCGCGCACGGCTGTTCCAGTCATTTTTGCAAAAGCGGCAAGGAAATCGAAAATTAGGGTGGCGATGGCGTCGGAATTGGTAATCCTTCCAAGTGCGCGTCTCCATTGACGGACGTGCGCACAAGGCTACTCACCATGCCCGACACCTTGATACTGGCCTCGGCCTCCCCCCGCCGCCGTCACCTGCTGGAGCAGGCGCGGCTGCGCTTCGCCGTGGAACCGGCGCAGGTCGAGGAACACGAAGACCCGGCCTCCGACCCGCGCGAAACCGTCCTGCACAACGCCCGCATCAAGGCCGCCGAAGTCAGTGCCCGCCTGCCCGACGCGCTCGTTCTGGGCTCGGACACGGTGGTCGCGCTCGACGACGAGGTCTTGCACAAGCCCGCCGACATGGACGAAGCCCGCGCTATGCTCCGCCGCCTCTCGGGGCGCACGCACACGGTCTTCACCAGCGTATGCCTGCTCGGCCCCGGTATCGACGAGTGCCACGCCGTCACCAGTGCCGTCACCTTCAAGCCGCTCGACGAGGCGGCCATCGGGCGCTATTTCTCGCTCGTCAATCCGCTGGACAAAGCCGGAGCCTATGGTATTCAGGAGGGGAAAGAAATGATCATCGCCGGGCTTGAGGGCTCCCTGAACAACGTCATGGGGCTTCCGACCGAGTTTCTGCTCGCTCTGCTCGACCGGCTCCACCTCCTCGACACGCTACGCCTGACATGACGACCGCACCTCTGCCGCCGCCCCGCCGGAAGCCCTCCGAATGGCCGCGCTGGGACCGAGAATCGGACTTTGACCGCCGCGCGTACCGGACCTCCGTCACCGTCGGGCTGGCCGTGACGGTGATTTTCCACCTCATGCTGATCTACGTCGTGCCCTGGCCCGATGTGAACTTTGAGGAGGCCCAACCCGAGCCACCCAACCCGCCGATGGAAGTCGAGCTGGTCGAGGCCCCGCCGGAACCGGAGCGCTTCGTCGAGACCAACCCGAACGTTATCGAGGAAAAGCCCAAGGACACGCAGAATTACGCCGCCCAGGATCAGGTGGCTGCCCAGGAGCAGCCCGACACAACCCAGGATTCGGAAATTCCGAAGATCGACGGCGAAATACCCGACTCCCAGAAAATCGTGACGGGCGATCTTTCCGAGGAAAGCTCCCCGCCCCCGGTCCCCGTCGGGTTGCCCGATGCCCAACCCGCGCAGCAACAACCCGACCAGCAGGCCCAGCCCACCGAGCAGGCGCAGGAACAGGTCGAGACGCCTACGCCGGAACCGCAGGAACAGGCGCAGCCGGTTGAGCAGCCGGCCGAATCCGAAGCCACCGAGACACCGCAGCAGGAAGCTCCAAAAATGCCGGAGCAGGAAGCGGTCGAAGACGAGGGTACCCCCAGCATTGAAAAGGCCGGAGAGGCCGAAAAGGTGGCCGAAAAGCCCGAGGAGAAAACCGTCGAGCCCGCCCCGTCCCCGCGCCCGCAGCGCGAGATTTCCGTCATGATGGAGGAGGTCGCCCCCAGCCAGCAGGCGCAGCAGGGCGAGCTTACCCCCAGGCCGCGCCCGCGCATCAACTTCAAAGTCCCGCCCGGCCCGCTGATGCAGAACCCCGTCTCGGCCAGCCGCATGGGCGCGCTCGCCATCGACGCCAATTTTAGCGAATTCGGCGCTTACCAGCAGCGCATGATGGAGGCTATTTCCGCCCAGTGGAACCTGCTCGGACGGCAGTTCAACTACGCCTCGGCCGACTACGGCACCAAGGTCGTGACTGAATACAAGCTCAACCGCGACGGCCAGGTCTCCGACCTGAAGGTTATCTTCTCCAGCGCCAGCCGGCCCGCCACCCTGCTTGTCCAGGACGCCATCCTGTCCCGCGCCCCCTTCGGCGCATGGACCAAGGAAATGGTCGCCATGCTCGGCGAGGACCAGACCATCCGCATCACCTTCTTCTACCGCTAGGTCCGGCGCCGCTCGCTCGTCATTTGCCGCTGGCCAACCGCCCTTGTTTTTTCATACCACATGCGTCATGTCCTTTGAACAATGGGAACAACGTTATCCGCTCGGAGATAAAGTCCGGGTGCTGACCGTGCATCCGGCCGGCCTGATCGCGCTGGAAAAGCCCGTCGGCATCCTCTCCCACCCCAATAGCCGTCAGGACAAGGAGCGCTCGCTCCTGAAGGCCAACTACAGCCACGACCACGAGCGCTACTACAATCTCAACGATCAGGGCGACGAACTCTTCCTGTGCCACCGGCTCGACTCCGCCACCTCCGGCGTGATCCTGCTCGCCCAAAGCCTCGAAATGGCCAAGACCGTGCGGGAGCTTTTCAGCTCGCACCGAATGGAGAAGCACTACCTCGCCGTCGTGCGCGGGCGACCCCGTCCGCAGGACGTGTGGATCGACCACATCTCCCCCGCCGACATGCCCTACGGCGGCTCCCGCAGCGGACGCCCGGTGCAGATGCGTTGCCGCCAGCAACTGGTCAAGCTGGACGCCAACCGGCTCGGCCTCTCCCTCATCCAGCTCATTCCCGCTACCGGACGCACCCACCAGTTGCGCATTCAGTGCGCAAACCACGGTCTTCCCATCCTCGGAGACCGCACCTACGGCGACTTTCGCGTCAACCGCTCGCTGGCCCGCCTGCTCGGCTTTGAGCGGCTGTTCCTGCACGCCTCCGAACTGGCTTTCGACTTCATGCACGCGGGCAAGCTGGAGAAATTCCGGGCCGAGTCGCCCATGCCTAATTCCTTCCGGCTCGTCATCGACCAGAACCCCGCTCTCAACCGCGTGAACTACAACCTCCCACCCTCACGGCACGGCGTCCCGCAATCGCGCCGCCGCAACCAGGGACCAGCCTCGCCCCGCGGTTAAGTTATCTCATCTGGGCGCACCACCCGGCGCACGCCCAAGAGGGTCTGGCCTGCCGTCATTTTCCACCCCTGATATTTTCCAGCCATGATCATCCCGCGCAACCCACGTCTCACCCCCGCCCAACTCGAAGAAGTCGAAAAAATCGTCGGCGAATTCGGCTGCCGCATTCAGACCATCGTCGGGGCCGAGCGCTGCATCTACGCCATCCTCGGGGACGAACGCCACGAGACCATGATGAACCGCTTGCTCGGGCTTGATTACGTGGCGCGCGTGGACGCGATTGACTCGCCCTACAAGCTGATGGACATCAAGTCCTCGCTGGCCGAGGGTAAGCGCCAGTTGGCCGGAGTCGAGATCGGCAAGGAACCGCTTTTCATCGCTGGCCCCTGCACCATCGACCCGAAGAACCCGAACCTTTTCTATGAAACCGCCCAGGCGGTCAAAGAGGCCGGCGGGCACATCCTGCGCGGCGGCGTCTGGAAGCCCCGCACCATGCCCTACTCCTATCAGGGCGACAACGCCGCGCTCGACATCCTGCTGGAAGCCCGCGCCCGTACCGGCCTGGCCATCAACACCGAGGTCATGGACACAGACCACCTGCGGCTCGTGCTGGAGGCCGGGATCGACGTGATTCAGATCGGCGCGCGCAACGCGCTCAACTACCCCCTCCTGCGTCAGATCGGGGCGCAAACTGCGGGCTCAAAGACCGCCGTCCTGCTCAAGCGCGGACGCCCGATGGCCCCGGTAGATGAGTTTCTGGCCGCCGCCGAGTACATCGTCTCGGCGGGTAATCCCAAGGTACTGCTATGCCCGCGAGGCACCCTCCCCTCCATGGACGGCTACCGCAACCACCCGGACGAGTCGATCACGCAACTTTTAAAGGCCAAGAGTTGGGCGCCCGTTATCGTGGACCCCTCGCACTCGGTGGGCCGCGCCGCCTACGTCCCGGGAGCCGCCCTCGCCGCTATGGCCTACGGGGCCGACGGCTTTGTTGTCGAGACCCACATCGACCCGAAATCCGGCATCGGCGACGACCCCAAGCAGTCCATCTCCCCCGCTGTGCTCGCAACCCTCATCACCGACGCCCGCGTGATCTGGAAGCTCCGGCAGAAGTATTAGCGCGTTTTAAATAGAATCGTAGCCGCCTGCTCAAAGGCCGAATGGCTAAATGGTTAAAATGGCTAATTGTTGTTTTCTACGTTCCGCATCCAACAATTAACAATTAGCCATTTAGCCATTCAAATTTTGTGGCTACAGTATTTTTGAAGACACGACTTAGCTTCTGGGTATAAGCACGAATATCACGGGAAATTTTAAATTAAAAATCTCCGTGGCTCTGTGCGAGTCACCTTTCTTAAATCAGTTCGATCAGATCTGGTAGTCGCCGCCGCGATCTGACATCTCGTGCAGGCCGCACTCACGCTTGCGCCCGCCGAAGCGGGTGTCTTCGGCGTTCATCCCGGCCTCAAGCTTCGAAGTGCTGTGCCAGTCGCCGACAGAGACATAGCCCTCGTCCCAAAGGGGATGGTACGGCAGGCTGTTTTCGCTCAGGTAATTATAGATGTCGCGGTCCGTCCAGTCGATGATCGGGTAAGCCTTGAAAGTCTTGTTCTGGCGCTCCAGCGGGCGCAGATGTCCGCGAGTCGAGGACTGCACCCGGCGTAGTCCGGAAATCCACGCCTGGGCGTCGAGTTCGCGCAGGGCGCGGTTCATCGGTTCGACCTTGTTTTCGTGGTTGTAGGATTCGAGCGCGGCGATGTCCTTTTCCCAACGCTTACCCTCCAGCGCCTCCTGCATGGCTGAAGTACGGCGGGGGGTGTAGATTTTCAGGTTCAACTCCAACCGGTCGGTCAACTCCTGCGCGAAACGATAGGTCTCGGGAAACAGATAGCCGGTATCGACAAAAATAACCGGGATGCCGGGCACGACGGTATTGGCCATGTGCAGCAGCACCGCCGACTGCACGCCGAAGCTCGTGCTCATGACCAGCGAATCCCCCCATCGCTCGTGGGCGCGACGGATGCGCTCTGCCGCCGGCAGGGCGATCAGTTCCTCGTTTTCCCGCTTGAGATCCGGTTCCAGGGTGGGCATCGTCATGGGTGTCATGATAGATGAAAACTTACTTAATTAGGTAAAATAGTAAAGTAAAAAGATTAATCTAACTCATTAGCTTGATGTCCAGCAGGTTAATATCCATTCAAAGCTCCCTCCGCCCCACCGAATTCGACGCCGGGGTGCGCATCGCCGAGGCCGTGCGCCAGACCGGAGGGCGGGCCTTCTTCGTCGGGGGCTGCGTGCGCGACGCCCTGCTCGGGCGCGCCTCCAAGGACGCCGACATGGAGGTCTTCGGACTGGAGGAAAAGCTCCTTCTGAGGCTGCTGCGCCGTGACTTCGAGGTCAACGCCGTGGGCCGCGCCTTCGGGGTATTCAAGCTGAGGGGCCTGGAGCTGGACGTGAGCCTGCCCCGTCGCGAGTCCAAACAGGGCACTGGCCACCGGGGCTTCGCCGTCACGGGTGACCCACACATGAGCCAGGTCGAGGCGGCTTCGCGGCGCGACTTCACACTCAACGCCCTCTCCTGGGACCCGCTCAGCGGCGAGCTGGTCGATCCCTTCAACGGACGCGCCGACCTGGAAAACCGCATCCTGCGCCACACCTCGGACAAGTTCAGCGAAGACCCCTTGCGCGTGCTGCGGGCCATGCAGTTTCTGGCGCGTTTCGAGTTAACCATCGCCCCGGAGACGCTGGAGCTTTGCCGTCAGATCACCCCGGAAAACCTCCCCCGTGAACGCATCTTCAGCGAGTGGGAAAAGCTCGTGCTCAAGGGCGTTCGCCCCTCGCTCGGGCTGACCTTTTTAAAAGACTGTGGCTGGATACGCTACACGCCCGAACTGGCCGCGCTCGTCGGCTGCGAGCAAGACCCGCAGTGGCACCCCGAGGGCGACGTGTGGACCCACACCCTGCACTGCATGGACGCCTTCGCCCGGCAACGCATCGGCAACGACTGGGAAGATCTCGTCGTCGGCCTGGCCGTGCTCTGCCACGACATGGGCAAGCCACAAACGACCTACACCGACGAGGACGGGCGCATCCGCTCCCCCCGGCACGACACCGAGGGCGTCATTCCGGCGGAGTTGTTCCTGCGCCACCTGACCGCGCACCAGCAACTGATCGAGGACGTGCTCATCCTGGTCGAGACCCACATGCGCCCCGCCCTCCTCCACGCCGCCCAGGCCGGCGACAACGCCGTGCGCAGGCTGGCCCGCAAGGTCGGACGTATTGACCGGCTGATCCGCGTGGCCGAAGCCGACATGGGCGGCCGCCCGCCGCTGAGCGCCGACTTCCCCGCCGGGCAGTGGCTGCTGGAGCGGGCCGAGGCCCTCTCGATCAAGGACGCCGCCCCCGAGCCGCTCATCCAGGGCCGCCACCTGATCGCGTTCGGGCTCAAGCCCGGCCCGCGCTTCCGCCCCCTGATCGACGCCTGCTACGAGGCCCAGCTCGACGGCGAATTTAATGACCTCAACGGCGGCCTCGCCCACCTGAAAGCGTTACTCCCCCGGGAACCGGATTCGCCTGCGACATCGGGTTGATAACGCTAGGCAGCGGCTCTCCAAGAGTCGGGACTTGGGTCATGAAAACGTCGGACGATGGCCTTTTCTAAGGCATATCCACTACCTAAACCGTTGATATTCGGGCTAGA
This sequence comes from Ruficoccus amylovorans, assembly GCF_014230085.1. Classification (NCBI taxonomy): domain Bacteria; kingdom Pseudomonadati; phylum Verrucomicrobiota; class Opitutia; order Puniceicoccales; family Cerasicoccaceae; genus Ruficoccus; species Ruficoccus amylovorans. Next base: position 10,518 of record NZ_JACHVB010000020.1, on the reverse strand, counting down.
CCCGCAAACGTAAAAGGCTTTTACTTTTCATAGAAAGCTTATTCGGCAGAGAAAACAGACGCCCCAGCAATGCAGATCGAGGACCATCCCTTTTTCCACGCTTCCGATGTGGAGGATGTCCGCCCGTTGGCGGAACGGACTGCCGTCAGCGAATATAAGAAGGGTGACGTGGTTTTTACCGAAGGCAGCCCCTCGGATACGCTCTGCCTCGTGCTGGAGGGCACCGTCGCCTTCACCAAGAGCATCCCCGGCGAGGAAGACCGCATCATCAGTTACAGCGAAGCGGGGAACTTCTTTGGCGAGATCGGGATTTTCACCGGTGCGCCGCGCGCGCTCAATGCCGTGGCTCAGACCACCCCGGTAAAGATCGCCCAGATCGGGCGCGACAGTCTGGTCGAGTTCATCAAAAACACTCCCGGCCCCATCGAGCAAATCCTCGGCAGCATTGTCAACCACCTCCACGCCACCACCCGACACTACGTGGACGACATGCTCCAGAAGGAAAAGATGGCCATGGTCGGCACGATGATGAACACCATCATCCACGACTTTAAAAACCCCTTCACCCTGATCAGCCTTGGCGCGCAGCTCCTGCGCAGCCAGCATCCCGACCCCAAGACCCTCCGCATCTGCGAAAACATCGAGGCTCAGGTGCAGCGCATGGTCGAGATGGCCAACGAGCTGAGCGAGTTCTCCAAGGGCGAGCAGCGGCTCCACCTGACGCGGATCGACCTGGCCGAACTGTGCGAGAAGTTCCGGCAGATGAACGAACCGTTTTTCCGCCACGACCGCGTGGTGATCGAGATGCGGGCCACCCCCGTCACCGTCATGGGCGAGGAGAGCAAGCTCATCCGCGTGCTGCAAAACCTCGTCGGCAACGCCATCGAAGCCTTCGATGAGGATCGGCGCGGCCAGGTGCAGATCTTTGTCCACAACCTCGAATCGACGGCCGAAATCATCGTCAGCGACAACGGCAAGGGCATCCCCGAGTCCATCCGTCACAACCTTTTCAGCCCCTTCATCACCTACGGCAAGAGCCGCGGCACCGGCCTGGGCACAGCGATTGTCAAATCCATCGTGGACGCCCACGGCGGCAGCATCGACTTCGAGACCATGACCAACGGCGGCACCACCTTTACCATCACCCTGCCCAAGGCCCAGGAAGCATGAGGTTCGCTGCGCCAGGGCCTAAAAGATTTAACAGGAAGGCCGGAAAGTAAGGAAGAAGATGCCTCCTGTCCCGCTTGGCGCTCTTTCCGCTCTTCCTGTTAAATCCCTGACTTGATCAAGGCGATTGAAAAGGCTGGTCTCATTTCTGTTGGGAAACGGAATTATTTTGTGTGCTTCGTGACCGAATTCGCTTCTAAAACGACCTAGACAGGCGCGGACGGGCAGAGGATAATACCCGGCTGTTTATGGTCGATTACGGCACAATTTTTTCGGCGGTGCTGCCGGTTTTCCTGTTGGTGGGGCTGGGCTGGGCAGCCCGGGCGCGAGGGTGGTTTTCCGCGCAGGGCGAGCGCGAAGTCATGCGTCTGGTCGTGTACCTGCTGTACCCGTGCCTGATTTTCCGCTTCGTGCTGGGCAACGAACTGCTGCGCGAAAGCTCGGTCGTAGTCGAATCCGTCGCTACGGGTTACTTGTTCGTGGCGGGCGGGGTGCTGGTTTCGGCCTTGTGCGCGCCGCTGTTCGGCATCCGCGAGGCGCGTGACCGGGGGACGTTTGCCTTTGTCGCGGCGACCTACAACTACGGTTACGTGGCCATCCCGGTGGCCTCGCTGTTTTTCTCCGACGCGGCCATCGGGGTCATGCTCGTGGTCAACGTCGGGGTGGACCTGGCCATCTGGACGGTCGGGGTTAGCGTCGTCTCGGGGAGCTTTAACCGCCGCAATCTGAAAAAAGCCTTCTCGCCCCCGGCGGTGGCCGTGCTCATTGGCCTGCCCCTGAATTACCTGGGCGGGCACGACCTTTTTCCCTCCGCCGCCCTCGGCCTGATCGACATGCTGGCGGCCTGCGCCATCCCGGTCGGGATTTTTATCATCGGGGTGGCCTTCTGCGAACTGGCCCGCGAAAGTGGCGCCCGGTTGCGCCCCGGCGTCGTGGCCGGGGGCGTCTGCATGCGACACCTCGTGCTGCCCGCGCTCATGCTCGGGGCGACCTGCGTCATTCCCTTTTCACCCGCCGTGCGGGACGTCGTCATCGTCCACGCCGCCATGCCCTGCGGGATTTTCCCGGTTGTATTGGCCAAGCACTACGGCGGCTCCGGTAACCTCGCCTTCCAGGCCGTGGCCGCCAGTTGCCTCGCCGGGATGCTCACCATCCCGCTGTGGATCAAGGCCGGGTTCTGGCTCTTCGGTAATTAGGTTCCAAAGGATTTTAAAAGGAAGGTCGGAATGAAAGGCCTGCAATAATTGCTCACCAATCTTCCCGGACTTCCGTTGAAAAAATCATTCGCCGATCTCCTGCGCCTCGGCCTTTTGCACCTTGGCATGGCGAATGTCGGTGATGAGGTTGTAAAACGCGATGGTCGCCGGGAAAAGGTTCGAGAGGATGCCGACCGAGTCGTTCTTGCCCCAGATGAAGTACGAGATCAGGCAGAGGCTGCCGGTCAGGCTCATGTACCAGAAGAGGCGGGGCATGGTCACTTTTTTCGCCTTATGAGTGGCGAAGACCTGCACCAGCCAGCGCGAGCCAAAGACGGCCACCCCGAAGTAGCCGATCACCTTCCACAGCGTCACGGTCAGGCCAAGCCCTGGCACCTCGAACAAGGTGCGGTCCATAAAACCGGCTTGCGCGGCGGTATCGGCTGCCGTCGTGGTGGCGGTAGCCAGGAAAGTCAGGCAATCAATCATGCAAATTCTCTTCGATAGAGGGATAATGGACCTTGCGCTTGAGCAGCCAGCTCACCCCGATGAGGTCGTAAATGCCGCGCAGGGCGCGGTCCCAGTTCGTGTACTTGGAGACGCCCAGCTCGCGCGGACGGTGGTTGACCGGGACCTCGGCGATGCGCAGTCCGGCCTTTTTGAAAATCGCGGGCAGGTAGCGATGCAGGCCGTTGAAAGGCACCAGGTACTGGACCGCCTCTCGCCGGAAGACCTTGAGCGAGCAGCCGGTGTCGCGCACCCCGTCGTCCAGAAACATCCGCCGGATGCGGTTGGCGATCTTGGAGGCGGCCCGGCGGCTAAAGGTGTCCTTGCGCTTGGCCCGGTAGCCGACCACCACGTCCACGCCTTCGTTCATCGCGGACAGGAGCTTGGCGAAATCAGCCGGGTCGTTCTGGCCGTCGCCGTCCATCAGGCCGACCACGGGAGCCGTCGCCCGCTGGAGCCCGGCGTACATGGCCGCGCTCTGCCCCCGGTTGGCCGAGGGGCGAAGCCCACGGATGCCTTGTACGGAGCAGATTTTCTCCCAAGTGGCGTCGGAGCTGCCATCGTCCACCGCGATGATTTCGGCCTCCGGCTGGCAGCGGCGGACTTCTTCGAGCACCGCGACGACGCTTTCTTCTTCGTTGTAGAAAGGGATGATGATGGAAAACTCGGGCCTCATGTCGGTTCGGTGCGAAACCCGCAATCAAAGCCCTCGCCCCGCCCTCAGGCAAGCCGATTATGGGCGCACCCTCCCCCTCCCGCGAAAGCGAGGCCGAACCCGCCGCCCGCGATCCTCAGGCAATTTTATCGCGGAACATAAAATAGACCGCACCCACCAGACACAGCCCGGCCCAGAGGTAGTCCCACTTGAGGGGCTCGCGCATGTAGAAGACCGAGAACGGGACAAAGACCGAAAGCGTGATCACCTCCTGAATGATTTTGAGTTGCCCGACGCTGAGCACGGTGTAGCCGATCCGGTTGGCGGGCACCTGAAAGAGGTACTCCAGCAGCGCAATGCCCCAGCTCACCAGCGCCGCGATGATCCAAGGCCGGTTGTTCATCTCCTTCAGATGAGCGTACCAGGCGAAGGTCATGAAGACATTACTGCAACAAAGCAGCAGGACGAGTTTCAGAATGGGATGCATAGGAACCGAAAGGTTTTACGGGAATCGTGGAAAAACACGGCAATAACGCCCCAACGGTCAAGGATGCTGGCCAATCACAACAGGCTCTCCAAGGAACTTCGGCGCGCGCCCGAACACGCGCACATCGAGGAGGACTTTTACCCTGGCCAGCGCCTCGCGCAGCCGGATAAACTTTCCTCCGGTCCCGCCCACGTCGCGAGCCGCGTAGCCGGTGGCGTCGAGGCCGTTGGCGCGAGCGATGTAGAGCGCGCGGCGCACATGGAACCCCTGCGAAACGATAACAAACTGCTCCAGTCCGAATACCTCACGCGCCCGCAGGACCGAATCCAGCGTGCTGAATCCGGCATAATCGCACGCGATTCGTTCCTCCGGCACGCCCTGCTCCATCAGCGCCTCCTTCATGTCCGAGCTTTCGTCGTAGTCAGGCCGAGAGTTGTCACCGCTGACCAGCAGGTACTCGACCGCCCCGGCCTCGTAAAGTTCGCGGGCCGCATCCATCCGCGCGGAGAAAAACAGATTCTCCTCTCCGCTGTCCAAATACCGCGAGCACCCCAGCACCAGCGCAACCCGCGTTTTCGGAACGCCTCCAGCCTCGCTCGCCACCCGTCCCTGCGCCGAAGTCTCGACTTCACGCCGGGCGTAAAGAATCAGCACCAGTACCGAAAGCGGAAAAAACACCAGCACAGCCAAGCCGACACCCAATATTTTCAGGCGTTTTTTCACGGGCTTGCGACGGGCTTTCATGTCGGTTGAATAAAGGCTGGAATCCGGAAAAGATCAAGACCGGCGACGAGACCGCGTAAACAAACTCCCCGCTCCACCGACCATACGCCGCGCCCCGCCACGCCAACCCCGTGCGGGCACTCACCGGGGTAGCCGCCTTTCTGGCGGCGTAGGGGCGTAGCCCCTCAATGTCCAGTGCGGTCACGCACCACCACCGCCGAGGGGGGCGAAGACAGCGGCCTTGAGCGCCTCCAGGTAAGCGTCGGTCGGGCCGCGCATGAACAGGAAATAAACCAGCCCGCCCAGCGCCAGCCACGGCCCGAACGGAATGGCCACGCCCATGCCCAGTTGCTGGTCGGCGGCGGCTTCCTGCGCGGCGGCACCCGCCTTGGCAGACTCGGACGAGGCAGCGATGTCCTCTGAGCCAGCATCGCCCTTGGAGCATTCGGAACCCGCTGAACGGGCGGCGGCCTTGCTGGTGGCTTCGGCCTTGGCGCGGGCCGCGGCCTCTTCCTTGTCGAGCGCAGCGGAGACACCTTCGGCCCCGGCCTTGACCACCTTGCCCGGCCCCGGCAGGGCAAGACCGAAAAGCTTTTGCAAAATCATCATCGGGATCACGACCAGCGTCCCCAGCAGCGCCCCGCCAAAAATCGCGAACAGCGCTCCCTGCCAGCCGCAGAAGGCCCCGATGCAGCCCATCAGGATCACGTCGCCGAAGCCCATCGCCTCCCGGCGCAGGACGGCCTCAGCGCTGAGCGCGATCCACAGAATGACGCCCGAGCCGACCGCTGCGCCCGTCATCCCGATGACGGCTGAGCGAATGGCGCGCAAGAGCCACGGCTCCCCCCCGCCAAAGCCGTGCAGTTCCGGCAACAGAAACGATAGCGCAACCCCGGCGATACACCCGCCCACCGTGATCTGGTCGGGCAGGGTCATCGTGTCCAGATCGATAAAAGTCCCCGCGATCAGCAGGGCGATAAAGACAAACCCGGCCAAGGCCACCTGCGGCGGCAGCAGCAGCCACGCCGTCACAAAGAGCACCCCGGTCAGCAACTCGACAAAGGGGTAACGGAAGCTGAAATACCGTCCGCAGCAGCGGGCTTTCCCGCGCAGCAGGCACCACGACAGGATCGGGATATTGTCATACCAGGCGATGGGCTGGCCGCAGGCGCAATGGGAGCCGGGCCGGATGACGGACTTCCCCGCCGGGACCCGGTAGATGACCACGTTTAAAAAGCTCCCCCAGCAGGCCCCGAACAGGAACACCGCCAGCGGAAAGAACCACGGCACGAGCGTGTCAATTTCTTCAATGTACTCAAACATGGCGCACAGGGCAGCCGGAACCGGCGCATACGGCGTTCATCATCGGTTGGGCGGGCACGGCGGTTTCGCTGTAAATCTCCATCGCCCGCACCCCTTGCCACACGAGCATCGAGGCCCCGTCGGCGTAGCGGATGCCGCGTTCGCGGGCCGCCAGACAAAGGGCGTTCTCGTGCCCGTAGGTCATATCGTAAATTTTCAGCTCCGGCGAAAAACCGCTCACATCAACCGGCGCGGGATCTCCCCGGTGCAGCCCGAGCGAGGTGCCGTTGACCATCAAGCCCGTCTTCGGAAGCGCGGCGGGTGGGTTTGTCAGGTCAAAACCGTGCAGCCTCCCCTCCCCGGCCACCGCTTGCAGGCCGTCCAGCACCCGGGCCAGCCGGTCCTGGCTGCGGTTGCCGATCCAGAGAGACTTGCAGCCGCTGCGTAAAATGTGGTGGGCCACGGCCTGGGCCGCGCCTCCGGCCCCGAGCAGGATCACATCCTCGCCCGCCAGTTGCGCGTCGAGGTCACGGCGGACAGCTTCCTCCAACCCGTAGGTGTCGGTGTTGTAACCGCGATAGCCGCCGGTCGGCAGCCGCAGCAGGGTGTTGACCGCGCCAACTTCGCGGGCGTTGTCGTCCAGTTCGGCCGCCAGCGGGATGGCCGCCACCTTGTGCGGGAGCACGAGGTTCATTCCGAGAAAACCGGCCTCCCAGAGTCGCTCCAGTGCGGAGCCGAGCTGGCCTTCGGGCACGTACATCTTCACGTAGTGCCAGTGCGCGAACATCGGCTGGGTCTGCGCCATGCAGGCGAGCGCGGCGTGGTACATGCGCGGGCTCAGCGAGTGCGCCACCGGGTCTCCGAGCACAGCGAGCGACACGCCGTCGCGGGGCCAGTCGTTCAAATCGTCGAGGCTATAGACCGTGTCCTGATCAAGCTTTGCGCTTGTAAGCATTTTCGAATTCATGAACGAAATCGGCGTAGAGGCGAGCCGATTCGGGGTCACGCGCCCGGGTAAACTGGTTGACGAGATTGCGACAGCAGCGCACGAGCACTTCGCCGACTGAAATCGGGGCGAGAATGCCCGGGTCACTTTCCAGCCGGTGGGATTCGAGCATGGCCTCCAGCTCCTCGGCGGTGCGAAAAACCCCGCTCTCGAACACGTCGATAAAGAACGGCTCGCCCTCGGTGTAGCAGCCGACCATGAACCGCCCGGGAAAGCCGACCGGCTCCAGCGGCAGCCCGCAGCGGTAGGCCACGAGCAAGTACACGATGGAGAGCGTGATGGGCAGCCCGCGCCGGCGCTCAAGCACGCGGTTGAGGAAGCTGTTATCGGGGTGGTAAAAATCCTCCTGGTCTCCACTGAAGCCGTACTCGTGAAAAATCACCCGGTTGAGCACGCGGCATTTTTCAAAGTCTGTCGAAGGCTCGCAGAAAAGCTGTTCGCAGCGGTCGGCGATGGCGTCAAGGAACAGGCAGCACTCGGCCAGATCAAGATCCGGATACCAGGTGCGGTTGAGCATGAGCGCGCCGGTTTCCAGCTCGTAACGGTACGAGTGGATGAACTCGATAAAGGCCGCCTTCGGGTCGTCCTCGCGCAGTTCGTGAAGCACGCGGCGGGCGTCATCGGCCCGATCTCCATCGGCGCGCACGGCTTCGCGCAGCCACGAGACTCCCGTCTCGCCCAGTTCCCGGTAGGCTTCGAGCACGGCGGTCCGCACGGCCTTGGAAGGGTCGTCCAGCAAAGCCAGCAAAGCGGCCTTGCGTTCGGGAGTGGCGTGGGGGTTCATTCAGCGCGTCACGGTAAAGATTCCCCGCCCCCCGGCAACCCCAAACTCCGACGCCGGGGTGCACTCCGGCTGGAACAGCATGCAGGGGGCCTTCGCCCCTGCGGAGCCAGCAAGGCTCCATCGTGCGGGAGGCCCATTCTTTCCGAATAAGTCCCGAACCGGTTTTAATTTCCCTCAATACCCCGGACGCGTCCCGAAGAGCGCGGTGCCGATGCGGACGAGTGTGCTGCCCGCCTTGACGGCTTCCTCCAGGTCGTCGGTCATCCCCATCGAGAGCACCGGCAAAGGCGTGCCGAGTTTTTCACTGAGTCGGTCGCGGGTCAGGCGCAATCGCTCAAAGGCGCGGGCGGCCACGGCTTTGTCGTCGTCCAGCGGGGCAATCGTCATCAGCCCGTCAACCCGCAGGTGCGAGCAGGCCAACGCGGCGGCCAGCAAGGGCTCGGCCTCGTCGCAGTGGACCCCGAACTTGGCCGGATCGTCCCCGGCGTTGATTTGCAGGAGGATGGCGAGTGTTCGCCCGGCCTCCGCGGCGGCGATGTCGAGACGCTGCAGGAGCTTTGCCGAGTCCACCGACTGCACGCGGTCAAAATGAGTGGCCGCCTGACGGGCCTTGTTTGACTGGAGGTGGCCGATCAGTTCCCAGCGCAGCCCCTCTGGCGCGAGCGGTTGCTTCTCCATCGCCTCCTGCACACGGTTCTCCCCTACGGCGGCAAAGCCGGCCTGCGCGGCGTACCGGGCGGCGTCGGCGGGATGGTTTTTCGTCACGGGAAGAATGGTCACCTCTTCCGGTCGGCGCCCCGAGTTTTCGCAAGCCTTGTGAATCCGGTTCTGGATTTCTTCGCAGCGGGCAGCAAATTCAGCGTATTTAATCATGTTGCGAAATAAAGATAAGATTCGCTAAAATTATTATTGATTTGCAATTAGATTCCATTATGCAATAGTCCATGCACATAGAAAATTTCAAGATTTTCAGCGATCTGGTCGAAAGCCAGAGCTTTTCTCGTGCCGCCAAGCTGAATGGCATTACCCAGTCCGCCGTCAGTCAACAACTTCGGGCGATGGAGAAACACTTCAATGTCCTGATTGTTGACCGTAGTCAAAAACAATTTCGACTTACCCGCGAAGGCTCGAAGCTGTACGAGTCAGCAAAGGAGCTCCTGCACATGTACGAAAAGCTCACCAGCGAGCTGCAGGAGATGAAAAAGGTTATTAGCGGGACTATTCATATCTCCACCATTTACAGTATCGGCCTGCACGAGTTGCCGCCGTACGTGAAGGAGTTCCTGCAGGAGTTCCCCTCGGTCAACGTCCGCGTGGAGTATCGCCGCTCGAATCTCGTCTACGAAGACGTGCTGCACAACGCCGTGGATCTCGGCCTGGTCGCCTACCCCAACAAAATCCGCCAGCTCGAAGTCATCCCCTTTCAGGAGGACCACCTCGTGGTCATCTGCAGCCCGAACCACCCGCTGGCCCGCCAGAAGCAGGTCGAGGTCAAGGATTTGTCCGAGCACCGCTTCATCGGATTCGAGCAGGACATCCCGACCCGCAAGGCCACCGACCAGTTCTTCAAGGAGGTCAAGCTCGACATCGAGCCGGTCATGGAGTTCGACAACATCGAGACCGTCAAGCGCGCCGTCGAAATTGACGCGGGTATCTCCATCGTCCCCTCGACCACCGTCATACAGGAGGTCAAGCAGGGCCTGATCTGCTCGCTCAACATCAAGGGTAAAAAGCTCTCGCGCCCGCTGGCCATCGTCCACCGCAAGGGCCGCGTGCTCACCCCCGCGATGAAAAAGCTGATCAGCCTCCTTACCGGCAAGAACCTGGTCAAATCCGCCGCTGCCTAGGGCTAACGGACATTCAGGATGTCAACCAAATGAGGGCGCATGCGAGGAAGACGAATGCCATATAGTGAGAGTCGTTTCGGTCGAACCTTGTGGCGATGCGGCGGTTTTGTTTGAGCGTACCGAATAGGCGTTCGATCCTGTTTCTTTGCTTGTAGAGTTTTTTGTCGTGGGGGATTTGCTGTTTTCGGTGGCATCTACTGGGAATAACAGCCTTCATCTTGGCCTTAGCGATGAAGGCCCGAATGGCGTTTGAGTCATAGCCTTTGTCTGCGATGACGGCTTGGGCACGCTGACCTTCAAGCAGCGTTTCGGCCTGCGTGCAGTCATTGCAATGACCACCGGTGAGGTGCATTTTAAGTGGCCTTCCGAGCGCATCGCAAAGCATGTGCAGCTTCGTGGTCAGTCCTCCACGGGATCGCCCCAGAGCCTGACACATCGCCCCCTTTTTCCCGTTGTGGCGTTCTGGTGGGCCTTAACGAGAGTCGAGTCGATCATCACATATGCGTTTTTGGGGTCCTTCAATAATCGCTTAAAAACCTGTTCCCAGATACCCTTCTTGGCCCAGCGGCTGAAGCGTTTATAGGTCGTTTCATAATTGCCGTAACGCTCCGGCATGTCTCGCCAAAACGCGCTGCTACGCAGCACCCACATGACCCCGTTGATGAAGCGGTGGTTATCCTCAGCGGTGCGCCCGGGATCGCCAACCTTGCCAGGAAGCAGATCCTTGATCTGCTCATATTGCTCATCTGTTAGCTCATATCGCTTAGCCATCAATGCCTTACAACATCACTGACGCAAAATGTACAGATACTTTAGAACTACTTGAATGTCCGTTAGCCCTAGG